>NZ_CABVHQ010000012.1 GCF_902497895.1 Pseudomonas fluorescens
GCCTGCGAGGCTGCGTCCGGCCGCGAAGCGGTCGTAAAATCAGGCAACACGCTTTTTCAGGTAAACCGCGGGCACAGGATTTGCGACGACTGCGTCCTCGAACGCAGCCTCGCAGGCTCGGCAGCTGCTACGGATTCAGCCCTACGCCGTATTTCAAAGTTGTGTAGATACCTGTGCCGAGATGAGATGGGATGGGATGGGATGGGATGGGAGCTTCTCTGATAACGGATGGACAGGCAAGCGAGTCAGAGACTTGCTGTATCGATTTCCCGTGCGGCATTGACCAGTCAGTTGAACATTCAGGTCTAGAATTGAGTAGGCGCTGGTGTTACAGCGTCCAACAGTCCACATCAGAGGTTCCCCCATGAGTACCCTGACGATCGAAGGCTGGTGCAAAGCCAGCGGTGCGCAAAAGTCCACCCCGGTGGGCGAAATCCATTTTTACGTCGATGGCGATCTCCATCTGCGTCTGGAGCAGGCCGAAGAACACCTGGAAAAGACCCACGACTCTGAAGTCATGGTCGATGTCGATATGAATACACTGGACTTGAAACTGCCGGAGGGATACGGCCCTCTATCCGACTGCCAGATGCGTGTCTATTTGCATGAGGAGCGTGGCCATTTCCATCTGGTCGGGCATCAGGCGAGTGATAGCAGCTTGATCTATACCAACGCGGTTCTGGTTGCTCAGCTAATTTAGCCGTTACTCGGTCCAGGTGCACGGACGCGCCAGTCGTGACAGGCAGGAATCGGCCCAGAGTGTGTAAAAGCGTTCGTCGGGGTGCGCCAGGCCCTAATGCTGTTTTTAGACCTTGACGCCGCCAACCCTGCATGCCGGGGGTGCTATACTTCTTTCGGATTGCATGAAGTGTGCAACGTTGCCCACGGGTACAGATACCAACTGCAAATCTCAGTCAAGGGCTGCAAGACAGAGGAGGTCTACAGCAAACACGAGATGGGAGGTGTGGCATGAATCGACACTATTACATCAGTGACAATCTCGACGATCTTGAAACCGTTGAAAATGAATTGGAAGCCAACGGCATCAATTCCGAACAGATTCATGTGCTCAGTGAACAAGTTGCTGATGTTGAACAACATCACCTCCACGAAGTTAACTCGTTAATGAAACAGGATGTTGTTCGCGATGGCGAGATTGGTGCGGTGATCGGTGTGCCACTCGCGGCGCTGGTCCTTGGCGGCGCCTGGTGGATGGGTTGGACCGAATCCGCCGCAGGCTGGGTGCCTTTTATATTCCTGGCCATTGTTGTATTGGGCTTCTGCATCTGGGAAGGCGGCTTTTTGGGGATCCAGGTGCCGAACACTCACTTCCGCAGTTTTAAACAGGTGGTAGACGAGGGCAAACATATCTTCTTCGTGGATGTCGACCCCGATCAGGAACCGGTATTGGACCGGGTAATCGAACATCATCCAATGCTGAAGATCGCCGGCACGGGAACGGCAGCCCCCCACTGGACAGTCGCCTGGCTGCAGAGATGGCATCAGTTCAAGCGAACGATATAAAGCCATTTCACTTGTTGCGCGCTAGCCCCTGGAGACTCAAGGCCATCCGGAAGTTTCCTATTGGCCGAAGAAAACTACCCGGCTGAGGAAAACATAGTCCGCCTCGGAGACCATCAGTCCGACGAGCACCAGTAAACACAATGGTGGCATCAATATGGCGTAGACCAAGCTCAACCGTTCCCAGGCCATATGCATGAAGATGGAGACAATCAAACCGGCCTTCAACAACATGAAAGTGATAATCAGGGACCACCTGAGGTAGCCCTGGAAGTGAAAATAGTCGACAAGATACGACATCGTGCTGAGGACGAATAACAGCCCCCAGATTTTAAGGTACAAACTGATTGGATGTTGCTGACCCTGAGCATGCGCCATCATCAGTGCTCCTCTTCAGAACCTGTTGCCTCTCAGACCTACCATAAATAGAAGAATGCAAAAATAAACACCCACACCAAGTCCACGAAGTGCCAGTAAAGCCCGGCTATCTCGACGATCTGATAGTTTCCGGAGCGCTCATAATCACCCCGCAATACTTTCAGCGCCACAATGCTGAGGTAGACGACGCCGAGTGACACATGCAGCCCGTGGAAACCGGTAATCATGAAAAAGCTGGCACCGAATTGCGCCGCCCCCATGGGGTTCCCCCAGGGACGCACCCCTTCTGCGATGAGCTTGCTCCATTCAAATGCCTGCATGCCGACGAAGGTCGCACCCAAGGCTGCGGTCGCCAGCATCAGCGCAGTGGTTTTCGCGCGATCACGGCGATAGGCGAAATTAACTGCCATGGCCATGGTGCCACTGCTGCTGATCAGCACAAAGGTCATGATGGCGATCAGAATAAGCGGGATGTCTTTACCGCCGATCGTCAATGCGAACACTTCACTGGGATTCGGCCAGGGGGTGGTGATGGTCATGCGTACCGACATGTAGCCGATTAAAAAACAGGTGAATATAAACGTATCGCTGAGCAGGAATATCCACATCATCGCCTTGCCCCAGGGGACCTGCTTGAAAGCCTCCCTATCCGAGGACCAGTCGCTGGCGATGCCCTGCCATCCCGGTGCAGGCAGCGAGCTTGATGGATTGGCTGAACTGGACTCGTCTGGGACTGGAGGGTGCGATGCCATGGCTCTTCACCTCAGGCCGCAGAATCTGGCGATGGCTTCATAGGTTTGCGGTGTGCTGGTCAGCAGAGCGAATAGCACAAACCAAAGACCCAACAAGTAATGCCAATAGATGGCACAGAGCTCTACGCTGGCGCTGAGTTGCGGCAGCGGCACACGATGCAGGAATTTAGCGAAGGTTCTGCTCCAGGCTATCAGCCCGCCCAGCAGGTGGAGCCCATGCAGGCCGGTCAACAGGTAGAAGAAACTGTTGGCCGGATTGCTGGCGACAAAGTAGCCCCAGGCGACAAACTGCTGCCAGACCCAGACTTGTCCCGCCAGAAAGGCAATTGCAAAGACGCCCCCCAATGCAAAGCCAATGACAGTTGCGCCCATTCGATCCCGTCGGGCGGCCATACGCGACCACTGCAGTGCGATGCAACTGAATACCAGAAAAGCCGAATTCAGCCATAGCTGCCGTGGATTGGCTAACGGCGCCAGGGGCTCTGTCAGGGGTAGCCAGTCGGCCATTTGCGAGCGGGCGATAAAGGCGATCAGGAAGAGAAAGAATAACGAGCTCACCACGCCCAGAAACAAGCGCAGGCCTATCTTTGCGGTTTGGCGCCTATCGGCACCCTCGGCGGCCTGAATACCTTCAGGATCGCGATTCCAGCTGCCGCCGGGGTCAGCGCCGTCGGCGTTTCTCAATAGCAGTCTGTTCATGTTTTTACGTCCGCTATCCTGGTTCCGGCATTGAGTTGCCGCATATGCTCCAGCTCCTCGGCGGAGACTGTTTGTGCAACGAAATCCTGTTCTATCCCCGGCACACTGTAGTCATAGGCCCAGCGATGCACGACTGGCAGCTCGGTTCCCCAGTTACCGTGTATCGGCGGGGTATTCGGCGTTTGCCATTCCAGACTGGCCGCGCCCCAAGGGTTACTGCCCGCAGGCTTGCCTTTAAATACACTCCAGGCCAGGTTGAACAGGAACAGCAGTTGGGAAACGGCAACGGTCAATGCGACCACCGTAATGAAGGCATTCAAATCTTGCGCCGACTGCGGGATGAACTCGTAGTTTTCAAAGGCGTAGTAGCGGCGTGGCATGCCCTGGAAACCCAGGTAGTGCATGGGGAAGAAGATGGCGTAGGTGCCCAGAAAGGTAATCCAGAAATGCAGCTTGCCCAGGGTCTCGTTCGTCATGCGCCCGGTTACTTTCGGGAACCAATGATAAATGCCGCCGAACACCACCAGTACCGGTGCGACTCCCATGACCATATGAAAATGGGCTACGACGAAATAGGTGTCCGAGAGCGGAATATCCACGATCACATTGCCGAGAAACAACCCGGTCAGACCGCCCACCAGAAAGGTGACGATAAAGCCCAGGGCAAACAGCATCGGCACGGTCAGATGGATGTCGCCCTGCCACAGGGTCAGCACCCAGTTGTAGACTTTCAGTGCGGTCGGCACCGCGATGATCAAGGTGGTGACGGCGAAGAAAAACCCAAAGTAGGGGTTCATTCCGCTGACATACATATGGTGCGCCCAGACCACAAAGCTGAGCACGCCAATCGCAATAATGGCCCACACCATCATTCGATAGCCGAAGATATTTTTACGCGCATGCGTGCTGATCAAGTCGGAGACCAGACCAAACGCGGGGAGAGCAACGATGTAGACTTCCGGGTGGCCGAAGAACCAGAATAGATGCTGGAATAATATCGGGCTGCCACCTTGGTGATCGAGCTGCTGCCCCAGCGAGATCATCGCCGGCATAAAGAAGCTGGTGCCCAACAGTTTGTCAAACAGCATCATGACCGCACTGACCAACAACGCCGGAAAGGCCAGCAAGGCCATGATCGAGGCCATGAAGATTCCCCATACGGAGAGCGGCATGCGAAACAATGTCATGCCGTGCGTGCGCGCCTGCAACACCGTGGTTACATAGTTCAACCCGCCCATGGTGGTTGCGACAATAAAAATCGCCAGTGAGACGAGCATCAGTACGATGCCCCACTCGGTCCCCGGTGTCCCCTGAGAAATCACCTGTGGCGGATAGAGCGTCCAGCCCCCACCGGTGGGGCCGCCAGGGACGAAGAAACTGGAGAGCAACACCAGTACCGCCAGCAGGTAGAACCAGTAACTCAGCATGTTGACATAGGGGAAAACCATGTCGCGGGCACCCACCATCAGTGGGATCAGATAGTTGCCGAAGCCACCCAGAAACAAAGCCGTCAGCAAATAAATGACCATGATCATGCCGTGCATGGTCATCGCCTGATAGTAAGCACTGGCGTCCATGAACTCCAGACTACCGGGGAAGCCTATCTGCATGCGCATCAAGCCGGACAACACCACGGCTATAATCCCCACGAAGATAGCCGTCAGGGAATATTGAACGGCTATGACCTTGTGGTCCTGACTCCAGATATATTTGGTCAGGAAACTCTTGGGTTCGTGCAGTACGTCTGTTTCGGCATGCTCCGCATAGGCCATCACGTCATCCTCCTGCTGAAGTTTCAGTGTGTTTCTGGCTGCTTTACGGCTACTTCCCTGGCTCCGCCTTGCTCGCATCAGCGTCGGCATTCGCTTTGGATTTGATAAAAGCGATCAGTGCGTTCAACTCCTCATCGCTCGGAGTAAAGGCCGGCATGACGGCTGCATAGCCCTTGACGATTTTTGCACTCGGATGAAGAACCGAATCTTTTATGTAGCCCTCATCGGCCTTTATCGTCGTACCGTCGGCAAGGGTTTGTGTATTGCCATACAGGCCCTGCCAGCTGGGGCCGACGCCCTTACTGCCATCGACACTGTGACAGGCCAGACAACCGAGCGACTCGGCCAGCCGCTGGCCCTGCGCCGCCAAGTCGTCACCTGGGCCCGACGCTTCGTTGGCAGAAGGCTCATCGTCTTGCCGCGCAGCACCCTGTGATTTGATCAGGGCGACGAGAGCACCCAATTCATCTCCAGTGAGAGTATAGGCCACCATGACCGGCGGGTAACCCTGTACCAGTCGGGCCTTCGGATCGAGGATCGACTCTTTCAGGTAGGCCTCATCGACCAGCACACTGGTGCCATCGGCAAGCTGTTCAGTGCGGCCGTACAGGCCCTTCCATCCCGGGCCGAGACTGGCGCTGCCATCCTGGCTATGGCAGGCACTGCAGCCGAGGTTTTCGACCAACAGACGGCCTTTTTCCAGCACGCTGTCCCGACTGGGCTTGGCCGCTGTCGTTAATGTCTGCGCAAAAGTCGGTTGGCTGTTCAGCCATTGATCGAAGACGTTCTGTTCTTCCACGATCATATGACCGCGCATGTTGAAATGGCCTACGCCACAATATTCAGCGCAAAGGACTTCATATTTCCCGGTTTTAGTCGGGGTAAACCAAAAGTGCGACACCATCCCTGGCACCATATCCATCTTGCTGCGAATTTGCGGTACATAGAAATTGTGCAGCACATCTTTAGAACGCAGTAAAACTTTCACCGGCTGATCGAGCGGAAGGCGAACTTCATTATTTTTTATAAGCACATCGTCCTGCCCGGCAGGATCCTTGGGATCAAGGCCGAGGGGATTGGCGGAATCAACAAACCTGATATCCGATTTGCCCAGCTTCCCGTCCTGGCCGGAAAAGCGAAAGGCCCACTGCCACTGCTGGGCGACCACTTCAAGTTCATACGCATTTTTCGGCACCCGGATGAAATCACTGTAAACAACCAGACCTGGCGCCAACATCGCGGCAATACCTACCGAGGTCACGATAATCAACCATAATTCCAACTTTTTATTTTCTGGCTGGTAAGCCGCCCTGGAACCCTCCTTGTGACGATAACGCACCACGGCTACTGCCATAAATACCGTGATGGCAATGAAGAATATCCCGCTAATGATCAGGGTAATGAACAGGGTGGTGTCTATTGACCCCCAGTTGGAAGCTGCCGGTGTCGCATGCCAAGGCGCGAGTATGTGGAACAGCACTGACGCAACAATGATTAGAATCAAGATAATTGCTATTGCCATTTTCTCTTCATCCTATTCCTGTTACTCAATGACGCCCAAGCAGGATAGACAAGTACCACCGATCCTGACGACAAAGTCAGCAAGAAGTATAGTGCATGGACGGAACACGCGCTTTTTCTGAAAAAGCTGAGGCCCGGATATTCCAATTCCAGCGTAAAGCTTATCGTTTAAAATCTATTCGCTATCTATAACTGTAAATATTCAGCATCACGTCTACCGGAACTAAATGGGGCTGATGACTTGTTTCCGATCAGTCAAAATGATTAGGGAGTCTCTGAAAAAGACGGTCCGGCTGAACTACCGGATCGCATCCTCATCCACCTCAAGCTGCTCGAGGGTGACTTCGGTGTGCCAGTCAGTTAAGCATTGGAGATGGCAAAACCGTGTTGACGGAAAGCTCAGGGTGTGAAGCCGACCGGAGGCAATGGCCCTGATGAATGCCTGAGCACCGCAGGAATGGGGATATACACCGACCAAACGCCAAGATCAAAAGATCGCAGCCTTCGGCAGCTCCTACAGGGGGATTTTGTACATCCGCG
The DNA here is from genome assembly GCF_902497895.1 of Pseudomonas fluorescens. Classification (GTDB taxonomy): domain Bacteria; phylum Pseudomonadota; class Gammaproteobacteria; order Pseudomonadales; family Pseudomonadaceae; genus Aquipseudomonas; species Aquipseudomonas fluorescens_BP. Next base: position 7,184 of record NZ_CABVHQ010000012.1, read on the forward strand.
AGCGACAGGCCGGCTGCCAGGCCGTCTGCATTGCGAGCAAGTCGGATCGGCGCACCGTCGCCTCTCACAAGATCAAAATCGGCATAAAAAATCGCAGATCACCGCCCGTCGAAACTCAGTTTTGGATCAACGGTCAGCCGCCTTCTGAAAGCTACAAGCTGTTGATTTACAAATAATTTCTGCTGCAGACTGGGGTGAGCCAGGTCCTCACAAACATTTACTTACAAAGCCGGAGCTCGTTAAAGACCGAGTCTGTAACTTCAAGTGTTAGGTTGCGGGGCTAATCGGGCCAAGAGATGCTCAGCTTTAATTATGCGCATCAAACTACCCAGCCTTACTGCCTTCTGTGCTTACCTTGCGCTTTCTTGCCTGTTTGCGGGCGCATGGTTTACCCATCCTGCTGCTACGCATTCTTCCTTTGCCCTGATGAATCCGGCGATGGCTGTGGCTGAACAAGTGGCCAAGCCCATTTATACCAGCCGTTTCGCCTCGTCCGGGCTGGTGGACTTCGTGCATTCCTCGGCGGTAACAGCCTTGCCTGACGGTAGCCTGATGGCGGTCTGGTTCGCCGGTTCTCGCGAAGGCTCAGCCGACGTGCAGGTGCGCTCTGCCCTTTTCAACGCGAAAACCAGCGAGTGGGGTGCGGAACAGGTATTGGCGACTCGGGATTCGACTCAACAAGGCACTCGAAAATACATTCGAAAACTGGGCAACCCGATCATTGCACTGGCGCCGGACAAGCGCCTCTGGTTGTTCTACGTGTCCGTGTCCATGGGTGGCTGGGCTGGCAGTGCGGTTAATGTGATGGTCTCGGACGACTATGGTCGCCAATGGTCCGCGCCACGCCAATTGATCACTTCACCCTTTCTGAATATCAGCACCCTGGTCCGGTCGGCACCGGTGTTTCATGCCGACGGCTCCATCGGTTTACCGGTCTACCACGAATTTCTGGGCAAGTTTGCCGAGTACCTCTACTTGAGCGCAGACGGGGATGTGATCGATAAATTCCGCATCAGCCGCGGCAATAATTCATTGCAGCCGACGGTAGTTCCGCTGGATGGACAGCGCGGCATCGCCTTGTTGCGCTATGCCGGCGACACCCACCACCGTGTGCTGGCGACCCGCACTGATGATGCCGGACAAACCTGGAGTGAGCCTTATCCCCTCGATCCATCGAATCCGAATTCCTCGTTGGCGGCCGTCGCGACTCCCGAACATGGCTTGCTGGTGGCGCTCAATGACCTGCAGGAGGGGCGCTTCAAGTTGAGTCTTTACGGTACCGACGCAAAAATGGACGATTGGCGCTCATTGCGCGACCTGGACAAATCACCTGATTCACAGGGTGCTCCTTTTTCACCCGAGGCTTACAAGGAAATCATTGGCAATGAGTTTCGCGGCTCCAGTGGCGCGCTTCGCCAGCCGCTGGAGGCCCAGTTCCTGAATAACCTCGACGACCGGGTATGTACTGATCAAGAGTGCAAGTTCGAATATGAATACCCGTACTTCATCCGAAGTCCCGACGGTCTGTATCACTTGGTGTATTCCTGGAACAACACCTTCATCAAGCACGTCACCTTCAATGAGGCGTGGCTGTCCGAGCGTCTCAAATGATTAACCTGTGGCAAGCCCATATCAGCTTCGCAATGATCATCTTCCTGTTGCTGCCTTCTTTGGGTTTAAACAAGGCTTGGCGTATCGCGCTGTTGGTCGCATTGCTGGCAGCCAGCTTCATACCGCTGGACGGGTTGTCGCTGGCCGCTTACTTGCGCAGCCACATCGATGACCTTGCGATCACGTCACTGGTGTTCATGGGGTGGGGCTGTTTGCGTCGACTGGGTTTCTTGCCGCCTGCGCAACAGGGTCAAACCAGTGTATTGATCCTCTTTGCCGCGATGGCCTTGGCCCTGTACCCGGCAACCCTGGGTTTGAGTTATCTGGACCCCTATCGGTTTGGCTACAGCCCGCGCCCCATGTTGATCTTCGTCGCACTGCTGACGTTAAGCCTGTTTTACCTGCGCAACGGCCTGGCAGTCGTGATGCTGGCCAGCGCGACCCTGGCCTTCGTCGCCGGGATAAAACCTTCGCAAAACTACTGGGATTACCTGGTTGATCCGCTGCTGGGTCTGTATTGCTGCGCGGCACTGCTGATGCTTGCTACGCGCGGGACCTATGGTTCGCTGATCAAGCGGCGCGGCTCAGTGCGAAACGTATCCGTTTGAGATTCAACGGCATTTTTTTTCACAGGGGAACATGGATGGGTTGGCTGCAATCGAGACGTTTGCATTACTGGCTAGGCGCAACAGCGATAATGTTTGCGCTGTTTGCACTGCTACGGGTGGTGTTCTTTTTCGGCTTTTCCGGTTTCGACGCCAAAGCCCTGATCGGCGAAGATGCCGTCCTGGAAACCTTGGGCATCGGCTTTCGTTTCGATCTGCGCCTGGCCATTCTGGTGATGCTGCCGCTGGCGTTGCCGGCCTGGATTCCTCGCTGGAATCTTGTCGGCAGCCGCCTGCTTCGCCGGATCGCACGCACGTATCTATTGGCATCCCTGAGCGTCCTGCTGCTGATCTATATCATCGATTTTGGCCATTACGCGTACCTGGGCGTGAGGATCAACGCCACCGTGCTGCGCTTCATCGAGGATGCGCAAATATCCCGTGACATGGTCTGGCAAACCTACCCGGTTATCTGGATCTCACTGGGCTGGCTGGCAACGGTCGCGCTGGTGACCCTGGCCCTGGTGCGTCTGGAACGCGTGACGCTGGACCGCCCCCGCAAGCCCATTCACCCGATCTCCGCCATTTGGGGTGGCGCGGTGATGGTCGTGCTGGTGCTGCTGGGTATTTTGGGCCGTGTCGAAAACATGAACCTCGAAAACCCTGTCCCGTTGCGCTGGAGCGATGCGTTCTACTCGGGCAATGATCGGATCGCTGCGTTGGGCCTGAACCCGGTGATTTTCCTCTACGACACGGTCAAGGTCGGCCAGTCGCGCTATGACGAAGCGCAGGTGCGCGAACACTATACGGTCATGGCCAAGTACCTGGGGGTCGACCAGCCCGACCCGCAAACCCTTGATTTCGTCCGTCACCAGACGCCACAACCCTACAAAATACCGGGCTCCCGGCCACCGAACGTGATGTTCGTCATGCTTGAGTCGCTGGGTACCAGCGCCGTCGGGGCCTATGGCAACCCGATCAATCCGACGCCCAATCTCGATCGCCTGGCCACCCAGAGCTGGTTCTTCGAGCACTTCTATGTTCCGGTCACCGGGACCGCAAAAACCGTCTGGGCCAGCATTACCGGGGTGCCTGACGTAACGCGTCAGCAAACCGCGACGCGTAATCCGCTGATCACCAAGCAGCACACACTGATCAATGCCTTCACCGGTTATGAGAAGATCTACACCATCGGCGGCAACTCCGGCTGGGCCAATATGAATGCCTTGATTCAGCAAAGCATCGACGGAGTTCGTTTGTTCCAGGAGCGGGACTGGAAATCCCCAGTGGTGGATGTCTGGGGAATTTCAGATCTGGATCTGTTCAAGGAAACCGACAAGATCCTGCAAGCACTGCCCAAGGACAAACCGTTCTTTGCGTATGTACAGACTGCCGGTAACCATCGTCCCTTCACGATTCCCAAAAGCAATGATGGATTCGAGGTCAAGCACCCTACCCTGGCGCAAGTACAGGCCGCAGGATCGCGCAGTGTCGAGCAGTACAATGCAGTGCGCTTGCTGGACTTCAACATCGGACGCTTGATGGAAATCGCCAAAGAAGGCGGCTACTACGACAACACCATTTTCGTGCTGTTTGGCGACCATAACACCCGTATCGCCGAGATCCCGTTCCTGGCACCGGCTTATGAGCAACTGGGCCTGGAAAGCAATGCGGTGCCGATGATCATCCACGCGCCTGGCTTGCTCGGGACGCGTAACGTCAAGGAAGCGGTCGGCCTGGTGGACTTGCTGCCAACCGTGGCGGGCATGGCCGGCCTTGAGTTTCGCAACAGCGGCATGGGTCGTGATATACAGCAGCCCGCGCCCGAGGGTGAACGCGTGGTGCCGTTGGTATTACATGAGGGCACGTTCCCGGTAATTGCCGGCGTTACTCAACACTATATGCTGCAGATGCAGCACGACGGCAGCTCGCCGACGCTCCACGACCTGGCCTCGCTGACGCCGATGGACGACGTGGCTCGGCAAAACCCTGAAGAGTTCAAACGCCTGGAGCAGCTGACCCGCGCCATGCATGAAACCTCAAGGTTGATGTTGTACCAGAACGTGCGACAGTGACTGCGAGTGCCAGCCAACCCGCGCCCGCAGTCTGCGGCAGCTCAGTGGATCGATGCAGGGTTGGGACGGTCTGGTATTCACCCCTGTTTTCGCCAAAGTGCCGGGTACCGAAGATTGGCTGCACAGTCACTTGAGGCTACCCGCCAAAAACTGCTTCAGTCGCTCACTCCTGGGTTATCAAGCACGCTGCTCGGTGATCCCTGCTCTTCAACCCGCCCCTGATGCAAAAAGATCACGTGGTTGGAGACATGCCTGGCGAAGGCCATTTCGTGGGTCACCACCACCATGGTCCGGCCCTCCTCCGCCAGTTGTTGCATCACCTTGAGCACCTCGCCCACCAGTTCGGGGTCCAGCGCTGAAGTCGGCTCGTCGAACAGCATTACCTGAGGCTCCATCGCCAGTGCTCGCGCAATAGCAACGCGTTGTTGCTGTCCGCCGGACAGGTGCGCGGGGTATTGACCGGCAACCTTGTCGGTCAAACCGACCTTGGACAAATAGTGGCGTGCGCGCTCCAGTGCTTCGCTGCGGCTGATGCCCAACACGTGCATCGGGCACTCGATGATGTTTTCCAGCACCGTCATGTGGCTCCACAGATTGAAGTGCTGAAACACCATCGCCAGCTTGCTGCGCATCGCCTGCAGCTGTTTCGGATCGGCGATACACAGCTCGCCCCTGGAATTCTTGCGGGTGCGCAGCTCTTCGGCGTTGACAATAGTGCGTCCGGCCGAGGGCTGTTCGAGGTGGTTGATACAGCGCAAAAAGGTACTTTTACCGGAGCCGGAAGAACCAATGATGCTGATCACATCGCCGGCCCTGGCTTTGAGCGACACACCCTTGAGCACTTCGTGTCTGCCATAGTTCTTGTAAATATCTTCGACCACCAATGGATACATCCGGGCAACTCCAGTCAGGGATCAATAGGTACGAGGCTTGAGGTAAGCCAGCCAATGCTGTTCGCCGCGACGGAACAGCCAGATGAAAAAGAACGCGCTGCAGGCGTAGAGCACCCCGGCAATCCCGAATGCGCTGAACGAGGCATAGGTCGCCGAGTTGTGGTATTGGACTTTCGAGAGCGTATGCCTGAAGTCCGGCTGGAGTTGTTCGAAAGCCTGATGGCGGTTGCCCAGCCACTGCTGCGCGATGGCAGCATGGATTTTGCGATTGGCCAGCTGCACCCTTCCCAAGCGACCCGGGAATTTGCCTGCGAAACATTGCTCGATTACCAGACCTCGGTTCTGGTCCGCCAGGGTCATCCACGCCAGGGCTGTCGCTCGATCCATGAGCTGCTGGAGCAGAACTGGACCTTGAACTATGCGCCGGATGGCCACGATGCGCTGATGCAGGAACTGTTCTGGAAGCATGGCGCGCACATCGATGAGCAACGCATCGTTCGGGCCCATTCATTGGCGATCTTGCAGATGATGGTCGAGCGGGCCGACATGTGCACCTGGGGGCCATCGATTGTGAGTATTGCCCCGCCATTTCTGGGGCGGGTGGTGTCCTTGTCACTGGCCGAACAGTTCGAGCCCAGACAACTGAGCATCGTCACTCGGCGCAATGGCGCATTGAGCAATGCGGCGATCTGTTTCACCGAATGCCTGTTGCAGGTCATTCGGCGCCATGCCCGCTCTGCCAGAAAGGAAGATCGACAACTCTTTGAAACGCTGCGCCTGCTGGTTTGAGCCCTATCGGGATCAGCGACAGCAGACGCTGTAGCGCAGTATTTACCGGGTCGCAGGGATCTTCTTCACCGCATCAATCCAGTCAGGATCCAGTCGAGACTGTTCGGTATCGATGGCTAGCGCCTCCATGCGCGCCTTGTGCTGGTCGATCTCGCGCACCATCTGGCTGAGGGAGCTGGAGTTGCCATCCAGCTGGTGCATCTGCGTGATACCCAGATGATAAAAGCGCAGCAGTTTCATCGCCGCCGGATCATCGACCAGCGCGCCGGCAGTCACGTGATGCATGACATTAGTGATGCGCATCAGGCTACGCTTGAGTTGCCAGCCATAGACGGCCGCTGCCATCCACGGCTGCGCCCAGAATCTGACCCGCATCAGCATCACACCCAGCAGCAGCGCGGCGATCACCCCACCCAGGTTCAAATGGAAATTATCGCCGCCGGGTTCGCCGAACAGCATCACCGCCAGGGTCGACAGGACCATCGCCAGCAGCACAAAGCCCAGGGCAATGAACAGCGTGCTGCGTCGGGTCTGGCGTCGATAGGTTTCAGGATTCCACTGTTTGATCTCGAACATCACGCCTGCTGGACCCCTTTGTCGAGTTGATAATACGATTGCCGGGCATTATCCCCTGTAGGGACGCACATAGACACGCTTAATGATTTGGCATAGTTTTCAAAGACCTTGCCCTGGGTGCTGGAGTGCTCAGGCAAAGTTTTTTTTGCCATGACACAGGCTTGCCCACGCCAAAGCCGGGAGCGTTACCGTAGGATGATCTGCGCAGAGCGAAGTAGCAGGCACCATCAGGATCAGCTATAGAGTGAGGGACACTGTGCGAATTGGGGAAAGTCCATATGCAACCAGCCAATCGAGCGGCACCCTCCGGATAGCAGCGACCACCGGAACTCACCCCGTTTTTTGCTTTCCCATCCTGTCGTCAAAAAGAATATCTCGCTACGCGCGACCGCGTTTGCTGCCCACTATCTTCATGTCACTGAGCTGCACTGGCTCAGTGGCATTGTTCACAGGGAATCTAGAATGCCCCAAAGACAAGTAATCAATGCATCGGTAAGCCCTAAAGGCAGCCTGGAAACGCTGTCCCAACGTGAAGTCCAACAACTGAGCGAAGCTGGCTCAGGCAGTATCTACAAGCTGTTTCGCCAATGCGCCCTGGCCATCCTCAACACGGGCACCCACATCGACAACGCCAAGACCATTCTCGAGGCCTATGAGGACTTCGAGGTGCGCATCCACCAGCAGGATCGTGGAGTTCGCCTGGAGCTGCTCAACGCGCCCGCGGACGCCTTCGTCGATGGCGAGATGATCGCCAGCACCCGGGAAATGCTGTTCAGCGCGCTGCGCGACATCGTCTATACCGAAAACGAACTGGACAGCCCGCGCATTGATCTGAGCTGCTCCCAAGGCATCACAGACTACGTCTTCCACCTGCTGCGCAACGCCCGCACCCTGCGTCCAGGTGTCGAGCCGAAATTGGTAGTGTGCTGGGGCGGGCACTCAATCAACACCGAAGAATACAAGTACACCAAGAAGGTCGGTCACGAACTCGGCCTGCGCCGCCTGGATGTCTGCACCGGCTGTGGACCTGGCGTGATGAAGGGGCCGATGAAAGGCGCCACCATCGCCCACGCCAAGCAGCGCATGACCGGTGGCCGATACCTGGGCCTGACTGAACCTGGCATCATCGCCGCCGAGGCGCCTAATCCGATCGTCAACGAACTGGTGATCCTTCCGGACATCGAGAAGCGCCTTGAAGCATTCGTTCGAGTGGGTCACGGCGTCATCATTTTCCCGGGTGGCGCCGGCACCGCCGAGGAATTCCTTTACCTGCTCGGCATCCTGATGCATCCGGACAACCGCGATCTGCCCTTCCCTGTCATCCTGACCGGGCCGAAGAATGCGGCGCCCTATCTCGAGCAATTGCACGCTTTCGTCGGCGCTACCCTGGGCGAAGAAGCACAGAGTCACTACCAGGTCATCATCGACGATCCGGCTGAAGTTGCCCGGCAAATGACCGAGGGGCTAAAGGCAGTCAAACAGTTCCGCCGAGAGCGCAACGATGCCTTCCATTTCAACTGGCTGTTGAAGATCGAGGAAGGCTTCCAGCGCCCGTTCGACCCGACACACGCCAATATGGCCAACCTTGCGCTCAAACGCGACCTGCCGCCCCACGAACTGGCGGCCAACCTGCGCCGGGCCTTTTCCGGGATCGTTGCCGGCAATGTGAAAGACAAAGGCATTCGTCTTATCGAGCAGCATGGCCCCTACAAGATCCATGGCGATGCGGCCGTCCTGCAGCCTCTGGACCACTTGCTGCAGGCCTTCGTGCGACAGCACCGGATGAAGCTGCCGGGCGGCGCGGCGTATGTGCCTTGCTATCGGGTGGTTACCGGATAAACGGCGGGGGATATGATTGGCTTGGCCCCGTAGCAGCTGCCGAGCCCGCGAGGCTGCGTTCGAGGACGCAGTCCTCGCAAAATCCTCCGCCTCCAGTTTCCTTAGAAAGACTTCATCGCCTGATTTAACGCCCGCTTCGCGGTCGAACGCAGCCTCGCGGGGCTCGGCAGCTGCTACGAGCCAGACATCCGGCACGACGCAGACAAGCCCCCGCTACTACACTGAAACTGCCCTACACAAGAAGTGCTCAGGAGCTTATCGCCGTTCGCAATGGACCTGTGAGGGTTTGAGTTCACAGTGACATCGGACAGGACGACGCTATGGCGTCCCACTCGTCCCGGACCTGCATTGGGTCCGGGAGCTCGCGCAGCAGACGGTTTCCCGACCCTGCGCTGTCGCCCTGATCATCTATCCAGCCACCGCCGAGCAGGTTGTTGATCAAACAACTCCAGTGGACAGTGGCGCGCTGCAGGAGGACAGGCAAATGGACGAGGCCAAACTTAATGATTTCATGGGCAAACTAGTATCAGATATGGGCGGCGCGGCGATGCTCGCCAACATGATTCTTGGCGAAGAACTCGGACTGTACCGGGCCATGGCCGACAGCCAACCCATCACCCCAGAAACGCTCGCCGACCGTACCGGTTGCAATGCACGACTGCTCCGTGAGTGGCTCAGCGCCCATGCAGCTTCCGGTTACATGGAGCACAAAGACGGGCAGTTCCGCCTGCCCGAGGAGCAAGCCCTGGCATTGGCGATCGAGGATTCTCCAGTCTATGCAGCGGGTGGCGCCTCGGTGATCGCCGCGTTGTTCCATGACAAGGACAAACTGGTCACCGCCATGCGCGGCAATGGCGCCCTTTCCTGGGGTGATCACCATCCGTGTATGTTCAACGGTACGGAACGCTTCTTCCGGCCTGGCTATCGGGCGCACCTGATAGCCGAGTGGTTGCCGGCCCTGAACGGAGTGGTCGACAAGCTCAAGGCCGGGGCCAAGGTCGCAGACATCGGCTGCGGGCACGGCGCATCGACAGTGATCATGGCCCAGGCCTTCCCCGCATCACGTTTCGTCGGCGTCGACTTCCACGCACCCTCCATCAGCACCGCGAAGCAACGTGCGCAAGAAGGCGGCGTCGCGGATCGCACCAGCTTCATTCAGGGCACCGCCAAGGACTACCCTGACAACGATTACGATCTGATCTGCTACTTCGATTGCCTGCACGACATGGGCGACCCGGTCGGCGCTGCCCGGCATGCGTCGAGAGCACTCAAGCCGGACGGTACGGTGCTGCTGGTGGAACCGTTCGCCAACGATACCCTCGACGAAAACATGACCCCGGTGGGGCGTTTGTTCTACGCCGCGTCGACCTTTATCTGCACGCCGAACTCGCTGTCCCAGGAAGTCGGCCTGGGTCTGGGTGCGCAAGCCGGAGAGGCGCGCTTGCGCGAGGTATTCACCGAGGCCGGGTTCAAGCATTTCCGCCGGGCTACGCAAACCCCGTTCAACCTGATCCTCGAGGCGCGCAAGTAACCGGAGGTTCCACATCCGTGGCATGGCGCTGATGACGGGCGGCACCATGCCCGGGTGTCCGCGGGAAAACCGCTCGATGACGTTTTTCTAGCTGATGGGTGCCGCTTTGGTCCTTGCCCTGCCGGCTCATCTCTAGGATTCTGTATAAACCATCAGGGCGGTTCGCGGCCGCCCCATGTACCGCACTGGAGAGGCCTGCATGAAAACCGTAGCCGAACTACTGAAGTTGAAGGTCAAGCACAACCAGCAAGTCCATACCATCCCCCCGCATCACACGGTGCTGGAAGCGCTGATGGTCATGGCCGAAAAAAACGTCGGTGCCCTGCCGGTGGTGGAAGAAGGCCTGGTGGTCGGCATGATCAGCGAGCGCGACTATGCCCGCAAGCTGGTCCTGCATGGACTGTCTTCGGTCCGCACGCCGGTCAGCACCATCATGAGCGCCCCCGTCATCACGGTGGATTCCCACCAGACTGTCGAGAGCTGCATGGGGATCATGACCGACAGCCACTTGCGCCACTTGCCGGTGGTGGAAAACGGCCAACTGCTCGGCTTGCTGTCCATCGGTGACCTGGTCAAGGAAGCCATTGCCGAACAGGCCGACCTGATCCGACAGCTGGAGCAGTACATTCGCGGGGAATAGGCTGCGCGAAAGTGCTTCAACTCCGGTATTGGCAGCGGTGCTCAATATGACCGATAGACTTGACTGCGAGCCTCTCGAAAAACTTTGCCACTTGATGGCGGAACAACCCTTCCTGATTCTCACCGGCGCCGGCATCAGCACGTCTTCGGGAATCCCGGACTACCGCGACACCGAGGGCGTGCGTCGCGGCAAAGCGCCAATGATGTATCAAGAGTTCCTCAGCGCGCCCGCGGCGCGACGGCGTTATTGGGCGCGGGCGATGCTCGGCTGGCCGCGGATCCGCCAGGCTCGACCCAATGCCGCCCACCAGGCGCTGGCCAGTTTGCAGTCCCGGCAACGGATCGCCGGGCTGATCACGCAAAACGTCGACACCTTGCATGATCAAGCCGGCAGCCAGGATGTGATCGAGTTGCACGGCAGTCTGCATCGAGTGGTGTGCCTGGACTGCGCGCAGCGTACCGATCGCCATGCCATCCAGCTCCTTATGGAAGCCCGCAACCCTTATCTGGCTGGCGTCGACGCCGTTCAGGCACCTGACGGCGATACCCTGCTCGACCCGGCTTTCGAAGCCCGCTTCCAGGTTCCCCGTTGCCCCCGCTGCGACGGCGGACGGCTTAAGCCAGACGTGGTGTTTTTTGGCGAAAACGTCGCCCAGGCGACTGCCGCCATGGCCATACAGTGTGTCGAACAGGCCGCCGGGTTGTTGGTGGTAGGTTCCTCGCTGATGGCTTACTCGGCGTTTCGCCTGTGCCGGGCAATCGTCGAGCAACATAAGCCGCTGATCGCCATCAACCTGGGCAAGACCCGCGCCGACGATCTGCTGGACCTGAAAATCGAAGCGTCATGCGAACAGCTGTTGCCACTGATCGCTGAACGCCTGGCGTGACCCGTCTCAAACCAGACCGGGAAAGCGCTCCCCCAACCGTTCATCCTGCAAGATATCAAACAGCGCCTGGGCCGCCGCCGACAACTCATGCCCCGGTTTGGTCAGCACGCCGATGGCTCTGGTCAGCGGGTCGCGCAGAGTGATGCAGCGCGCGCCCAGTTCGTGCATCTGCCCGGCACACAAGGCCGGCACCGCGCTCACACCCAGGCCACTGGCAACCATCCGCCCGACCGTCGCCAACTGGTGACTCTCCAGTTCCACCGGCAGTTTCATGTTGCGTGCCTGCAGATGCTCCTCGAGCATGACCCGTACCGTCGAGGGCCTTTGCAAGGTAATGAACGGCAGTTTCAGCAAGGATTGCCAGTCGGTTTCACCGCAGTCGGCCAACGGCGAATCACTCGGCACCACGGCCACGAAGCGATCGATATACAAGGGCGTGAACGCCAGCGAGGAGCTCTGCTGCGGTTCGAAGGCCACCCCCAACTCCACCTGTCGGTCGCGGACCATTTCCAGCACCTGCTCGTTGATCACGTCGTTGACCGTGACGTTGACGTGGGGGTAACGCGAACGAAAGGTTTTCAGGATCGACGGCAACAGATTGCCGGCAAAGGAAGGCATCGCGGCGAGGGTCACGCGGCCCCGCTGCAGGGTAAAGCGTTGGCGCAGTTCGTCCTCGGCATTGTCCCAATCGGCAATCAGCCGCCGGGCCAGCGGCAGTAGCGCCTCGCCTTCCGGGGTCAGTGCGACATTGCGCGTGGTTCGGCTGAACAACCGCCCACCCAGCCCTTCTTCCAATGCCTTGATCGTCAGACTCAGGGCTGACTGGGACAGGTGCAGGCGCTCGCAGGCCACGGCAAAGCTGAGGCTGTGGGCCACGGCAAGAAATGCTCGGATCTGTTTAACCGTCATATCGATATCCCAACGCTTTTGTCTTGAGGCTTGCAGCTTGCAGCTTGCAGCTTGCAGCTGATTATTCTATTTTATCTATTAATCACACTTAAAAATCAACTTAACAAATGAATTTCGCAGAGCAACACTCTTTGCCATACGGCTAGCCAGCCGCCCACAAAGAATAAAAGAGGATGGTGCATATGGCAGGTTTCGATAAGCGCGTGGCTTCCTACGAGGAAGCATTGGCCGGTCTGGAAGACGGCATGACCGTGATTTCCGGTGGATTCGGTCTGTGTGGCATCCCGGAAAACCTGATCGCCGAGATCAAGCGCAAAGGCACTCGCGATCTCACCGTGGTCTCGAACAACTGCGGCGTCGACGGCTTTGGTCTCGGTGTGCTGCTGGAAGACCGGCAGATCCGCAAAGTGGTCGCCTCCTACGTCGGTGAAAACGCCCTGTTCGAGAAGCAACTGCTCAGCGGCGAAATCGAAGTCGTCCTGACCCCCCAAGGCACCCTGGCGGAAAAAATGCGCGCTGGCGGCGCTGGCATCCCGGCGTTCTTTACCGCCACCGGCTACGGCACTCCGGTTGCCGACGGCAAGGAAACCCGCGAATTCAAGGGTCGCCCGTACCTGATGGAAGAATCCATCACCGGTGACTTCGCCATCGTCAAAGGCTGGAAAGCCGATCACTTCGGCAACGTCATCTATCGCCACACCGCACAGAACTTCAACCCGCTGGCCGCCACCGCCGGCAAGATCACCGTGGTCGAAGTCGAAGAAATCGTCGAACCGGGCGAGCTGGACCCAACGCAGATTCACACCCCTGGCATCTACGTTGACCGGGTCATTTGCGGAACCTTCGAGAAGCGCATCGAACAGCGCACCGTACGTTCCTGATCCCTGCCCATCCAGCCCGAAGCTCTTGATAACAGAGCATGGAGAACAATAATGGCTCTTACCCGCGAACAAATGGCTCAGCGCGTCGCCCGCGAAATGCAGGACGGCTACTACGTGAACCTCGGCATCGGCATCCCGACCCTGGTCGCCAACTACATCCCCGAAGGCATGGAAGTCATGCTGCAATCGGAAAACGGCCTGCTCGGCATGGGTTCATTCCCACGGGAAAATGAAGTCGACGCCGACATGATCAACGCCGGCAAACAGACCGTCACCGCGCGGATCGGCGCGTCGATCTTCTCTTCCGCCGAGTCCTTCGCGATGATTCGCGGCGGCCATATCGATCTCACCGTGCTCGGTGCCTTTGAAGTCGACGTGCAAGGTAACATCGCCTCCTGGATGATCCCCGGAAAACTGGTCAAGGGCATGGGCGGCGCGATGGACCTGGTGGCCGGTGCCGACAACATCATCGTCACCATGACCCACGCTTCCAAGGACGGCGAGTCGAAACTGCTGTCGCGTTGCAGCCTGCCGCTGACTGGCGCCAACTGCATCAAACGCGTGCTGACCGACCTGGCCTATCTGGAAATCCATGACGGCGCGTTCATCCTCAAGGAACGCGCGCCCGGCGTCAGCGTCGAGGAAATCGTCAGCAAGACCGCCGGCAAACTGATCGTGCCTGAGCACGTTCCAGAAATGCAATTCAGCGCCTGATGAGGAGTGATTCGATGCAAGAAGTCGTGATTGTCGCCGCAACCCGTACTGCCGTCGGCAGCTTTCAGGGTTCGCTGGCCAGCATTCCCGCTCCGGAGCTCGGCGCGGCGGTGATCCGCCGTCTGCTGGAGCAGACCGGTTTGAACCCCAGCGAAGTGGATGAAGTCATCCTCGGCCAGGTACTCACCGCCGGCAGCGGCCAGAACCCTGCACGCCAGGCCGTGATCCTGGCCGGCCTGCCCCACGCCGTGCCCGCGCTGACCCTGAACAAAGTCTGCGGCTCGGGCCTCAAGGCCCTGCACCTGGGCGCCCAGGCGATCCGTTGCGGCGATGCGCAAGTGGTCATCGCCGGCGGCATGGAAAACATGAGCCTGGCGCCGTACGTCTTGCCGGCTGCCCGCACCGGCCTGCGCATGGGCCACGCCAAGATGATCGACAGCATGATCAGCGACGGCCTGTGGGATGCGTTCAACGACTACCACATGGGCATCACCGCCGAGAACATCGTCGACAAATACAGCATCAGCCGTGAAGAGCAGGATGCCTTCGCCGCCGCTTCGCAGCAAAAGGCTACGGCCGCCATCGAAGCCGGTCGCTTCGCTGACGAAATCACCCCGATCCTGATCCCGCAACGCAAAGGCGATCCAGTGTCCTTCGCGGTCGACGAACAACCCCGCGCCGAGACCACCGCCGCCTCCCTGGCCAAGCTCAAACCGGCGTTCAAGAAAGACGGCAGCGTCACCGCCGGCAACGCCTCCAGCCTCAACGATGGCGCCGCTGCCGTACTGCTGATGAGCGCCGACAAAGCCAAGGAACTGGGCCTGCCGGTTCTGGCGCGGATCGCCAGCTACGCCAACGCCGGCGTCGACCCGGCGATCATGGGCATCGGCCCGGTATCGGCCACCCGTCTGTGCCTGAAAAAGGCCGGCTGGAGCCTCGGCGAGCTGGACTTGATCGAAGCCAACGAAGCCTTTGCCGCCCAGGCACTGGCAGTCGGCAAGGAGCTGGAGTGGGACGCGAGCAAGGTCAACGTCAATGGCGGCGCGATTGCTCTGGGTCACCCGATCGGTGCATCGGG
Source organism: Pseudomonas fluorescens (assembly GCF_902497895.1). GTDB lineage: Bacteria > Pseudomonadota > Gammaproteobacteria > Pseudomonadales > Pseudomonadaceae > Aquipseudomonas > Aquipseudomonas fluorescens_BP. The sequence continues at coordinate 22,211 of NZ_CABVHQ010000012.1, forward strand.
ATGCCGGATTCTGGTGTCCCTGCTGCATGAAATGATCAAGCGGGATGCCAAGAAAGGCCTCGCCACCTTGTGCATCGGTGGCGGCCAGGGTGTAGCGCTGGCGATCGAGCGGGCGTAAGCCTGCAAGGGTTCAACAGGTAAAGTCAGGATCCACGAAATCCGGCTTTGCCTGGCAAGAAACCAGGCGCGACTCCGGTCGCGCCTGGCCTGGATGCCCTCCGAGCCTATTGGCTCAACGACAGCCCTCGATCTTCCTGGCCCATAGGTATCTACACATCTTTTTGGTCTAGCTCCCGTAGCAGCTGCCGAGCCTGCGAGGCTGCGTTCGACCGCGAAGCGGTCGTTAAATCAGGCAACGGGGGTTCTGCTCAGCAATTCCCCGCTCGTCATCAAGTTCAAACTCAGCCTGCAGCATCGCAACAAACGCATCGCGAGCAGGATGGTGCGTCGAATGCTCGTGCCAGTAAAACAGGTTATCGATGGCCGTGAGTTCTTGAAATTCATAACCGGCCCAGCCGGAACTCTGTCCGTATTGCTCAAAGATGCCTCGGGGAACCAGGGCGACACCCGCGCCTGCACTGACACATCCGGCGATGGCCCCATAGCTGGCGATGCTGACGATAGGCTGATCTTGACCCCGCCGGGCCAGCCAGCGCTCCAGCGCCGCTCGATAGGGACATCCCGTTGGCCACATGAAGATGGCCTTGCCCTGCATGTCCGCCCCACCTGCAGGCTGACAGTGGCAAAGGCCATCTGGCGGCCGCGTTTGGAATGTTCGAGGCGTACTTCCAGCCACTCGCCAACGTGCGCCGCGCCGAGGTAATCCAAAGTCATACTGGCGGTAATATGAATTGATGTGTAGTGCAAATCTGCGGAGGCGGCCATTGAGATCAGTAATGTAAATCCAGGGGTATAAGCCAAGGCTCGAAATACAAGCCCTTGCCCGAATGCCGGTCAGTTAACCGTCTTTTTTTGAGCGTACGGTTTCGGATGTTCGTCAGGCTCTGAATCCACCCCTCACCCCCGAAACGTCGGACCGCCCCAAGGGGGCGAGGGGACTGATCTTCAGTGTTTTCCAAGCTGCTGCGACCTGTAAGACCGTGTCGATTATGGATTCAATGTATTACTTTCAGGTCGCAGCAGGTCCTCAGAAACCCACGGACTGTTCCCTCGCCCCCTTGGGGCGGTCCGACGTTTCGGGAGGGTTAGGGTGAGGGGTGGATTTCAGATTAGAACACAGCGTCCGGATCTAACTTTTCCTTAGCTAACTGACATTGGCCACTGCCTGATTTAAAGACCGTCCCCCTCGCTCACTCCCATCACTCCCGTCGATGTTCACCATCGACCCAATGAAGTTCTCATAAAAATCCTGTCGCGTAACATCAGCTCCATACCCACTTATGACACCCCGGAGCACACCACCATGAAACGCCAAATCCTTCTCAGCATCGCTTTCTCGGTACTTGCAGCCAACGCTTTTGCCGCGTCCTCGGTTCAGCCAGTCATCGCTGAAGGTGGCTCCGATCGCCTGATCGAAAACCGCGTTGCCGAAGGTGGCTCCGATCGCCTGATCGAAAACCGCGTTGCCGAAGGTGGTTCCGATCGCCTGATCGAAAACCGCGTTGCTGAAGGTGGTTCCGATCGCCTGATCGAAAACCGCGTTGCTGAAGGTGGTTCGGATCGTCTGACTCAGAATCAAAACCATGCATGAATAGCCTTACTGCAATACTCAACCCAAAAGCCCGGCTTGCTCAGCCGGGCTTTTTTTATGGATGATCCGTTCGCCCGGTCAACGCCCCGCAGCCCTTTTCATGCAGCGTTGATGACGCTCATCAACCCGTTTGGCGAACCAGGCGGTGGTGAGTTTGCGGGTGATTTTCGGGCTTTGCAGGACGATACCCGGCAGCACCGCACGCGGCAGGGGTTTGCCTTCGGCTTGCTCGGCCAGGGCGAAGACTCGCCGGTAGAGCGTGCTGTCTTCGAATTCCAGGCTGTCGCCCTGCTCCAGCTGGCGCCTGATCGTCGGGTTGCGCAGGCCCAATTGCTTGCCCAGGGTGCGCACCGCCAGTTCCGTGGTGCCAGGCATGATTGAACCGTGGCGAATCAGGTCGCCATCGAGTGCCAGGGGGATGCCCGTGGCGCGAGTGACGGCATTCTGGAACGCGGCGTTGCGGCTGGCGTACCAACCGGCATTGAAATCAGCGAAGCGGTACAGTGGTTTGGTGTAACTCACCGGATAACCCAGCAGGTGCGCGACACCGAAGTACATACCACCGCGCCGGCTGAACACTTCACGGCGTATCGAGCCTTCCATGGGATAGGGATAGTCCTGGGCCTGGCTTTCGGCAAAGTCGATACTGACTTGCATCGGCCCGCCGGTATGCACCGGATTGAAACTGCCGAAAAGGGTGCGCCCCATTGGCACCATGCCGATGAAGTCGTCGAAAATGCCGCTGAGTTCCTTTTCGGTACGGGCGGCATTCAGGCGCTCGCTGTAGCTCTTGCCGTTTGACGAGCGAGCCATCAAGGCACCATTGACCAATAAACCGGGGACATGCACCGCTGTCGCTCGGCGATCGATTTCCTCCCGGGCGATTTTCCCCAAGCCCGGCACCGCGGGATCGACCTGGAAAGTCGACTCCTGTTCGGTGACTGCCAGCACCGAACAGAGGTTTTCCGTGGTCGGCGGGATGCCTTGCGCGGCGAAGGCTGCATAGATGTCGGTGGCCCAGCCCTCGCGGTCAACAGTCTTCGCCGGTAAGAGCCGAACAATCTTCGCCTTCACTTCGGCCGGTCGCGCCGGCGGCTCCTGGGTGCGCTGGCTGCCGCAGCCGGCCAGCACCAGCAAGGTGGCGATACCCATGATTAATCGATTTGCGCGCATGTTTCCCCGAATAAGCTGTTGGGCCAATGGGGCGACTATGAACAAAGCCGCCGCGGATATCGACCCTGGAGTCGAACGGCTGTTCAATATCAGGTGTCTGCTCCATGCCCTGGCAGTGGAAAAGAAGATGCTGTTGTACTTCAATTGAGTTTCTGAGGACTGCGCGCACTGCCTCCCGGTTAACGCTATGACAAGCCAGACACGAGACCTTTGTGGCGAGGGGGCTTGCCCCCGCTCGGCTGCGAAGCAGTCGCAAAGCCTGCGGATGCGGTCTACCTGAAAAACCGAAATTGCAGATTTTAGGGCCGCTTCGCAACCCCGCGGGGGCAAGCCCCCTCGCCACAGTTCAGCGCTCGGCTCTTCTTTCTTAAACTATCTGATATTCACTCTTTCTCCCGTAGACCCTTTTACACTGGGGGTGAGCTGCTCAACGGACAACATAGGCAACACAATCCACCCCACGGAATTGATCTCAACCCGAGAACAACGACATGAACCGCTGCGACGTTCTGATCATTGGCGCCGGGCCGACCGGTCTGGTTCTGGCACTCTGGCTCAGCAAGCTGGGGATCAAGGTGCGAATCCTCGACAAGACCTCGGCGCCCGGCACCACATCGCGCGCCCTGGCGGTGCAAGCGCGAACCCTCGAACTCTACCGCCAGCTCGACCTTACAGATGCCATCCAGCAAGCCGGCCACAAAGTGCTGGCGGCGAATTTCTGGGTCAAGGGCAAACAGACTGCGCGCCTGCCCCTCGAAACCATCGGCAAGGGCCTGACACCCTATTCGTTCCTCGAAATATATCCTCAGGATCAACACGAACAGCTGCTGATCGAACGCCTGGAGAGGTTCGGCGTTTCGGTCGAGCGCGAAACCGAGCTCAAGGGTTTCACCGAGGCCGACGGTTGCGTCATGGCCCACATGCTCAACGCCCAAGGGCTGGAAGAAACCTGCGAGGCCCGTTACCTGGCCGGCTGCGACGGCGCCCGCTCGACCGTGCGCAAGACCCTCAATACCGGCTTCCCCGGCGGCACCTATCAGCAGGTGTTCTACGTGGCCGACGTGGACGCGCAAGGTCCGGCAATCAATGGCGAACTGCATGTGGATCTCGACGAAGCGGACTTCCTTGCCGTCTTCCCCCTGGCCGGCTCTGGACGTGCGCGGCTGATCGGCACGGTCCGCGACGAGCGTGCCGAACACGCCGAGACTCTCAAGTTCGAGGACGTCAGTCGCCGGGCGATCGAGCATCTGCAGGTCCAGGTGCTCAAGGTGAACTGGTTCTCGACTTATCGCGTGCATCATCGGGTGGCCGAGCACTTCCGCACGGGCCGAGCGTTCCTGCTCGGCGACGCGGCGCATGTCCACAGCCCGGCTGGCGGCCAGGGCATGAACACCGGGATTGGCGACGCAATCAATCTCGCCTGGAAACTCGCCGCGGTGCTGACCGGCAAAGCCTCGGACAGTCTGCTCGACACCTATGAAACCGAGCGCATCGGATTTGCCCGACGGCTGGTGGCAACCACCGACCGGGTGTTCAGTTTCGTCACCGCCGATGGGCCGATTGCCGGTCTGGTGCGGACCCGCCTTGCGCCGCTGCTGATCCCCAAAGTCACTTCACTGGAAGCGGTGCGCGAGTATCTGTTCCGGACGATTTCGCAGATCACCCTGAACTATCGAGAAATGCCTCTGAGCAGCGGCAGCGCTGGCGAGGTGCATAGCGGTGATCGGTTGCCCTGGGTGCCGGATAACGATTGCGATAACTTCCACTCGCTGACGAGCTTGTCCTGGCAGGTCCATGTGTATGGGCTTGCCAGTGACCCACTGGTTGCCTGGTGCCTGGATCACGGCGTGGCGCTGCACATCTTTCAGTGGAAAGAGGCCCATGAAGCGGCCGGCCTTGCGCGCAACGCCTACTATCTGCTGCGGCCCGACACCTACGTAGCGCTCGCGGAACTGTCCAGCGATCCAAAGGTTCTCGACCGTTACTTCAGCGAACGCGGGATTCAACCATAAGCGCTTGAAGATCGCTGAGCGTACCGTCCACAGTCACCGCCGAACGCTTCTATTCGAATCTCGGCTTCAGGGCGGTACGCGACAGTTACCACGCAGATGAACGTACCATCATCATGGAGCGGGAGCTGGATAACGGAGATCGCCCCTCTCTCATGATTAAAGTTGTCTGGGGATTTCCAGACCGCGCACAACCGCCGGCCGCGCCACGAAGCGCTCCAGCACCCGCAATACGTTGGGGTAGTTGTTGATCCCCACCAGATCCCCCGCTTCATAAAACCCGATCAGATTACGCACCCAGGGAAAGGTGGCGATATCGGCGATGGTGTAGCGATCGCCCATGATCCAGTTGCGCCCGGTGAGTTGCTGTTCAAGCACATTCAGCAAGCGCTGGCTCTGCGTGACAAAACGGTCGCGGGGGCGCTTGTCTTCGAAAGACTGGCCGGCGAATTTATGGAAGAAGCCGACCTGGCCGAACATCGGGCCGATACCCGACATCTGGAACATCAGCCACTGGATCGTCTCGTAGCGCGCCGCCGACTCTTGCGCCAGCAGTTGCCCGCTCTTGTCGGCGAGGTAGATCAGAATCGCCCCGGACTCGAACAATGCCAGCGGTTGATCACCGGGGCCGTGGGGGTCGATGATTGCCGGGATCTTGTTGTTGGGGTTGAGCGAGAGAAACTCGGGGGACAGCTGGTCATTGCTGTCGAAAGCCACATGGTGCGGCTCGTAGGGCAGGCCGATCTCTTCGAGCATGATCGACACCTTGACGCCATTGGGAGTCGGCAAGGAATACAGCTGGATCCATTCAGGATACTGCGCGGGCCATTTCTGTGTGATGGGAAAAGCAGAAAGATCGGTCATGGTGTACTTCCCCTGACAGTAAGGATTGCTGAGGGCAGGCCCTCGCGGTGAAGTGATAATAGGTCGACATTTATTGCAATAACCCACCGGACCGTCAACCACGGGCCATTGCGCCTGCCCCCTTCTTAATTCCGACACATATTGTCGATAACCTTGCTATCCACCACGCTCCAGCCCGGATAAAGTGCTGTAGATTGGCGGAAATCGAACCAAAAGGCTTCAACGGACTCTGAAAAGTATCCTTTTGGTCATCGAACCGAACAACACCCTCAACGACATGGAAAACCACGCAGAGCCGGGAGCTCGCAGTGGACAGGTTTGTCAACCTCAATCGAAAGCGCTGAAGATCAACAATTCAATGAAGATCCCCCCGAATTTCGTCAAACGCCTGAAAAACCGACCCTATATAGCGTTGTCCGCGCTACTGGTGGCCGGTGCGTTGTTCCTGGCGCTGGAGGCCCGCGAAAGCCGTGCCCAACCGGCAGACGGAGTTCAGACCCTGGTATTCCTGCGCCATGCGGAAAAACCCGCCGGTGGCCTCGGGCAGCTCAACTGCCAGGGGCTGAACCGTGCCATTGGTCTGGCCACCCTGCTCCCGGAAAAGTTCGGCAAGGCCAATTATGTGTTTGCCGCCAACCCGACCCGCAACGTCGAGGAAGGCGAACAGGACAATTCCTACAGCTATATCAGACCGCTGATGACCATCAGTCCCAGCGCGATAAAGCTCGGGCTGCCGGTAAACATCAACTTCTCGGCCAACGACACCAGCGATCTGGCTGACGAATTGCTGGAAGACAAGTACCACAACTCGACCATCTACACCGCCTGGTCCCACGGCTACCTGCCCGAACTGATCAACAAAGTCGCTGAAGAAGCCATCGGCAAAAAACAGACCATCACCGATGACTGGAAATCCAGCGATTTCGACTCGTTGTACGTACTGACGCTGACCTGGCACAACGGCAAGGCGACTTTGCTCAGCCACAGCTACAAGCAAGGCCTGGACGACGGGGCAAAGGATTGCCCGACCTGATCGGTCGGCGGGGTTGAGCGCGATGATTGCATCGCGCTTGAGGGCCAATCGCGAGCAAGCTCGCTCCTACAGTGGACCGAGTCCAGCCGCCAGCTTGGCGATCAACACTCGATCTAATGTGGGAGCGACGGTGCGGCGATCCGACCTGCTCGCGATGGAGCCGGAAGCCCCCAACACCTGCCCGCATTCAATCACCCAGATCATCTACGACGCTCACGCAGATACTCGAGCACGGCCGCCTGCCCGCCGACGAACTCGATCCGCTCGCCTTTGCTCTCACGCTGAAAGGCATACATCGGGTCGTAGTACTCACTCAGCAAGCCTTCGATCCAGGCGCGGTGCTGATCCACCGCCCCACTACTGGCCTGCAGCGCCAATGCCGCTTCCATGAGCGCCAGCATTCGCTGGTGACGCTCGCCGCCCAGACGCTTGTGGATGTTGTTCAAGCTCGCCAGCAAGCGTTCGGAAAACAGTGCAAAACCCTGTTCGCCATGCACCGCGATAAACTCGGCACTCAGGTCGATCACGTAATCGCGCAGGATCCGCTCGACCCGCCCTTGCAGGCTGTCTTCGAGCCAGACCATGGGGAAGCGCTGCATGCCCTGATACAGCGGCAGGGGCAAGGCGCAGCTGCCGACCATGCGACTCTCATCTTCCAGCACGAACTGCTCGATGCCCCTGGCGCGCTTCTTCAGCACATCCACAGCCAAGCGGTTTTCAAAATCGATGTTTGAGGGTTGACCTGTTGCGCGCTTGCCGAAGCTGGAGCCGCGATGATTAGCGTAGCCTTCCAGGTCCAGGCCGCTCCTCAACTGCGTGAGCAGTTCGGTCTTGCCGGTGCCGGTCATGCCGCCGAGCAAAATAAAATCGCACTGCGCGACCGCTTGATCCACCGTCTCCAGCAAGAAAGTGCGCATTGCCTTGTAGCCACCGGCAACTCGCGGGTAGTCGATGCCGGCCTCGTCCTTGAGCCATTGCTGGGCGATCTGTGAACGCATGCCACCGCGAAAACAATACAAGTAACCATCGGGATGGGCCCGGGCAAAATCAGCCCAGGCCTGGATGCGTTCGGCCTTGATGTCGCCGGACACCAACTGATGACCGAGGACGATGGCCGCCTGCTGACCATGCTCTTTGTAACAAGTACCCACCCGCTGCCGTTCGTTGTCGGTCATCAGCGGCAGGTTGATCACCCCGGGAAAGGCGCCCTTGGCGAACTCGACCGGGGCACGGGTATCCATCATTGGCCGGTCGTTGAGAAAGATGTCGCGGTAATCAGTGGTGTCTATGGGCATCAGAACACCTCTACCGCGTTAGTCTGTCGGGCAACCAGTTCACCGATCGGCTCAAGGCTCAGGCCCAGCTCGGCGGCAACCGCGAGGAACTGCTGGTTGCCCTCGGGAGTCACCGCCACCAGCAAACCGCCACTGGTCTGCGGATCGCACAATACCCGCTTGTGCAACTCTTGAAGGCGCCCGACCTTGCCGGCATAGCTGTCGAAGTTGCGCAGGGTTCCGCCTGGCACACAGCCCAGATCGAGATAGTACTCGACCCCTGGCAGGCGCGGCACGCGTTCGTATTCGATGCGTGCGGTCACGCCACTGCCATCGGCCATTTCCACCAGGTGCCCGAGCAGGCCAAAACCGGTGACATCAGTCATGGCTGTCACGCCCGCCAGCTTGCCAAAGCGGCTGCCGGGTTTGTTCAGGGTGCACATCCAGTCGCGAGCCAGTCCGACATCGGCATCGCGTAGCTTGCCCTTCTTCTCTGCCGTGGTGAGGACGCCGATGCCCAGGGGTTTGGTCAGGTACAACAGGCAACCGGCGGTGGCGGTGTCGTTGCGCTTCATATGGCGTTTTTCCACCAGACCGGTGACGGCCAGGCCGAAGATCGGCTCCGGCGCATCGATCGAATGCCCGCCGGCCAGCGGGATCCCCGCCTCGTCGCAGATCGAACGGCCGCCACGTATCACTTCCCGAGCAATTTCCGGCGCCAGCACGTTGACCGGCCAACCCAGGATCGCAATCGCCATCAACGGATCACCGCCCATGGCATAGATGTCGCTGATGGCATTGGTCGCGGCAATACGTCCGAAATCGAACGGATCGTCGACGATCGGCATAAAGAAGTCAGTGGTCGACACCACACCGCGTTCTTCGTCGATGGCATACACCGCCGCATCATCGCGGGAGGCATTGCCGACCCAGAGCTGCGGATCGAGATTCTGTGCACCACTGCCGGCCAGAATCACCTCCAATACCTGGGGCGAAATCTTGCAGCCGCAGCCTGCGCCATGGCTGTACTGGGTCAGGCGAATCGGCTCGTTCATGGGGTGCACCTCGTTAAGTCAAGGTGAGTGATTCTACAGCAACGTCGTCCTGCAGGAGTTGCTGCAAGCCGGGATGTTGGGTGGTTAGCCGGGGGAGCCAGGATCAAAATCAAAAGATCGCAGGCTTCGCCAGCTCCTACGCCAACCGCGTACAACCGTGATTGCTCGGGTGTACGCAAATCCCCGTGTAGGAGCTGCCGCAGGCTGCGATCTTTTGATCTTGCTCTTCGACGGCCTTCAAAATCGCCAAAAGATCGCAGGCTTCGCCAGCTCCTACGCCACCTTGCATAGCTGCCTACAACTGCGCCAGAATCCGCCGGCTTGTGCGCCGTGCTGCCCGTCTCTATCGTTTCCCTGTCACTGTCAATGCAGCGACCGGGTTTGGTAGCCCGAGTTTATCAAGGCGCACAGCGCCGACGTTTCCAATCAGTTGGCGCTTTTCTGTCGTCTGCTGTTTTGTTATGGCGGCTGTGCGTAGGGCGCCCTCGGGCGCGCTGGGTTCCTTGATACCTGGTCTATCAACCTGCGTACAGTCGCCACCCTATCGTTTGGTAGCAATAGGCCGCGACTCCATTCATCAAGGAGCGTCTCCATGTTCAAAGTACCCCCCCAATCCCCCTGAAACCGAAAGCACCTCGCCCTACACTTCCCTCGATCCAAAAAAGCTCCACCAAGCCGCTGAGCGCGCCCTCGATTTCCACCTGCTGCCGCATTGCGAATCCAAACAAAAACCCATCCCGCCATCGCCGAACATCTTCACCGTGGTCGACGGCATCGATACCGAGCGCCTGTTGGTCAACCTCAGCGAAACCCTGGCCTCGGCCAATGTGATGGTCAGCGACCTGGCATTCGAACTGGAGGGCTCGCGCCGGCATTTCGCGCTGGGTGTTCAGCAGATGATCGAGCTGAGTGAGTTATTGGCGAATCGGGCACTGGATAAGGTCGATCCACGGATATAGTGAAGTAGCAGGTCAGACCCGGCCACTTCGCCTGGCACTGATCCTGTGGGAGCGGGCTTGCTCGCGATGACGGTTTAACATTCAAAAATCATGTGACTGCCGGTCCGCTATCGCGAGCAAGCTCGCTCCCACATTGGGTCTGTGGTGTTTTGTAGATCATTTTCCCTTGCATGCGAAAAAACCCAAACGGATACCCATCGAATAAAAACAAACCCGTTTGGAAACCCATGAACAACGACATCTAACAAGATGTTTCCATCCGCCATTTCGAGTGAATTTTCCGTGGCACCAAGGATCACTTGATTTAACAATAGGGAGGAATAGCGGATCTATGAACAACGCAAAACTTTTCATCATCGAATACACACTGCACGGCACGCCAAAGTCTTTCATCATCCGCCTGGACAAAATGGACAATGCAGAGGCCTGGCACTGGGCGAGTTGTGATGCGGGGGTCGGCCGGATCGGTCGGTTCGGCCTGGAGAAAGTGAAAAAAACCAGCAAACCGGTGGCCGAGAAATTCGGCATCGAAAACGTCACGTGGCGACCGACCAGTTGATTGTCGATTCCGCACGCCGGACGGCAGGCCAATCAGCGCCTGCCGTACCAGGCTCCCTTTTCAAGCAGCAATCAGCAGCGTCAGCCGTGAGCACCCTTGGCACACTTGCAGCCGGTTGAAGCGCACGCTTCTCCATTGGGGTGATGATCGGCACACGCCTGGCAGCAATAGTGTTTGCCGTGGCGGACGATGGAATGCTCGCCGATTTTGCAGTTGCAGTCTTTGCAGGCACAGATGTCATTTGCCATGAGTTCGACTCCATGGTTGTGGTCGTCAAGGCAAGCTTAGCAGTCGCCTCTTAATCAGCGACCACCCTTTGGCGAACCAGGTCCCTGACGATTCTACTCCTGCTGATCGACTCAAAAATTCAAGGCGTAGGTCAGAATCACTCGATGCTCATCGGCGCTATCGGCGTAATTGGAGCGGTTGGTTGCATAACGCCAACGCACTCCCAGGTTTTTCAAAGGCCCGCCCTGAACCACATACCCAAGGTCAGTAGCCCGCTCCCATTCATGACCCGTTTCGCCGCTGGCGCGCAGGCCGACCGCCTTTGTGGTGCGGATACGGCTGGCATCGACATCGTCACCCTTGACGTAACGCAGGCCGGAGGTCAGACCCGGAACGCCGAGCGTGGCGAAGTCATAGTCGTAACGCGCGTGCCAGACCCGTTCATTGGCCATGGCGAAGGTGCTGACCTGCATTTCACTGAATAGATAGGTATCGCTGCCACCCACATAGGCATACGCGGTATCGCCGGAGACCTTCTGATAGCCACCACTGAGGGTGTGGCCAGCCACGGAATAACCCAGGTTGCTGCTGATAGTCCGATTATCCACCTCGCCGACCAGTTGCCGGCCGGCTTCCCTGGCATCGAAATAGCGCAATTCGACAAATGCCTTGCCCGGGCCGAGCGCCTGGCTGAATTTCAAGCCGTAGAAGTCCCGGCGAAAGAAATCTTCCAGAACGCTGGAATGAAAACTGAGGCTCAGGTTCGGCAGCACTTGATAATCGGCGCCAGCGTAAACAAGGCGATCGCTGTTGACGCTGGTCGAATAAGCCCCTTGCTGGCTCATGATGGTCAGCTCTTCGGAGTTGGAAGAGTCGCGTTGCTTTACCGAATCGACTTCACCCAGGGTCAATGTCAGCGAATCAATATCCTTCGATACCCACTGCGCGCCGTTAAATATCTGTGGAAACAAACGGCTGGTGTTGGAGGCCAACAGCGGTAACTGCGGGCTCAAGCCACCGACTTGCAGCAGGCTGTCGGCAAACCTGGCCTTGGCTGTCACCGCCGCTTTTGAATACTCATCTTCGGCGCGCCTGTTCGAGTCTCTGGGCAACAGGCCCGAACCGCTACGGTCAGGACTGGAGTCGAGTTTCAGGCCCAACATGCCGATGGCATCGATACCAAAGCCCACGGGACCCTCGGTGAAACCGGATTGCAATCGCAGGATAAAGCCCTGCGCCCACTCTTCACGCTTCGATTGCGGAGCACCACTGTCACGAAAATCCCGGCTGAAATAGAAGTTTCGAAGTTCCAGGCTGCCCTTGCCCTCTTCGATAAAACCGGCAAAGGCTCCACCGGTAAAACTGCACAGCGTTAAAGCAACGGACAGGCTGTTTGCGCTCGCGCGATGTAGTCACGGGCGTTTTCACGGAACCTGCCGATATCCGCCGCGCTCAGCTCGCGTACGACCTTGGCCGGCGTCCCGAGAATCAACGAGTTGTCCGGGAACACCTTGCCTTCGGTCACCAGGGCACCGGCGCCGACCAGGCAGTTCTTGCCAATCACCGCACCGTTAAGCACCACCGCCTGAATACCGATCAGGCTGCCATCGCCCACGCTACAACCATGGAGCATGGCCTGATGACCGATGGTCACTTCCACACCAATGGTCAGCGCGAATCCCGGATCGCTGTGCAGCACCGCGCCTTCCTGGACATTGCTGCCGGCGCCGATGGCGATGATTTCGTTGTCACCGCGCAGCACCGCTTGCGGCCAGACGCTGGAACCTTCGGCGAGTACCACCTTGCCAATCACTGTCGCCGCCTCGGCGACGTAAACGCTGGGGTGGATGTCCGGTTGGTGGTCGTCATACTGATAAATAGCCATGTGCAATCCCCCGCTGAGTCAGCGTTCAGTCATCGGTCTTGAATACGCCAGCGGCGCGTAATTCTTCGATCTGGCTCGCGCTGTAGCCCAGCTCCAGCATCACCTGGCGGGTGTGTTCGCCGATTCGCGGAATCGAGCAACGGGGTTGCAGGCGCTGCCCGTCCAGTGACAGCGGCAGCAACGGCATCTCGGTATGGGAACCGTCTTCCAGCTCCAGGCTGGCCAGGCCGCCGCTCTCTTTGAGGTGCTCATCGTCGAATAGCTCTTCGGGTCGGCGAATGGGCGCGAAGGGAATGCCATTGGCTTCCAGCAGCAGCGCGAAAGGTTGCGCCTCCATCGTCGCGAACACCTCGCCCAGATGGGCCAGCAGTCGTGGCCGCTGCAGGACCCGATCATTGTTGGTAGCCAGGCTCGGGTCATCGAGCAAGGCCTGCTGACCGAGCAGATTGCATAACATGGTCCACTGCCCTTCGCCGGTCGCAGCGACGAACATCTGCTCCTGGCCGGCGAACTCGAACACATCGTAGATGGCCCAGGCGCTGATACGGTTGGGCATGGGCGCGGCGGCTTCGCCGGTGACCACGAACTGCTGCATATGCTGGGCCGAGAGCAGCACGCAGTTTTCGTAAAGCGCGCTCTGTACCTCCTTGCCGACTCCGGTCTTGTGCCGTTCGATGATCGCCGCCAGAACCCCGATGGCACCAAACATGCCACCCATGATGTCGTTCACCGAACTGCCAGCACGTAATGGCCGGCCTACCGGCCCGGTCATATAGGCCAGGCCGGCCATCATCTGCACCACTTCATCCAGCGCCAGGCGCTTATCGTAGGGGCCGTTGAGAAAGCCTTTATGGGAGGCGTAGATGAGTTTCGGATTGCGCGCGCGCAACGACTCATAATCCAGGCCCAGGTCCTTCATGCGGCCAGGCTTGAAGTTCTCGATGAACACATCGGCGGTGTCGATCAGACCTAGCGCCGCTTCACGGCCGTTGGGGTCGTTGACGTCGATGAAGATGCTTTTCTTGTTGCGGTTGAAGGTGCGGAAGAACCCGGCACCGGCCCCCAGCAAACGCCGGGTGCCGTCGCCGCGCAAAGGTTCGATCTTGATCACTTCGGCACCGAGGTCGCCGAGGATCATGCCGCAGGTCGGCCCCATGACCATATGGGAAATTTCAACGACGCGGATTCCGTCGAGAGGGAGTGTCGACATGATGCTTGTCTCCATAAGAGAGGCTTGAACAAGGGGCGTCAGGCGCTGGCGTGAGCCGGGGCAAAGTTCTTTGGCAAACCGGCACGGGCGATATAGCCGTAGAGCGGTTCACCCGGCAGGGAGTGCTCAAGCAAGGCGCGCGTGGCGATCAGCTGTTCGAGATCGATGCCGGTGTCGTAACCCATGCTGGCGAGCATGAAGATCAGGTCTTCAGTGACCGTATTGCCCGACGCGCCTGGAGCAAACGGGCAACCGCCAAGGCCGGCCAGGGAGGAGTCCAGCTCGCGGATACCGTTTTGCACCGCCACCAGACTATTGGCCAGGGCCAGCCCGCGGGTGTCATGGAAGTGCGCGGCCAACAACTTGTCGCCGGCGATTTCACGGATGGCGATCAGCGTCTCCGCCACTTGGCCGGGCGTGGCGTACCCGGTGGTGTCACCGAGGGACACCGCATCGCAACCGGTCTGCAGCACATGCCGGGTCAGCGCGCACAGGTCGGCAAGCGGCACGGCACCCTGCCGCGTGCAGCCGAACGCCACAGACATGCCGGCGATCATTTGAACCTGGTGCTGGCCTGACTGGCTGCGCAGTTCACACATACGGGCAAACTCCTCGACCATCTACAATGGCGTACGCCGCACGTTGGCCAGGCTGTGGGCAGCGCTCACTGAAATTGGCGCGACGATCCGGTGGGCACCGGATTCCAGGGCGTTTTCAGCACCGCGAAGGTTGGGCGCGAGAACGCTGACAATCAAATCGGGAAAACTCAGGGCATGGCGGACCACTTCACTGGCATCAGCCATTTGCGGGAGCAGTTTGGCGGGTACGAACGAGGCGACTTCCATATACCGCACGCCAGCGGTATAAGCGGCGTCGATCCATTTGCACTTGTCGATGGTCGGCATGACCTGTTGCAGGCTTTGCAAGCCATCGCGCATGCCGACTTCGTTGATTATTATTTTGGTCATCAGGCGTCTCTCAAGGCTGTGTTGCGTTGAGGGCAGACTAGGCAGACACCGGCATTGGGAAAAGACGTTATTCACGGGTTGATCCATCGTGAAGCGCGATGGATCGGAGGGAGGGCATGGGACGCCAGACTTTCGGCGCCGACGAGACCGCCAAGATCGCAGCCTGCGGCAGCTCCTACGGGTTTTTGCGTACACCTGATATTTTTCGCGTGTACTGAATCGGCGTAGGAGCTGCCGCAGGCTGCGATCTTTTGGGGGGCACTCGGTGCTTCAGGGAGCCGGCACCCGCGCCAACAAATGATTCAACAACCGCCGCGCCGACAAGGACAAGGCATCCACATCGCGAACGCAGATGACAAACTCACCATGAGCCCAGTCATCTTCCAGGGGAATCACCTGCAAGTTGAACAACTCGGCATATCGCTCGACCGCCTCCAGGGGAAACACTCCCAGCGCAAGCCCGAACTGGACCAGCCGGTACGCGGCATCGAAGGTTGAAACGTGGGTGCGAAACCGCAGCTCGCGCCCCTCCTGGGCTGCGGTGCGCTGCATGTAGGTGTTCAGGGTGGCGAAGGACGACAACCCCAGATGGTCGTAATCGAGGGTTTCATGAAAGGCGATGCTGCTGCGCCCGGCCAGCGGATGGCTGGCATTGACCACCACCGCCAGATGGTCGGTGCGGAAGGGAATGAACTGCAGATCGCCGACAGCCATGGACTTGCGACAGATCCCCAGGTCCGCATTGCCCTCCAGCACCCCGCGCACCACATCCGGGCTGAAGCGCTCTTCTATATCGACCTGAATGTGTTCGTTGGCCGCCAGAAACTCGGAGAGTTCTTCCGGGAGGAACTCCATGATCGCCGAGATATTGGCCAGGATGCGCACATGCCCACGCCCGCCCTCGGCATATTCGCTCAGTTCGCCCTGGAGTTTTTCCAGGCCACGCATCAATTGCCGGGCATGGCGCAGCAGCGCCTGCCCCGCTGGCGTTGGCACCACGCCGCGCTTGCTGCGCAGCAGCATTGGCGTGCCGACAGTCGCCTCGAGATCGGCGATGCGCTTGCTCACGGCCGAAGGAGCAATGAACTCGCGTTCGCTGGCCTTGGCGATGGTGCCTTCTTCACAGACCGCAATGAACAGCCGCAGTGACACCGGATCGATATGCCACATGCTCATGCCCACCCCTCAAGCCGCAGCGTCGCTCGAACCAGGCGCTGCTCTTCGTTTTCGATTTCCTTGAGGTTCTCGCAAATGCTCTGGATATGGGCGATGGCCGCCTTGCGCGCCTGCTCGGGCAAGCGCCCGGTGACCGCGTTGTAGAGCCGCGCATGCTGGCGGTCGATCTGGCGTTTTTGCGGTTCGCGGTGATAGAGGTTGTTGACCGAGGCGAACACCGAATTGAGCAGCAGGTCGGTCAATGAGCGCAGGGTCTGCACCAGTACCGGATTGTGCGAGGCCTCGCAGATCGCCAGGTGGAAAGCATGATCCAGCCGGGCATGAGCCGAGGCATCGAGCGACTGCGTGTGGGCCTCGACCAGGGCCTGGTAGCTGCGGGTGATCAACACGAAGTCCGCCTCGGTGCCGCGCAAGGCGGCCAGTCGAGCGGACTCGCCTTCCAGCAGGCTGCGCACTTCGAACAGATCGTAGAGGGTGCGTGGCTGTGAGCTGAACAAGTGCATCAAGGGCGACGTCGGGGTGTGCCCCGACAGCTGGGCGACAAACGAGCCCTTGCCCTGCTCGGTCTCGATGATCCCTCTGGCGCGCAGCAACTTGAGGCCCTCGCGCAGCGCGGTACGCGACACCCCGAGCTTTTCCGTCAACCGGCGTTCGGAAGGCAGCAGCTGACCGGTCTTGAGCACCCCGTCGACAATCAAGCGCTCGATACGCTCGCACACCACATCCGCGACTTGCGGGGAACGACCGGATTCACTGCTGCTCATGCCACCTCCAACTGGTATGACCAGTGATATCGCTAAAACCAACTATGTTGATCAAGGCCTTTAAGTATCTGAAATCATTGGGCTTTAATCGAAACTATTAAATTAACCTGAAGAAAAACTGGTTCGACCAGCTCCACAACACATGGACAGTAATTCCCCCGAGGCCAATGATGCAAGTCTGCCGTTCCCATGAACGGGTCTAAAATAGACCTTATAAAAACAACTCAGGGTCATCAGCCACCCATGAACATTCTCTACGACGAACGCGTCGACGGCGCACTGCCTGACGTTGACAAGGGTGCCCTGCTGCAGGCGCTGCAAGAGCGCTTGCCCGATCTGGATATCCTGCACCGCGAGGAGGAACTCAAGCCTTACGAGTGCGACGGTCTGTCCGCCTACCGCACCACGCCAATGCTGGTGGTGCTGCCACGCACTATCGAACAGGTAGAAGGCCTGCTCAAGCTGTGTCATGAGCGCCGGGTACCGGTGGTCGCACGCGGCGCCGGCACCGGGCTTTCCGGTGGTGCGCTGCCGTTGGAGAAAGGCGTGCTGCTGGTAATGGCGCGCTTCAACTGCATTGTGCACATCGACCCCGCCGCCCGCAGCGCCCGCGTGCAACCCGGCGTACGCAACCTGGCGATCTCCCAGGCCGCGGCGCCCTTCGGTTTGTATTACGCGCCGGACCCCTCCTCGCAGATCGCTTGCTCCATTGGCGGCAATGTGGCGGAGAACGCCGGTGGCGTGCACTGCCTGAAGTACGGGCTGACCGTGCATAACCTGCTCAAGGTCGAAATCCTCACGGTCGAAGGCGAACGGTTGACCCTGGGCAGCGACGCCCTGGACTCACCGGGTTTTGATTTGCTGGCGCTGTTCACCGGCTCCGAAGGCATGCTCGGGATCATCACCGAAGTCACGGTCAAACTGCTGCCCAAACCGCAAATCGCCAAAGTGCTGCTGGCCGCCTTCGACTCCGTGGAAAAAGCCGGCCGCGCGGTCGGCGACATCATTGCTGCGGGCATCATTCCCGGTGGCCTGGAGATGATGGACAACCTGGCGATTCGCGCCGCTGAAGACTTCATTCATGCCGGTTACCCGGTCGAAGCCGAGGCCATTCTGCTCTGTGAACTGGATGGGGTCGAAGCGGATGTCCACGACGATTGCGACCGAGTGCGTGCGGTACTTGAAAACGCTGGCGCCACCGAAGTCCGTCAGGCCCGCGACGAAGCCGAACGGGTGCGCTTCTGGGCCGGACGCAAGAACGCCTTTCCGGCGGTGGGACGGCTGTCGCCGGACTACTACTGCATGGACGGCACCATCCCGCGGCGCGAACTCCCCGGGGTGCTCAGAGGCATCGCCGCATTGGCCGCCGAATACAACTTGCGAGTCGCCAACGTGTTTCATGCCGGTGACGGCAACATGCACCCGCTGATTCTGTTCGATGCCAATCAGCCTGGCGAACTGGATCGCACCGAAGCCCTCGGCGGCAAGATCCTCGAACTGTGCGTCAAGGTCGGCGGCAGCATCACCGGCGAGCACGGAGTCGGCCGGGAAAAAATCAACCAGATGTGCGCCCAGTTCAACAGCGATGAGCTGACCCTGTTTCATGCGGTCAAGGCCGCCTTTGACCCCAGCGGTCTGCTCAATCCCGGCAAGAACATTCCGACCCTGCACCGCTGCGCCGAATTCGGCGCCATGCACGTGCACATGGGCAAACTGCCCTTCCCCGAGCTGGAGCGCTTCTGATGGGTGCCGAACAGAATATCGATGGCAGTGCGGCACTGCTGGAGCAGGTCAATCAGGCGTTCGCCAGCGCCACGCCGTTGCTGATCCAGGGCTCCAACAGCAAGGCCTTCCTCGGCCGCCCGGTCGCCGGCGAAATACTCGACACTCGCGGGCATAACGGCATCGTCAGCTACGACCCGACCGAACTGGTGATCACCGCCCGCGCCGGTACCACGCTGAGTGAACTATCCGCCGCGCTGGAAGCCGCCGGGCAGATGCTGCCCTGCGAACCGCCGTCTTTCGGCGAGGGTGCGACCCTCGGCGGCATGGTCGCCGCCGGTTTGTCCGGCCCGCGCCGGCCCTGGTCCGGCTCGGTGCGTGATTTCGTCCTCGGCACCCGGGTGATCACCGGTTTGGGCAAGCACCTGCGCTTCGGCGGCGAGGTGATGAAAAACGTCGCCGGCTACGATCTGTCGCGCTTGCTGGTGGGCAGCTATGGCTGCCTGGGACTGCTGACCGAAGTGTCGCTCAAGGTCCTGCCCAAGCCGCGCCTGTGCGCCAGCTTCTCTCTGGAAATGGACAGCGCCCGGGCCTTGGCCAAGCTTGCCGAATGGGGTCAGCAGCCGCTGCCCATCAGCGCCGCCAGCCATGACGGCGAGCGTCTGCATCTGCGCCTGGAAGGGGGCGAAGGTTCGGTGGCGGCTGCCCATGATCGCCTCGGTGGCGAGCCGCTCGACCCCGGATACTGGAACGAATTGAATGAACAGCGCCTGGGCTTTTTCGACGAAGGCCAGCCGCTGTGGCGTCTGTCAGTGCCCAACAACACCGGTCTGCTCGACCTGCCCGGCGATCAGCTGATCGATTGGGGCGGCGCCCAGCGCTGGTTGAAATCCGACGCCGATGCCAGCGTTATCCGCTCGATCGCCCAAGAGGCCGGCGGCCACGCGACCTGCTACAGCCACGCGCTCATCGACAGCCCGTTTCAGCCGTTGCCCCCGGCGTTGCTGCGCTACCACCGGCAACTCAAGGCGCAACTCGACCCGCAAGGGATCTTCAACCCGGGCCGAATGTACGCGGAGCTCTGAACCATGCAGACCACCTTGAGCGAACAGGCCAAGCGCCTGCCCCGCGCCGAAGAAGCCGAAAGCATTCTGCGCACCTGCGTGCACTGCGGCTTCTGCAATGCCACCTGCCCGACTTATCAACTGCTTGGCGATGAACTGGACGGCCCGCGGGGACGGATCTACCTGATCAAGCAGGTGCTGGAAGGCCATGAGCCGACCGCGAAGACTCAACTGCACCTGGATCGCTGCCTGTCGTGCCGCAACTGTGAAACCACCTGCCCCTCCGGCGTGGACTACCACAACCTGCTGGACATCGGCCGCGCGGTGGTCGACGCCGCCGTGCCGCGCCCTCTCGGCCAGACGCTGCTGCGCGAGAGCCTGCGCGCGGTGGTGCCCAACCCGGGCCTGTTCAAGTCGTTGATCAACACCGGATCAGCCTTTCGCCCGCTGCTGCCCGAGGTACTCCAGGTCAAGTTGCCGCGCACCGTGCACCCGCCCAAGCCGCGGCCAATCACCCGACATGCACGGCAGGTACTGATGCTCGAAGGCTGCGTGCAACCGAGCCTGTCGCCCAATACCAATGCCGCCACGGCGCGAGTCCTCGACCGTCTTGGCATCAGCGTCACACCCATCAGCCAGGCCGGATGCTGCGGCGCCGTGGACTACCACTTGAATGCGCAAAAGGCCGGGCTCGATCGCGCCCGGCGCAACATCGACGCCTGGTGGCCGAGCATCGAAAACGGTGCCGAAGCCATAGTGCAGACAGCCAGTGGTTGTGGCGCTTTCGTCAAGGATTACGGCCATCTGCTGGAACAGGATCCGGCCTATGCGGCCAAGGCCAAGCGGGTCAGCACCCTGGCCAGGGATCTGGTGGAGGTGCTGCGTGACGAGCCACTGGAGCAACTCCAGGTCAACGCGGCAACCCGGATCGCCTTCCATTGCCCCTGCACCCTGCAACACGCGCAAAAGCTCGGCGGTGCGGTGGAAGAGCTGCTGACTCGGCTGGGCTTCAACCTCACCCAGGTGCCCGACAGCCATTTGTGCTGCGGCTCGGCGGGCACCTATTCGCTGACCCAGCCGGAGCTGTCCCGACAGCTGCGCGACAACAAGCTCAACGCCCTGGAAAGCGGCAAACCCGAGGTGATCGTCACCGCCAACATCGGCTGCCAGACCCACCTCGACGGTGCCGGCCGAACCCCTGTCAGGCACTGGATCGAACTGGTCGAAGCTGCCCTGCCTTAATCGAACCCCTGGAGCATCCCCATGAAAACTAAAGCCGTATTGAGCCAGACCGAAGTCAGTCAGATCCTCGCCGCCGCCCGCAGCGAAGCCCAGAACAATCAGTGGGCGGTGACCATCGTCATCGTCGACGACGGCGGCCACCCACTGGCCCTTGAGCGTCTCGATGGCTGCGCAGCGATTGGCGCCTACATCGCCACGGAAAAAGCCCGCACCTCGGCCCTCGGCCGGCGCGAGTCCAAGGGCTACGAAGACATGGTCAACGGTGGCCGCAGCGCCTTTCTTTCGGCACCTCTGCTGACCTCGCTGGAAGGCGGCGTGCCGATCATCGTCGATGGCCAGGTGATCGGCGCGGTCGGGGTGTCCGGGGTCAAGGCCGAGCAGGACGCCCAAGTGGCCAAGGCCGGCGCCCAAGCCCTGAATTGACCGCTTATTCACCAAGCCAGCAGCGCCTTGTGCGCTGAATCGACCACGACTGATGGAGACTCTGTGATGCCCGCTTTCGTCAACTGCCAGCGCCTTAGGGTGGCGGCGACCCTGCAACGCTTCATCGATGATGAAGTCCTCCCAGGTACCGGCCTCGATCAACCAACCTTCTGGAGCGGCTTCGATGCGCTGGTGCATGAGCTGGCTCCGCAAAACCGCGCCTTGCTCGCCGAGCGCGATCGGCTGCAGAGCGAACTGGACACCTGGCACCGTGCTCATCCGGGACCGGTGAGCGACATGCCGGCCTATCGCAGTTTTCTCGACAGCATCGGCTACTTGCAGCCGCAACCCGCTCAAGTGCTGGTCAGCACGGCCA
This sequence comes from Pseudomonas fluorescens, assembly GCF_902497895.1. Lineage (GTDB taxonomy): Bacteria > Pseudomonadota > Gammaproteobacteria > Pseudomonadales > Pseudomonadaceae > Aquipseudomonas > Aquipseudomonas fluorescens_BP. Next base: position 43,906 of record NZ_CABVHQ010000012.1, read on the forward strand.
ATGTCGATAGCGAAATCAGCAGCCAGGCCGGGCCGCAGCTTGTGGTCCCGGCGGTGAACGCCCGTTATGCGCTGAATGCGGCCAATGCCCGCTGGGGTTCGCTGTATGACGCGTTGTACGGCACCGATGTGCTGTCCAATGAAGGCGGCGCAGCGCCAGGCGCGACTTATAACCCGGTGCGCGGGACGAAAGTCATCGCCTTTGGGCGGGCTTTTCTCGATGAGATCGCGCCTTTGACCACTGGCTCCCATGCCGATGCGAGCAGCTACCGGATTGAGTCCGGCCAGCTGCAAGTGATCCTCAAAGACGCCAGTCAAACCACTCTGCTGCAGCCTGAAAAATATGTCGGCTATCAGGGCCAGGCAGCGCAACCCACTGCCATCCTGCTGAAGAACCATGGCCTGCACGTGGAAATCCAGATCGACCCGGCCAGCACCATCGGCCGTGCCGACAACGCCGGGGTGAAAGACCTGCTGATCGAGGCGGCGCTGTCGACCATCATCGATTGCGAAGACTCGGTCGCCGCGGTCGACGCCGACGACAAAGTGCAGGTGTATCGCAACTGGCTGGGTCTGATGAAGGGTGACCTGAAGGAGGATCTGGAAAAGAACGGCAAAACCATCACTCGCCGCCTCAATCCGGATCGAGAGTACAGCACTGCCGATGGCAGCTCCCTGACGCTGCACGGGCGCTCGCTGCTGTTCATTCGTAACGTGGGCCATCTGATGACCAGCCCGGCGATTCTTGACAGCGAAGGCCTTGAGATTCCGGAGGGCATCCTCGACGGCGTGGTCACCAGCTTGATTGCCGTGCATGACCTCAAGCGTCGCGGCAACTCGCGCAGTGGCAGCGTCTATATCGTCAAACCGAAGATGCATGGCCCTGCCGAAGTGACGTTTGCCGAGCAGCTGTTCAGTCGCATTGAGGACCTGCTGAATCTGCCACGGCACACCCTAAAGATGGGGATCATGGACGAAGAGCGCCGCACCAGCATCAACCTCAAGGCCTGCATCGCCGCCGCCTCGTCGCGGGTGGCCTTTATCAATACCGGTTTCCTCGACCGTACCGGTGACGAGCTGCATAGCGCCATGGAAGCCGGCGCCATGCTGCGCAAGGGCGACATGAAGAACAGCGCCTGGATCCAGGCCTACGAACGCAACAATGTGCTGGTGGGTTTGAACTGCGGCCTGCGCGGCCGGGCGCAGATCGGCAAAGGCATGTGGGCCATGCCCGACCGGATGGCCGACATGCTCGAACAGAAAATCGCCCACCCCAAGGCCGGAGCCAATATTGCCTGGGTGCCGTCGCCCACGGCAGCCACCCTGCACGCCCTGCATTATCACAAGGTCGATGTCCGCGCGGTGCAAGAAGCCCTGGAACAAATCGATCTGGCGGCCGTCAGCGAGGAAATTCTCAACGACCTGCTCACTGTTCCGGTGGCCACTTCGAGCCAATGGTCAGCCGAGGAGATTCGCGAGGAAGTCGAGAACAACGCCCAGGGCCTGCTCGGCTATGTGGTGCGCTGGGTCGAGCAAGGTATCGGCTGCTCCAAGGTGCCGGACATTCATGATGTCGGGCTGATGGAAGACCGCGCGACCCTGCGCATTTCCAGCCAGCACATCGCCAACTGGCTGCGGCATGGGGTGATCGACCAGACACAGACCCTGGAGATCCTGCATCGCATGGCCCGGGTGGTCGATCAGCAGAATGCCGGGGATCCGCTTTACCACCCCATGGCCGCCGACTTCGACGGATCACTGGCCTTTCAAGCGGCCTGCGCGCTGGTGTTCCAGGGTTGTGAACAACCCAATGGCTACACCGAGCCGATGCTGCACAAGTTCCGGGCGGCGTTCAAGGGGGCTCGGCGCTGAGACAGTTGAGAGCATCAAGCACCGCTAAAAGATCGCAGCCTGCGGCAGCTCCTACGCCGACCGAGTACACCCGCGAGGTTGGGGGTGTACGCAATCCCTGTAGGAGCTGCCGCAGGCTGCGATCTTTTGCCGATCTGACATGCACCGAAAATCTCGGGTTTACCGCGTCATCGTTCATCGCGAGCAGGCTCGCGATGAGGCCCTCGCAGGCAACACATTTCCTGGCGAACGCATCTGGACATATAGACAGCCACGCCCAAGGGTGAAATACCGTGCCTAAGCCGAGTATGCTGTGACGACGCCACTACCCTGGATATGCAAGACTGGCCATGAAGTCTGACGCTCAATCCCCATCAAGGCACCGGATGACCACCAGCACCCCGCCCTGGCTGCAACCGGGCGACCGTGTCGTATTGTTCGACGGTGTCTGCAAGTTATGCAACGGCTCGGCGCGATTCCTGATCCGGCATGACCGCCACAGGATGATCAAGCTGGCGTCCATGCAATCGGTCGAAGGACAAGCCCTGCTGGCCTGGTTCTGCTTGCCGACCGAGCGTTTCGAGAGCATGGCCTTCATTGAAAACAACCAACTGTATGTGCGCTCCGAGGCGTTTGTGCGGGTCATGAAGCATCTGCCCCAACCCTGGCCTCTGCTGAGCGTGATCAGCATCATTCCCAAAGCGATCAGAGACTGGTGCTACGACCGTATCGCGCAGAATCGTTACCGGCTGTTCGGACGCTACCCTGTTTGCCAGTTGCCCAGCCCGGATCATAAAGGACGTTTCCTGGATGATCGGGACTGAAGCGGTATCCAGGAGAGCAGCGCCCCCACATAAATCGCCGAGCTCATTACAACCTTGAGCTTGGCGGCCTATCAACCTCAGGTATTGTTCAGTGCTGATTCTCAAACTGTTGGTGGTCCCTGGATTTTTATTGCTGGTTTCCCTGGCCGGCAGACGCTGGGGGCCCAGCGTTGGCGGATGGCTGGCGGGGTTCCCGGTGGTGGTCGGGCCGATTCTGTTTTTCCTCGCCATCGAACAAGGTCAAGTGTTCGCCGCCCAGGCCTCGGTTGCGGCACTCCTGGCGGTGTTTGCGATGATCGCGTTCAGCATCGTCTACGCCCAGGTCGCGCAAAAGCTGGCATGGCCCTGGGCATTGTCGATCGCCGTGGCGGTCTGGGCCGTGGCGGCCGCGGTACTCTCGTGGGTCCCCTCTTCCATCGTGTTCTCGATCCTCTTTGCGGCCACCGCGCTGCTCGCCGCGCCACACTTGTTTCCAGCCGTGCAACCGCTGGCGGTAGCGCCTGCGCCCAAGTCCGACAAACTTTTCTATCGCATGCTCGCCGGCGCGCTGCTGACGCTGGCGGTGACCACGCTGGCCAGCACCGTGGGCGAACGCTGGAGCGGGTTTCTCGCGGTGTTCCCGGTGCTCGGCAGCGTACTGGCGGTGTTCTCCCATCAAAGCCGCGGCCCGGCGTTTACCGCCGCGTTGCTCAGAGCCACGGCTACCGGTTTGTATTCGTTCGCGGCGTTTTGCCTGGTGCTGGCGCTGGCATTGCCGAAGTTGGGATTGCTGGCCTTTGTGCTGGCAGTCACGGTTTCATTGCTGGTGTTGGCTGGCAGCAAGCACCGGGTGGCCCGACATTCGAAAAACGCCTACACCACAGCCACTGGCCGACAGCCGAGACCTTGAGGAATGATGCCAGCGACCACCGCCAATGGAGAGGCACCGCCGTTCGGAACATCGCGCTGGAGTGAGTCACCACGACCATGGGATGATCGCGCCCCCCGCGTGATCACCCCTGGAGAGTTTGAATGTCATTGTTTGGGAAAAAAGCCGCTGCCTTGTTCTTCGCAGCGATTACCAGCTTCGGCGCCATAAGCGCCCATGGGGCCACCCAGCCAGCGGCAAATACCTCGACCGCACAAGAAATCTTCGCCCTGGGCGGCAAATTCGCCTTCAACCTGCCTGAGGGCTTCGAGGCCAACCCGTTGCCCCCTGGCGACTCGGCCAGCGGCACTGCCGGGGCGATGGGGACCATGTACACCAACCCAACCAGCAAGACCGTGGTCATGGTCGCCGAAACCCTGCGCACCGATGGTGTGCAAATCAAAGACAACGACAGCCAGTTCCTCGATAGCGCAGTGGAAAGTTTCCTGGAGAAACAAGACACGACCTTGCCCGACTTCAAGAAAACCGGCGAAAACAAACTGACCATCAAAGGCCTTGGCCTGCGCCAGGTCGACAGCACCGCGACCATGGGCGGCGGCAAAACCCTGGGCACTACGTTACTGGCCGGCTCAGGCATTCGCATCCTGGTGATCCAGATCATCTCCCGTGCCGATAATCCCACTGGGCATGCGGCACTGGTCAGGCAGATTACCGGCGGAAAATAACCAGGCGCGCAGTGGCTGACAGCGCTTTTTATTTACTGATTGATGCGCTGCAACCAGCTGTTCAGATCCTGCATCTCAGTAGCATTGATGCTGTGACCCATTCCCGGATAGGCATGGAACTCAGGCTTCAGGGACAGGCTTTTCAGCAGGCTGTCGGCATCGCTGCCATCGCTGTAGGGAAGCAGCCGATCGGCCGTGCCGTGGCCGATAAAAATCGCCAGGGATTCGAGTTTTTTGTCGGGTTTGAGCTGAGACTGCAACACGGGTAAAACCCGGCCACTCAACGCCGCGATCCCGCGCACCAGCTGTGGATGGCGCAGGCCCACCTCGTAGGACATCATTGCCCCCTGGCTGAAACCCAGCAGAAAAACCTTGTCGCTTTGGGTGTGATATTTCGCGGTGGCCTGGGCGATGAAGTCGACGAGCAGCCTGGCACTGCTGCTCAGGTCATCGGTCTCGCCGTCGTATGCCCCCTCGCCTTTCTTGTGAAACCACTGATAACTGTCGGCATCCAGTGCCTGCGGCGCGCGTACGGAAACCACCGTGTACCCGGCTGGCAGCTCATCCTTGATGCCGAACAGATCCTCCTCATTGCTGCCATAACCATGCAGCACAATCACCAGCGGCTGGTTGCGTGAGTCAGGGTCGGCCTGCTCCAGATACTGCAGTGGCAGATCGGTTTGCAGCGCGGTTTGCGGGTGTGCGGCGGTGGATACCAACAGCAGCGCCATGGCCAAAAACTTCAACATAGTCCTTCCTTTACTGCACAGCGGGTTCGCGCCAGAGCCTAGCACTGTGAGGCGGGATCACGAAGGTTCTTCAACTGGACACTGTGGGAGCGGGCTTGAACCCCGTAGCAGCTGCCGAAGGCTGCGTTCAGGCCGGGGTCGCGCTCGACCGCAGCAGTCGCAAATCCTGCTTGCACGGATTGTCTGGAATACCGCAGTGCCTGATTTTACGACCGCTTCGCGGCCGAACGCAGCCTTCGGCAGCTGCTACGGACCGCGTGACCGGCATTGGGGCTTGCCCGCGATTACTCGCCGTACACGTCGAACTTGAAGTACTTGTCTTGCACTTGCTTGTACTTGCCGTTGGCGCGGATTTCGGTGATGGCGGTGTTGAATTTCTCCGCCAGCTCCTTATCGCCTTTGCGCACGGCGATGCCGGCGCCGCCACCGAAGTACTTCGGATCGTTGGATTCCGGGCCAACGAAAGCGAAGCCTTTACCAGCGTCGGTTTTCAGGAACCCGTCATCGAGGTTGACCGCGTCGGCCAGCAGCGCATCGAGACGACCGGAGACCATGTCCAGGTTGGCTTCCTGCTGAGAGCCATAGCGCACCAGGATGACACCGGCCGGCTGCAGCACTTCAGTGGCAAAGCGGTCGTGGGTACTGGCCCGCAGCACGCCGACTTTCTTGCCCTTGAGTTCGGTCAACGGGTCCTTGATATCGGTGCCGGCCTTCATCACGAAGCGCGCCGGAGTGTGATAGTACTTGATGGTGAAATCGACGTTCTTCTTGCGGTCGTCGGTGATGGTCATGGACGACAGGATCGCGTCGATTTTCTTGACCTTGAGCGCCGGGATCAGGCCATCGAACTCCTGCTCGACCCAGGTGCACTTGGCTTTCATCTGCTCACACAGCGCGTCGCCGATGTCCACGTCGAAGCCGGTGAGTTTGCCGTCGGGGGTTTTCATCGAGAATGGCGGGTAACCGGCTTCAATACCGATGCGGATCGGTTTGGCATCCTCGGCCACGGCGGACAGGGACAATACGGACAGTGCCAGGGCACCGAACATTGCTGATTTCTTCATCTGTAGCTCCTGGAGGCGGAGATTCTTGTTTGGCAGATAATTCGATTGGCAGAAATCGAAGTGACCGGCAGTCTAGAGAGACGCAACAGCAGCCAATTGTGTCGATGCGACATTTAGTTATAAAGAAATCACGATCATGTCACAGACTGAAACAGAGGAATCGCAGTGTCGAACAATCCGACTTCGCTGAGCCTGATCCAGCACCATCCTGCCGAAGGACCGGGCGCCATCGGCCACTGGGCCAAGGCCCGGGGGGTAACCCTGAAGGTCTTTCGCGCCGACCTTGGCGAACTGCCAGCTGTCGGCGGCGCGCCGGTGATCATTCTGGGCGGGCCGTACGAAGCCAACGCCGGGCCGGATTGGCTGGGGGAGGAACGTCGCTGGTTGGCAGCTTGCCTGGCTCAGGACGCGCCGGTATTTGCGATCTGCCTGGGTGCGCAATTGCTGGCGCGGGCTCTGGGCGGGGATGTGCGGCGTATGGCCGAGACCGAGACCGGCTGGACCGAGGTGAGCTTTGCCGATGGCCGTTTATTGAAGGTGCTGGAATGGCACGAGGATGCGATCGAGCTGCCGCCGGATGCGCGGTTATTGGCCAGCAGTGCCCGCTGCGAGCAGCAGATGTACTCGGTCGGCCCGACGCGAGTCGGTCTGCAGTTTCATCCGGAGTGGAACGCTGAGTCGGTGGCGCAACTCAATGCGCACTTTGCCGAGGAGTCCCCCCTGCCCCGGGATCAGGATGACAGCGTCGCCCATGGGCAAGTCTTTGACTGGCTGCAAGGGACGCTGGATGAGTGGTGGGCGGTGCAGAGGGTTGCCGGTTAATCAGCGGCTATGCGGCGCGGCCGAAAAGATCGCTGCCTGCGGCAGCTCCTACGCCGACCGTGTCCATCCGTAACTGCGGTGTACGCCAATCCCCTGTAGGAGCTGCCGCAGGCTGCGATCTTTTGATCTTGATCTTCGACGGTCTTTAAAATCGCTTTTTCGACTATCAACATTCACAACCGATAACTGCACTCACCGGCCGTTCGACTACCCGACGGTATTCGGTTTGCCGCCGTCGGTGTATCGGGAGCGGTTTGGGGGTGGGGTCAAGGTTGGGTAATGGGGAGTGTTTGAGGGCCCATCGCGAGCAAGCTCGCTCCCACAGGTACTGCGCAAATCCCTTGTGGGAGCGAGCTTGCTCGCGATGAGGCCAGGACAGACAACGTGGCTTCCTGCTCGATGCTCAATCCCCAGGCTTTCGCAACAAATAGGTATCCATGATCCAGCCATTGGCCAGCCGTGCCGCTTTGCGCACCCGCTCGATCTCGTCGGCCACATCCTTGAGCTTGCCGGCGATCAGGATTTCATCCGGTGTGCCCAGGTAAGCCCCCCAGTAGATATCCAGATCCTGGTCGGCCACCCGCTGATAGGAATCCTCGGCATCGAGCATCACCACCAGGCTGTCGGCGTCGCTGACCAGCCCGGCCGCGAGCCTGCGCCCGGTGGTGATTTCCACCGAGCGACCGATGCTGTTCAATGGCACTTTATGTTGTGCCGCCAGCGCCTGGACACTGGTGATGCCAGGGATGACCTCGAAGTCGAAGGTGCAGCGGCCACCAGCCAGGATCGTCTGGAGAATGCGGATGGTGCTGTCGTACAACGCCGGGTCGCCCCACACCAGAAACGCCGCACATTCGTCGTCGGCCATTTCGTCGTTGATCAGCCGTTCGAAGGTCTGCTGCTTGTCGCGGTTCAGATCATGCACGCTCGCGGTGTAGTCCACTTCGCCACGCACTCGCTCGGGGCTGTGGGCCTCGACAAAACGGTAGTCGCGCCCGGTGATATAGCGCTCGCAGATGTCATGCCGCAGGTCGGTGAGCTTGTCCTTGCTGCGGCCTTTATCCATGATAAAAAACACGTCGACCCGATTCAGCGCGTTGACCGCCTGCATCGTGATGTATTCAGGGTTACCGGCACCGATGCCGATGATCAGGATTTTCTTCATGGGGTCATGGTCTCCGTGGCTGAGCGGTGTTCCTGCAACCGCAGGCGCCAGCGTCCGTTGAAGCGCAATTCGGTGGCCGACAACGGCTCGACATCGATCACATTGAAGGCCGCAGGCGGGCACTGCATGACGTGCATGATCGCTGCCCGGATAACGAACGGGTGAGTAATCGCAAGGAAGTGTCCGGGGGTACTGCGCAACGTCTCCAGCCAATCCGCCACTCGCGCGCAAAGTTGTTCGATCGACTCGCCGCCGTGGGGCGCGCAACGGCTGTCGGTCAACCAGGCTTGAAGTGCCTCGGGTTCATGTTTTTGCAGGTCATCGATGGGCACGCCCTGCCAACGGCCCATGGCGCAATCCGCCAGCGCGGGGACGATCTGCATCTGCGCGCCGAACAGCTCGGCGGTTTGCCGGGCCCGAGCCTCAGGCGCACTGAGCAATTGCGGTGGTCGTTTGAAGTCGCCGGCCCGAGAGCCCCGCGCCACTTGCCAATCCATTTCGAGCGACTCGTCTAGGGCAAAACGCGCCAGCTTCCGGGCATCGGTGCGAGCATGGCAGATCAGGGTCAAACGGGTGGCTTGCACGGTAAAACACTCAGATTATGGCAATCGCTGGATTTGTATCATGTTTCGAGGAAAGCTTCAGGGTTCTCCACATACCAGGAGAGCAGTCTTTTGCAGAATGAAGTTCGGAAGAAACTTCGTTTGTCAGCGTCCCTTGCCCCGGACAGAATCGGCCAACGAAAAACCCTTTGAACCCACGATTTTCATTGCGCCAGGAATTCTGTCTATGAGCATCCAGAGCTTTGTCAGCCCTGACCTGATCCGCCAAGGTTTTTCGCGGGCGATGTCGGCCATGTATCGCGAAGAGGTGCCTCTGTATGGCGCGCTAATGGAGCTGGTGGCGCAGACCAACGCCCAGGTGCTGCGCAGCGACCACCGCGTTGCGCAACAGCTGCGCAACACCGGGGAAATCGAACGCCTGGACCTTGAGCGCCATGGCGCGATCCGCGTCGGCACCGCCGGGGAACTGGCGACCATCAGCCGCTTGTTTGCGGTGATGGGCATGCAGCCGGTGGGCTACTACGACCTGACACCCGCCGGAGTACCGGTCCACTCCACCGCGTTCCGCGCGGTGCATGAAGCCTCGCTGCAGATCAGTCCGTTCCGGGTGTTCACCTCGTTGCTGCGCCTGGAACTGATCGAAAACCCCGAGCTGCGCGAGTTCGCCCGGTCGGTCCTGGCCAGACGCTCGATCTTCACCCCGGGCGCGCTGGCCCTGATCGACAAATCCGAAAACCAGGGCGGGCTTGACGAACAAGACGCCGAGGCATTCGTCGAGCAGGCGCTGGAAACCTTTCGCTGGCACCACAGCGCAACCGTCACCGCCAAGCAGTATCGGCAGTTGAGCGCGCAGCACCGGCTGGTCGCCGATGTGGTGGCCTTCAAAGGCCCGCACATCAATCACCTGACCCCGCGCACCCTCGACATCGACAAGGTCCAGGCGCAAATGCCCGAGCATGGCATTACCCCCAAGGCCGTGATCGAAGGCCCGCCGCGGCGTGAGTGCCCGATCCTGCTGCGCCAGACCAGCTTCAAGGCCCTTGAAGAACCCATCGCCTTCATCGACCAGGCTCAGAGCTGCGACAGCCACAGTGCCCGCTTCGGCGAAATCGAACAACGTGGCGCAGCCCTCACTCCGGCGGGTCGGACGCTGTACGACCGCTTGCTGAATGCCGCTCGCGATGAACTGAAGGATTTCCCCAACGAAAAAAATGCCCAGCGCTACAACGCACTGCTGCAAGCGCACTTCGCCGAGTTTCCGGATTCCTGGGCCGGCATGCGCGAACAAGGGCTGGCCTACTTCCGCTACTTTGTTACCGAACAGGGGCTGGCCGCGAGTGGCGCCCTGTCGGCTTCAGAGACCCTGGAGGGATTGCTCAGCCGCAACTACATTCGTTTCGAACCACTGGTCTACGAGGATTTTTTACCGGTCAGTGCGGCAGGCATCTTCCAGTCCAACCTGGGTGACGATGGGCAAAATCACTACGCCGGCCGATCGAACCAGCAGGAATTCGAAAAGGCTCTGGGTCGTTCGACCCTCAATGAACTGGCGCTGTATGCCGAGACTCAACGGCGCTCGATCCTGGAATGCTGCGCGGCACTCGATCTGCCGCCGCTGGTGTGAGGAGAGTTCGCCCAGCGCGCTGGCCTGGCAATCCATGCACCGGTAAAGAGCCAATACACTGGGCGAACAGAGTTATTTTAATTGAACGTACACAATAAGTCCGCGTAGAAAATCTGAATAAATCTGGACACAATATTTCCAGTCTGAACTCACCAGGGTGAACATTCAGAGCAGCTCGCATCGATTCAATACCCGGTCATTTCCAGATACCCGCTGCCGGCATGACTGCCACTCAACTGCACCGGGCCTTCCCAATAAGCAATCCGCAGCGCCATCCAGGCTTGGGGATTGAGTGCCTGCACGGTGATGTCCAGGCCTTTGCCGGGGATCTTGATCGACCAGCGAGTCGGCATCTCGCGCCCCGCCACCGCAGTGAAGTCCAGCGGGGCGAGGTTGATGGCGTCCCTGGTCAGAATCTCGGTGCGGCCATCGGCAGTAATCCAGGTTCCGGTCAGGTAGGCACTGCCATCCTTTTCCCGCACCCGAAACAGCATCAACTGCTCAGCGTTATCCAGGTGCAGGGAAAACCAGTCCCAGCCGGTTTGCTCGGCGGTCAACGGCTGGCTGCTCCACTCGCGATCGAGCCAGGCGGGGCCGCTGACCTGCCAGGTCTGGCCATCAATCTCAAGGCTGCCCTGTGCCTGGAAAAACGGCTGGCTGTAGTAGTACGACGCCTGGCCGTGCTCGGATTTCCGGCTGTAACCCTGCTCGCCTTGCAGCACCGGGGATTTGCTCGAGGTCAGGTGCAGTTGATAGCTGAAACCGTGTCCGCTGGCGTGCAGTTGCATATCGGCCAAGGGGTTTGCCGAGCCGGACTGGCTGCGCAAACTCCAGTCATCGATCCAGGCGTTGAACGGAGCGCCAGTGACTCCGGCCTGCCCTACCCCGCCGCGGGCGTAACGTTCAGCGGCAAGATGCTGGCTGGCCGAGGTTACTGCGGCATGGCCGAGCCAGACTGTCTGGCTGCCCCAGCCAGGTTGCTCGGGCCCGGCTTTCAGTGCGTTGCGAAACAGGGTCCATTGCACACCAAAACTGCGGCCCTGAGCGTCCTTGAGGTTGGCGGTGAGGTACCACCACTCGATGCGAAAGCCGTCGTGGGGCCCGTGGTCGGCGGGAAAGCTGAAGGTTTTGCCGGGAACCACCGGGGTGAACTCAGCGGCCTCGCTGCCCAGTCCGGCAAAACTTTCGGGTTGTTTCGGCGTGTCATCGCAACCACTCAGTTGCCACAGCAGCACCAGCAGCATGCCAAACCACAGCCGCTTAATCTTCATGGGCAAAGGTCCTGAGCAGATCGGCCGGCTGGCTGCGGTAGAGTTTGAACAATGGCCAGGCCGACGCCAGCAAGGTCGCCAACAACGCCAGGGTGGTCAATTGCAGCAGTTGCAGCGGGAAGATCCGCAGTGGCAGGCGCCAGCCAAAGGCCTGGACATTGATCACCGAGTTCAGGCACCACGCCAGCAGGATTCCCAGCGGCAACGCCAGCAGCAAGGTCAGCACCGCCAACAACCAGGTCTGACCCAGATTGAGCAGCATCAGTTGCCGCCGGGTTACACCCAATGCCCATAACGGCGCCAGTTGACCGAGGCGACTCTGGCTCTGGGTCAGCAGGCTGATGAACAGCGCGACCCCGGCCACCCCCAGGGTCAGGCTGTTGAGCGCAGCGGTGGCGGTAAAGGTGCGTTCGAACACTTGAATGGACCAGCCCTTGAGCTGCGCCTGATCGACGATGCGGTTGTCGGCCAGGGCAAAGCGTGCTTGCAGGGCTTGCACCAGCGGCGTTACGGACGCGGGGTCGATGCGCAGGTTGAAACGACTCGGCGCCAGTTGCGACCAGTAACGTTGCAGGTGCCCGACATTGACCAGTAAATGCCCTTTCGGATTGCCATAGTCGGCATAGATCCCGACGATGCGCGGCGACCACTGACCTTGCGGCGTTGGAATCACCAGCCGATCACCCAATTGCACCTTCAGGCGACGGGCCAGTTGTTCACTGAGCATCAGCGTGTCGTCGTCGACCAGTCGATCCCAGGGATCGTCTCCCAGCGCTTGCAGCAGCGGCCAGTGCTGGCGATAGCTCGGGTGATCGATGACGCCGTACAGCTCCACGGGCCAGCCTTGCAGCTGGATCGACACCTGCCAGCTGGGCAATACCGCAGAGACCAGCGGTTGCTGGCTTAACCAGGTTTGAAGCTGCCGAGACTGAGTGGGACTGACTGGATTGATATACAGCTCGGCAGTCAGGCGTTGTTCGAGCCAGTCGCCGAAGGTCTGGCGAAAGCCGGCAGTCATGCTGCCGGCACCGATGTTGGCAGCCAGCGCCAGCAACAGCGCCATCAATGCCAGACTCAGGGCCGGCAATTGCTGCCGGCAATCGGCAATAAACCACTGCGCCAACACCGAGCGACTGCGCCCGCGCACCAGGCTCAGCAGCCCATCGAGCAGCACTGGCAAGCTCAGCGCCGCCGCCAGCAACAGACCGGCCATCAACACAAAACCGGCAGTCAGACTGTCGCCAAGCCACCAGGCCAGAAGCCCCACCGCAGCGGCAATCGCCGCCACCCAACCCTGGCGTCGCAACCAGCGGGCATGGGTCTGATGCCAGGCTTGCGGGTTGGCCAGCGCGAGCAACGGCAGGCGCGCCGCACGCAATAAACTGTTGGCACCGGCCAGCAATGCCCCCAGCAGACTCAAGCCCACCCCACTGAGCCACCAGAGCGGGCCGAGGCTCAACTGCCCCGCCACCTCGGCCCCGTACAGCCCGCGCAGGCTGGCGGCGACGTCCGGCAACAACACACCAGCAAGCAAATACCCACTGACCACCCCGGCAATCCCGCCCAGCAAGGCCAGGCCACCGAGTTCAACGCTCAGGCTGAAAATCAACATGCGCGCACTGACCCCGCAGGCCCGCAGGGTTCTCAGCAGGCCACGGCGCTGTTCCAGGGCCAGGCCGATGGCGGCATGGACGATAAACAGACCGACCACGAACGACAGAAAACCCAAGGCATCGAGGTTCAGGTGAAAGCTTTCGGTCAGGCGCGACAGGTTGTTTTCTTCACCGCTGCGCTTGAGCACTAACTGCCCGGCAAACGCTTCAGGCAACCGCGGCCGAGTCGCCGCGAATTCCTTGGGCAGCAACAGCCGCGAGAGCTGTTGTGGCATCCCCAGCAGCTGTTGCGCAAAGCCGATATCCACCAGCAGCACCCCTGGCGCCATGTCGACCTGGCTATGCAGCGGCGGCAGGCGTTGGCCATCTACCGTAAAAGGTTGGTCGCCCTCGCGAAAACCCAGGGCCTGCAAGGTTTGCGCAGCGATCCAGGTGCTGCCGGGCGGGCTGATGAAGTCGACCATCCGCGCCAGCTCCAGCGTCTGCCCGGCCACCGCCGACCCGGTGGGTAGCGACAGTGGTTCGATGCCGATCAATTGCAGACGTTGATCTTCCCGCCCCTTGAGCGACAGCCGCGCTTGCAACAGCGGCGACACCGGCCAACCGGCTCGCCGCAGGCTGATGAACAAGGTTTGCGCGAAGGTCGCGCCATTCGGTGCAGCGAGACTGGCCTGGGGTTCGCCGCCAATCAACTGGCTGGCCCGGGCGTAGCTTTCTCGGGCCTGACTGTTCAACGCTTGTACCCCGGTCAACAGACTGGTGGCCAGCCAGAGCCCGGTCAGCACACTGAAAAACTGCACCGGATGCTGCCGCCAATGACTCAGCAAGGCCCGCAGCGCGCCCTGGAAAACCCGCACCTCAGCCCCCGCCCGCGCCGAGCAGACGCCCGTTATGCAACACCACTCTTTGCGCCAGGCGAGCCGCGACCCGCGGACTGTGGGTGACCATCAGCAGGCTGGTGGGGCTGTCGACGAGCAGCTCCAGGAGCAACTGCAGCACTTGATCGCTGGTGCTTTCATCGAGACTGCCGGTAGGTTCATCGGCCAGCAGCAGGCCCGGACGCGACGCCAACGCACGCCCCAGCGCCACCCGTTGTTGCTGGCCGCCAGAGAGCTGTTCGGGATAGCGCCTGAGCAAGTCGCCGAGCCCCAGCCGCTCAACCAGTTGCGCCTGCCAGAGCGGCTCGAGGCGCCCGGCCAGGCGTGCCTGAAAGGCCAGGTTGTCCTCGACCCGCAGGCTGCTGATCAGGTTGAATTGCTGGAACACCAGGCCCACTTCGGTACGCCGCCAGTTGGCCAGTTGCGCCTCGTTCATCCGCTCCAGCGAGTGCCCGCCAATGCGGATGCTGCCGCTATCCACCTGGTCCAGCCCGGCGATCAGGTGCAGCAAGGTGCTCTTGCCACTGCCCGATTCGCCCATCAGTGCCAGGCTGCTGCCCTGTTGCAACTGCAAGTCAACCCCTTGCAGCACCGCCAGCGGGCCTTGCGGGGTCGCATAGCTCTTGAACACGCCTTGCACCTGAAGCATGGGGCACACTCGATTGACCGAAGCTGAAGCCAAGGATAGCGGGTGTGGCTGAGCGAGGCGTCAGTGGCGCTCACAAGACCTTGCATTGGTCAGAATTTACTTCGGCACTCCGTAATGCCAGGTAGGAGCGAGCTTGCTCGCGATGGACTCAAGAGCTGCGCGCTTAATCAGAAAACACTCGTTATCGTTAACGTCCATCGCGAGCAAGCTCGCTCCTGCAAGGGGCATCCGGTGCAAATGCGTCAACCCCGGACGGATTCACCCAGCCCGTCGGGTTCGGGGTGTACAGGTAGCCGTTCAACCCGTCCGGCGTCAGGTAGCGGCCGATGTGCGGATCGTAGTAGCGATGGCGGTTGTAGTGCAGACCGGTTTCCGCATCGAAGTACTGGCCCTGGAAGCGCAGTGGATTGTCGACCTGTGGTTCGCTGCCCAGGCTGGCGAGTTGGCCGTAAGCCTGGTATTTCGCCGACCAGACGATCTCGCCGTTGTAGTTGGTGAGTTCCAGCGGTGTACCGAGGTGGTCGAGGTGGTAGTAAAACAGGCAGGCCTTTAACGGACCCTCTCCATCGAGCAGGGCCAATGGCCGCAAGCTGCCGGGTTCGTAGAGGTAGCGGCGGTAGTGATGCCTGCCGCGTTCGGCAATGAGTTGCTGGCCTTGCCAGAGAAATTCGGTGCTGTGGCCATCGACGGTTTTGCCGATACGGCGGCCGAACGCGTCGTAGCGGTAGCTCACGCAACGGCCGTCCGGCAGGCTCACGCCAATCAGTCGATGCCGGCAGTCGTAGCGGTATTCGGTGACCCGTGTCCCGGCGGTGCCGCGCCATTCGCGGATCAGATTGCCGTAAGCATCGTAGTCGTAATGGTGGTCGCCTTGCATCACCAGACGGTTGTCCTGGATCGTGGTCGGGCCGTGCATCTGCAGGTTGCCGGCGGGGTCGTGGGCGAAGTGTTCCGGGCGTTCGCCGCGGGAATGGCGGACGCGGGTCAGACGATTCAGCGCATCGTAGTAATAACTGCGCTGGCCGTGACGACTGTCCGCGATGGAAGCCAGGTTGCCATTGACCGCATAACCGTAATGGCGCAGGTACAGCGGTCGGGCCTGCCGGGTGATTTCATGGACTTGCAGACGCCCCTGCTCGTTGTAGTGGTACTGGCTGAGCAGCAGGCCTTGCTGGCGTTGCTCCTCGCGACCAGCACTGAATTGGTGGCTGGTCAGCCGTTCGCCATTGAGGTCGATGGCAACCAGCGCGCCGCCCGGGGCATGGTGGTAATCGAGTATGCCGTGGTCCGGCAGGCGCAGGCGGTCAAGCCGGCCGCAGGGGTCGTAGCGATAACGCAAGGTGGCAGGCCCCTGGTGTTCGGTGATCAGCCGGTCTTGCAGATCGTACTGGAATTCCAGCGGCCACTGACCCTCATCGACACTCACCAATCGGCCGAGACTGTCGTAACGGTAATGAATCTTGCTGCCGTCGGCCAGGGTCTTGAGCAGCAACCGCCCTTGAGTGTCGCGTTCATATCCCGTGAGCAATTGACTGCCGTCGGTGCCAAACTCGGTTTTCTCCAGCAGATGACCCCTTCGGTCGTAGGCATACGCTGTGCGCCGGCCAGATCCAGACGCTTGCCGGATCAGACCGTTGGCGTCGTACTGGAGCTGATAACGTTCGCCGGACGAATTTTCGATCTCGCTGAGCAGCAAGCGTGAGTCGTCGTAACGGTAGCGCAGTTGCGTGCCATCCGGATTGATCCGACGACTGACCAGGGGCAGGTCGTCGGCGTATTCATGGCAGGCAGTCAGCTCGTTCATCCGCAATCCCTCGCGCAGGTGTATAGGACGCAAGACTTTGCAGGGGATCGTTGGGAAATGGAGTCGGGGAAATTCGAGAGGGCGGGTAGGAGATTTCTTTAAATCAAACGGCAACATTCAACAAGCGTAATGGAGGCCAGTCAGTAACTTGAGTGCGACATTCGCATCCCACCATCAAAGCGCAGCCTGTTGTTTCATCGCAAAGCGCGTCAATAAACAGGTGACCAAAATCTGACACACCCCCGTCGTTGAGAGCCATGCCAATCAAGCTATACAACCGTTCGTCGCTTGAGCTGGCCGACTATTTTTTGGTACATATTCGTTCAAACCCGCTACACAAAGCGCCTGATGACAAAACGCCTGAAACCCGGCGAGTTGCGAATCACGTAGAACATGCCATTTCGTTGACACGTTTTTTTCCAGGCTGGTCTATACCCACTTCATCAGTCAAATTCCAGTCATTGCCGCGCCCAACGAAGCCCGGCATGTCGAGGATAACTGTGGACCTTTGCCGGCCCAGGACTATTCGGCAGCACCGTTTGCCCAAACCTTTTCGCCTCGCCACCTTGCTACTGGTGACCCTTGCCGGGATGAGCGTCGGTTTGCAGTTCCTGCGTGGCCAGCGTTTATCGCGAATGGAGTCCTGAGCAGAATCGATGAGAGTGCCGTCCCATGTCGATCAAGCAAATGTTCAAGCGCACCAGTGGCTGGCTGTACCTCAACTCGTCGCTGGGACGCCGCCAGCTGCGAGGCGCCGGAGTGATCCTGATGTTGCACCGGGTGCTCGTCGACGACCGCAGCGCCGAGTTGCCCCATCGCAATGAGTTGTGCGTCGGCCCGCGCGCCTTCGAGCAACTCCTGCGATGGCTCAAGTACCATTTCGACTGCGTGACGCTGATGGACTTGCTGCACGCCGACGCCCAGGGGAACGCTTCGGCGCGGCCGAAAGTCGCCCTGACCTTCGACGATGGCTGGCGTGACAATGCACTGAACGCCTTTCCGCTGCTGCTGGAGCATCGGGTGCCGGCGAGTATTTTCCTGTCCACCGACTTCATTGGCAGCCGCCAGCGCTTCTGGTGGGAAAGCCTGGGTGAAACACTCTGGGGCAGCTATGGCAGCGACTCGCGTCAACGCCTGCTCAAACACCTGCAACGCATCGGCCGGCCATTGCCCGCGGCGTTCCTCGACGATGGCAACCAATGGCAACGCAGCCTGGCCTTGGCCAACTATTTGCAAAGTCTGAAAAGCCTGGCACCCCAGGACCTCAACCGCCTCACCGACGCTTGCCCGATCGAGTCGTTGCCCCAGGCACTGGACTGGCAGCAAGTGCGCATCCTGGAACGCTCCGGACTGATCAGCTTCGGTCCCCATGGTGCCAGCCACTCGATCCTTACCGGACTCGACGACACGCGCCTGGACCAGGAACTGAGCCGCAGCCACGACGCCTTGCGGCGAGGCTGCCAACAACCGTTGCCGGTCTATTGCTACCCCAATGGCGATCATGATCATCGAGTCCGCCAACGCCTGGCCGCGCACCGCTACGCCTTTGCCCTGGGCTCCAGCGCCGGGATCTATCGCGGCAATGGCGACCCACTGGCGCTGCCACGCATCGGCGTCAGCCAGCGTAATGCCAGCCGCCCTTCGCTGCTGGCCTGGCGCATCAGCCAGGGCGATCCCCATGAACCGCAATAACGATCTGCATCACCTTGTGCCGAGCATGGACACGCGCGCCAAACCTGTCGTTACCCGTCCAACCCCACTGGAGGATCACCATGCCTCAGCACGTCATAGTCAACGCTGACGACTTCGGCCTCAGCGAGAAGGAGAACGCGGTGATCCTGCGGGCATTCCAGACCGGTTTGATCAGCTCCGCAACCGCGATGGCGAACATGCCGGCGTTTCCCGCCGCCTGCGCCATGGCCCACCATCCCCTGCTGCAGGGGCGGATCGGCCTGCACTTCAACCTCACTTACGGGCGTCCGCTGAGCGAAGCGATTCTCGAACAACCGGCGTTCTGTAGCCCCAGCGGCGAATTCGATCTGGACCTGTCGCGCCACAGCCTGTGGCTTGGCCGCCAGGCCCGGCAAGCGGTGCTGGAGGAGCTGGAAGCACAATGGCAACGCTGCCTGGAGTTCGGTGTGCAGCCCAGTCACCTGGATTCGCACCAGCACGTACACACTATCTGGCCCATCGGCGAAATAGTCGCGCGCTTCGCCGCCAGGCAGTGTGTGGCGCTGCGTCTGGCGCATAACCTTGGGCAAAATATCGGCACCGGCAAGCGCCTGTTCAAGACCTTGCTCAACCGGCGCCTGCGCAGCCTCGCCGGCGCAACCGCCGACCACGTCTGCACCCCGGCCGATCTGCGCAATGCCGCGCCGCCGGTTGACGGTCTGCTGGAAGTGGTCATTCATCCCCACCTGCTGGGTGCGGATTTCGGCGATGCCGATCTGAACCCGGGGGAATCCTTGAGCCAGGTGCTGGAGAGTCGTCTGTCGGGGGTTCCGCGGGTTCCCTACAGCGTGGCGGGTAAAACCCTGACGGCAGCGGTCGGGATATTCGATAGTCCGGGCTCGGCCTGATTGCTTCGGCTTAAACCAGAGATTTTTGCTGCTGTGACATCGTCGATCTGCGCAAAAATTGACAATAATCATTATTATTCGCAAGAAACCTTCCTAGACTCGGACTCCTACTCGTCAGTGCCCAGGAAGACCTCATGCGTACCACCTTTTCGCTGTCGCTCGCCGTACTGTTGCTGGCTCCCCTGGCCCAGGCCAAGGAGTACCCGATTGGCGAGCCGCAATTGTGTCCGGGGCTGGAAGTCGCGGCGGTGTATCTGCAGCCGATCGAGATGGCGCCTGCCGGCATGATGCGCGCCACGGCGGAATCCGACGTGCATCTGGAAGCCGACATTCGCGCCACCGCGGACAATCGACAGGGCTTTCAGGAAGGCAGTTTCGTGCCCTACCTGAATGTCTCTTTCAACCTGAAGAAACAGGGCAGCGCCACCGAACTCAAGGGCGACTTCCATGCCATGGTGGCCAATGACGGTCCGCACTACGGCGATAATGTGAAGTTGCTTGGCCCGGGCAAATACCAACTGACCTTCAGCGTCCTGCCACCCGGCGGTCACGGTTCCCTGGGTCGCCACACCGACAAGGAAACCGGCGTGGCGCCATGGTTCGAGCGTTGTGAGCTGCACTACGAGTTCATCTACGCCGGGATCGGCAAGAAAGGCGGCTATTGAATGAACCCTACGCTGCCCCGGCATCGCGGACGATCAAGGTTTGGCCGGGCCTGGCTGTTGCTGGCCTGGACGATCACGCCATTGGCCGCCCATGCCCAATTGCCGACTTATGAGCTGACCATGCGCGACGGGCACTTCACCCCGGCATTGCTGGAGGTGCCGGCCGGGCAACGTTTCAAGATCGTCCTGAAAAACATCGGCCAGGGGCCGGCAGAGTTCGAGAGCACGCCATTGCGGGTGGAAAAAGTCCTGTCGCCGGGGGTGACCACCTTCGTGGTCATTCACCCCTTGCGACCTGGTCACTATCCGTTCTTCGACGAGTTCAATCTGCAATTGCCCGAAGGCGGCATCCTCGCCAAATAACCGGGCCGTCCACGGAGTTTTCCATCAAGGCGCTTTCCATGAATCAATCAATGTTCATCGTCTGGCGCGAAAGCGTCGAGGCGCTGCTGGTGATCGGCATTCTCCAGGCCTGGGTCAGCCAGCAAAGCCATGGCAATCGGCTGCTCAGATACCTGTGGGCCGGCGTGGTGCTGGGGTTGATGTTGTCTGGGTTGCTGGCGGTGCTGATTCTGTTTGCCGGCGAGGCCATGAGCGGATCGACCAGCGAATGGTTCCAGGCCGCTCTGGCGCTGGTTGCCAGCCTGCTGATCGTGCAAATGGTCGGCTGGATGCATCACCACGCACGGACCCTCAAGCAGGATCTGCGCCGCCACGCCGACGGCCATCTGGCCAGGCAAGGCGGCCTCGGGCTGTTGCTGCTGGCGATGCTTGCGGTCAGTCGTGAAGGCAGCGAAACCGTGGTCTTTCTCTATGGCGCCGGGGCTCAGTTGCGCGGCCCGCAGCTCGGCTTGTTCGCCTTTGGCGGGTTGGCGGGACTGGTGCTGGCGGGATTGACCGTCGTCCTGCTGCAGAGCAGCCGCCGGTTCATTTCATGGCCCAGGTTTTTTGCCCTCAGCGAAGCCCTGCTGCTGATGCTCGGCGCGGCCCTACTGGTCAGCGGCATCGAGCGCATCGGCGGGCAACTGCTGGCCCTGGAGGTGCCGGAGATAATCTATGGCGTGTTTGGCGAAGCGCTTTGGGACAGCAACGCGTTGCTCAGCGACAGCCACGGCCTGGGTAGTTTCCTCGCCGGCTTTGCCGGTTATCGAGCGAGCCCCAGTTGCGCGACCCTGATGGTGCTGATCGGTTACTGGCTGATCGTTGCTGGCTGGTTGCGCAAGCGCCCGCTGGAAAAAGCCCCATGCCCGAGCTGAGTCGGCGCAATCTCTGGCTGCAGCGCCTGGGCGACGGGATGCGCCGCCATGCGCCGTTGATTCGTGCTGTGCAATGGCTGGTGGTGCTGTTCTACGGACTGCTGCTGTTGCTACCGGCGCTGCTGCCACTGCCAGACAGCCAGGCGCGGATCCTCGACAACCTGACCCTGCTCGCGCAGTTTCTGTTCTGGGGCATCTGGTGGCCGTTTGTGCTGCTGTCGATGGTGCTGTTCGGCCGCCTCTGGTGCGGCGTGCTGTGCCCGGAAGGCTCGCTGAGCGAATGGGCCAGCCGCTACGGCAAAGGTCTTGGCGTACCGCGCTGGCTGCGCTGGGGCGGTTGGCCAACCCTGGCGTTCTGCCTGACCACCCTCTACGGCCAGTTGATCAGCGTCTATGACTACGCCCAGGCCGCCCTGCTGATACTGGGCGGCTCTACGGTCGCAGCGGTCATCGTCGGCCTGCTGTTCGCCCGCGGCAAACGGGTCTGGTGCCGTTACCTGTGCCCGGTCAGCGGAGTCTTCGCCCTGCTCGCCCGACTGGCTCCGGTGCATTTTCAGGTGGACGAACAGCGCTGGCTGGAAAACCCCGCGCCAAGACTGCCGCCACCCAACTGCGCACCCTTGCTCGATATCCGACGTATGCAAGGCGCCAGCGATTGCCATGCCTGCGGACGCTGCAGTGGACAACGCAGCGCGGTGCAGTTGATCGCCCGCTCCAGCAACCAGGAAATCCTGCAGTCTAGCGCCAGCACACTGTCAGTCTGGGATGCACGCCTGCTGCTGTTCGGGGTGATCGGTCTGGCCATGGGCGGATTCCAGTGGACCATCAGCCCCTGGTTCGTCGCCCTCAAACAACAGCTGGCCTCATGGCTGGTTGAACAGGACCTGCTCTGGCCCTTGCAGGACAACGCCCCCTGGTGGCTGCTCACCCACTACCCGCAACTCAACGACAGCTTCAGCTGGCTCGACGGCTTTAGCATCGTCGCCTACCTGGGCTTGAGCTCGGTGTTGCTGGGCACGGCCTTGCTGATTCTGTTGCGTCTGACGGCGCGACTGGCGGGAACTCCGGCGCTCTACTCACCCCTGGCCCTGACCCTCACACCCCTTGGCGGCGCCGGACTGTTTCTCGGGCTGTCGGCGACTACCGTGAAGTTGCTGCGCTATGAGGGCTTGCTGCTGGAGTGGGTACAACCGGCAAGAGCATCGTTGTTGATGGCGGCGATGGCGTGGAGTTTGGTGTTGGGGTGGAAGGTGCTGGGGCGTGAGGGAGTTTCGTTGACCCCGCGGATGGCGGGCAGTGGGTGCCTGTTATTGGCTAATGGGTTGGTGGGGTATGGTTGGTGGTTGCAGTTTTGGGGGTGGTGACACCTATCAAAATCAAAAGATCGCAGCCTTCGGCAGCTCCTACAGGGGATTGCGGACACCCAGGACATTGCAGGTGCACTCGGTCGGCGTAGGAGCTGGCGAAGCCTGCGATCTTTTCTGCCGCCAACATCAAAAGATCGCAGCCTTCGGCAGCTCCTACAGTGGGATTGGGTACATCCGCGGGAGGCAGATCGGCTGTCAGGCCGCCATCGCGAGCAAGCTCGCTCCCACAGTGGATCGGCGCCACACACGGTCTAGATCTTAAAACGCGCCACTGTCGTGTGCAACGCCCCCGCCATCTCCGCCAGCTCCTGACCGGCCGTATTGGTATGTTGAGCACCGAGCAAGACCTGCTCGGAAAAATTACGAATACCGACCAGATTGCGATCCACTTCACGCGCCACCAATGCCTGCTGCTCAGTGGCGCTGGCAATCATCATGTTGCGCTCATTGATCTGCGAAATAGACCGGGTAATCTCGTCCAGGGCATCACCCGAACGCTGTGCGACTTCAAGAGTTGCGAGCACCAGGTTGCTGCTGCTTTGCATCGCGCTGACCACATGGCCGGTGTCCAGACGGATATTGCCAATCATCTGCTCGATTTCCTGAGTAGACACCTGAGTACGATGGGCCAACGCCCGGACCTCGTCGGCGACTACCGCAAAACCTCGTCCGGCATCGCCTGCGCGAGCCGCTTCAATCGCAGCGTTGAGGGCCAGCAAATTGGTTTGATCGGCAATGCTGCGAATCACATCC
Organism: Pseudomonas fluorescens; assembly: GCF_902497895.1. GTDB lineage: Bacteria > Pseudomonadota > Gammaproteobacteria > Pseudomonadales > Pseudomonadaceae > Aquipseudomonas > Aquipseudomonas fluorescens_BP. The sequence continues at coordinate 66,995 of NZ_CABVHQ010000012.1, forward strand.
AGAACCTTGCTGATATCCTGTACCCGGCCGGCCAAGTGTTGAATGCGCGCCGAGGTATCGGTCACACCGGCGGCCAGTTCGCCTATCGAGGCAACCGTTTCCTGAACCTGTTCACGCCCGCGCTGGGCGGTCAGCTCGGATTCTCGGGAGGCTTCAGAAGTGCTGACCGCATTGCGCGCCACCTCGTCGACCGCAGCGGTCATCTGGTTCACCGCCGTTGCAGCCTGCTCGATCTCGAGTCCCTGCAATTGCAAATTGCTGCTGGTCTGGCTGCTGACCGCGCTCAGCTCCTCGGAAGAACAGGCAACCCGATCAACCGAGGCGGCGATATGCCTGACCATCACATTCAAGCTCCGCTGCATCTGATGCATATTCATCATCAGGCTGCCACCATCGGTTGGGCGCAGAGGCACTTGAATCGTCAGGTCGCCCTGAGCGATTTGATTCAAGACTCGCGCTGCAATATCTGGCTCGCCACCCAAGGGCCTGGTCACACTGCGCGTCACGATGACCGCGACGGCGATGACCAGGGCCAGACAGAATAAAAACAATCCCAGCATGTTACGCCGGGCATCGTTATAGAGATCTTGCGCCACCCTTTCACGGTCGGCGAATAGTTGTCCTTGCAGGGTCATCAGCCCATCCAGACTGCCATAGACCTCAAGTTCGGCGGGAATGACTTTTTGTTTAAGCTGCGCCATCGCTTCATCGAGGGCACCTTGGCGGATCAGAGCCTGCACCTGGGTGAACGCAACGACATAGGCCTCGCGATGCTTTTTCAGGGTTGCATAGGCAACTTTGCCTTCGGGTGAATAGAACAACGGTTCCAGGGTTTCGAGCGCCGTCGTAATACGTTTTTTCGTGCTGTCGACAGACTGCTGAACCTGCTGGTTGTCCTTATCGATCAGCAAATCCCGGGTGTTCCTGGCGTTATCGCGCACGCCTGTGGCAATGACCATGATCGGGCTGATTTTCGGCCAGTCCTGTTGGACGATAACAACCGACTGATCTTTCAGCGTGGCCAGGTCGTGCAGTGCATACAATGCCAGGCCCATCAGCGCCAGCGGTGCAATGGCAAAACCCAGCAAAATGCGTTTGGCGGTACTGAGTCTGGCCATGTCAAATGCTCCCCGATTAATACCTTGATCATCATCCATGGCAACGCCTAGCCTCGTAATACAAACTGCGGAAACAACTCACGCATGGCCGCCCATAGTTCGGCCTGCTCGACCTGTGCGGAAATACTCGACAAATGCGGATCGAGCATGCGCGCAGTCCTGACCAGTTGCACGGCAAATCGTTTGACGCCTAGTGCGCTCAGCCGCCGGGCCAGGATCAACAGGCGCGCAGGGTCGAACAAGTGCCAATGCACCGTGGTGCGGCACTCATAGTCGACACCGCTGGCCAGCAGATACTCCAGGCTGCGCCAGTTGGCGGTGCCGCTGCCGGCGATGCGGGTGATGGTCTGGCAATCTTCGGGCAAGGCCTTGATATCGAATCCGATCCAATCGGCCTCCATCACCACCTTGGCAAAGGCCGCCGGTTTGATCCCGGCGCTGTGCAAGCCGATGCGAAAGCCCATCTTGCGCACTTCATCCATGGCGCCGGCCAGGCCGTCCTGCAGCGTCGGTTCACCACCGCTGAACACCACGGCATCGAGCAAGCCCTGGCGCCGTTGCAGAAACGTCAGCACCCGACACCAATCCACTTCTTCGCTGCCGCGCGGCGGGATCAGTTGCGGGTTATGGCAATAGCGGCAGCGCCAGGCGCACCCCTGGCAAAACAGTACACAGGCCAGCTGCCCCGGATAGTCGAGGGTGGTCAGGGGCACCATGCCCCCGACCCGAAGCGTTCGACTCATTGGCGCCCGGCCAGCGCCGCGCTTTCAGTGAAGTGAACCCGCTCGCGGTGCTCGGACTGCTTGCCCGGATTGAACGCCGCTACCGGGCGGTGATAGCCCATCACTCGGGTCCAGACTTCGCAGCGTTGACGTTGTGCCAGGGGCAGGGTTTGCGATGCATTCATGATGAAGTTCCTTGCAGTTGAGTGAATCGAATCAATGAGCGGTGCCGAGGTTTTGCTCGCGCAGCAGCAGGACCTCGTCGCATTTCGGGCAGAATTCATGTTCGCCATCGAGGTAACCATGCACCGGGCAGATGGAGAAGGTCGGAGTCACGGTCAGGTACGGCAGGCGGAAACGTCCGAGGGCTTTGCGCACCAGTTGCTTGCAGGCCTCGGTCGAGGAAATCCGCTCGGCCATGTACAGATGCAGTACGGTGCCGCCGGTGTACTTGCATTGCAGTTCGTCCTGAAGCTCCAGCGCCTCGAAGGGATCGTCGGTGAAACCCACCGGCAGTTGCGAGGAGTTTGTGTAGTACGGCGCCTCGACGCTGCCGGCCTGGAGAATGTCGGGGTAACGCTTGCGATCTTCCTTGGCGAAGCGGTAAGTGGTGCCTTCGGCCGGAGTCGCTTCGAGGTTGTACATGTGGCCGGTTTCCTCCTGGAATCGCAGCAAGGTGGCGCGCACATGGTCCAGCAGATCCAGGGCAAATTGCCGGCCTTTCTCGGTGTGCATGCCCTGCTCGTCGCCGGTGTAATTGCGCAGCATTTCATGCATGCCGTTGAGGCCGATGGTGGAGAAGTGGTTGCGCAAGGTGCCCAGGTAACGCTTGGTGTAGGGATATAGACCGGCATCCATATGGTGCTGGATCACCTTGCGCTTGACCTCCAGGCTCTCCATCGCCAGTTCCATCAGGGTGTCCAGGCGCTTCAGCAAGCCGCTGGTGTCGCCCTTGAAGACATAGCCCAGGCGCGCACAGTTGATGGTGACCACCCCCAGCGAGCCGGTCTGTTCCGCCGAGCCGAACAGGCCGCCGCCGCGCTTGAGCAGCTCGCGCACATCCAGTTGCAGGCGGCAGCACATCGAGCGCACCTGATTGGGCTGCAGATCGGAGTTGAGGAAGTTCTGGAAATACGGCAAGCCGTAACGCGCGGTCATCTCGAACAGGCGGTCGGCGTTTTCACTGTCCCAGGGGAAGTCATGGGTAATGTTGTAGGTCGGTATCGGGAAGGTGAACACCCGCCCTTTCGCATCGCCGGCCTGCATCACTTCGATGTAGGCGCGGTTGAGCAGGTCCATTTCGACTTGCAGGTCGCCATAGGCAAACGGCATTTCCTCACCGCCGATGCTGGGAATCTGTTCGCGCAGATCCTGCGGGCAGACCCAGTCGAAGGTCAGGTTGGTAAAGGGTGTCTGGGTGCCCCAGCGCGAGGGCACGTTGAGGTTGTAGATGAATTCCTGGATCGCCTGACGCACTTCCTGGAAGCTCAGCTTGTCCTGCCGCACATAGGGCGCCAGATAGGTATCGAACGAGCTGAACGCCTGGGCGCCGGCCCACTCGTTTTGCAGGGTGCCGAGGAAATTCACCATCTGCCCCAGAGCGCTGCTCAGGTGTTTCGGCGGACCGGCTTCGACGCGCCCGGGAACCCCGTTCAGGCCCTCGTGCAACAGGGTGCGCAGCGACCAGCCAGCACAGTAGCCGGCGAGCATGTCCAGATCGTGCACATGCAAATCCGCCTCGCGGTGAGCAGTGCCGATCGCCTCGCTGTAGACCTCGTCCAGCCAATAGTTGGCGGTGACCTTGCCCGACACGTTCAGCACCAGCCCGCCCAGGGAATAACCCTGGTTGGCATTGGCCTGGACCCGCCAGTCATCCCGGTCCAGGTACTCGTTCATCGAAGTCGCCACCTCGACCATGGTCCTGCGGTCACGGCGCAAGCGCCCGTGCTGTTCGCGGTAGACGATGTAAGCGCGCATGGCGAGGAAATAACCGGCATCCATCAGGACCCGTTCGACCCGATCCTGAATCTGCTCGACATTCACTCGCGCCTGCCCTTCCAGACGGGCCAGTACCGCGTTGAGCAACCCCTCGGCCTCGGGTTCGGCGTATTCGCCAGTGGCCTTGCCGGCGGCGATCAACGCCTGGCGGATCTTGTCCGCATCAAAGGCAACCAGACTGCCATCGCGCTTGTGCAAGCGGTTACACCCTACTGAGATCAGCGTGCTCTGCATTTGGTCTCCAGACACTACATATAGATGTTTTAGAAGCTATAGACACAACATGCAGTGAAGACTACGGACAAAGCACCGATCTGCAATTGATCGACGTCAAGAATTCGCGGACAAAAAAAGCCGCCAGCGGCGGCTTGGTAAAAGGATTTCTGGCTTTGCACATTCCCTCGTAGCAGCTGGCGAGCTTTGCGAGCCTGCGTTCGGCTACGAAGCAGTCGTAAAATCAGGCACTGCGGTATTCAGGTTAACCGCGCTGATCTGATTTGCGACTGCTTCGCAGTCGAACGCAGCCTCGCAAAGCTCGGCAGCTGCTACGGGACCGAGCCATTATCTCGACATCACCCCCCGCTGACACTCATGAACCGCAAGATCTGCACCGCCCCTTCCGGATTGAAATCATGGCGCAACGGCTTTCCGCGCAGGGCCTTTTGCACTGCGTTGATCAGCGGTTGGTCATCCAGCGGGTAACGGCGCAGCAAGCCGCGCAAATCCAGCGAGTCCTCCTGCCCCAGGCACAGCAGCAACCGCCCTTCGACGGTCATCCGTATCCGGTTGCAGCTGCCGCAGAAGTTGTGGCTGTTGGGTGAAATGAAACCGATCCGGGTATCCGGATGGCGTTCCAGGCGTACATAACGCGCAGGCCCGCCGCTGCTCTCGGTACTGTCGAGCAAGCCATGACGGCTGGCGATCAGCGCCCGCACCTCGTCGCTGGAACAAAACGACTCGCCCCGGGAACGCCCGACTTCGCCCAAGGGCATTTCTTCGATAAAGCTGATATCGATTTTTTGCTCGATGGCGTACTGCACCAAGTCCAGGACCTCATCGAAGTTGCGGCCTTTCATCACCACGCAATTGAGTTTGATCCGCTCAAAGCCGGCACTGCGCGCCGCTTCGATACCGTCGAGTACCTGATCGAGATCACCATTGCGGGTAATCGCGCGAAATTTCTGGCCATCCAGGCTATCGAGGCTGATGTTCATCCGTTTGACCCCGGCTTCGGTCAACGGCCGGGCCAGGCGGCCGAGCTGCGAGCCGTTGCTGGTCATCACCAGTTCGCGCAACCCGGGCAAGGCGGCAATGTTGCGACACAGCCCGACGATACCCGGGCGAATCAGCGGCTCGCCGCCGGTCAGGCGGATCTTGCGCACTCCCAGGCCGACGAACAGGGTCGCCAGGCGCTGCAGTTCTTCGAGCGTCAGAACCTGCTGACGCGGCAGGAAGGTCATGTTTTTCGCCATGCAATACACACAGCGAAAATCACAACGATCGGTCACCGACATCCGCAGATAATCGATCTGCCGTCCAAAACCATCCTGCATGACACTGCTCATCAGATTTCCCCGGTTGGCCTGGTGCTTACTGCACCAGCGGTGAGTCGGCGCCCTGCAAGTGGATACCGCGAATATCCGCAGCACCGATCAGGGTTTGCAGGTATTGCACCAGGGCTTTTTGCCAGACGCCCTGCTGCAACTGCGTACGGATCGCCGTCGAGACCACCTCATAGGGCAATGGCATGCCTTCGATGCGCTGATCGACACTGACTACATGCCAGCCGTAACGACTCTCCAGCGGTTTACTGGCCACTCCCGGCGCCAGAGTGAACAGCTGGCGTTCCAGCTCGGGCACGGTCTGGCCCTTGCTGATCTGCCCCAGGGAGCCGCCCTGGGCCTTCGATGGACAGGCCGAGTAGTTCAGCGCCAGCTGGGAAAAGCTGCCGGGGAAATCCGTCAGGCGCTGCAGCAGGACTTCCGCCTGATCGTGCGCCAGGCCGCGGGCCTCGGCATCCTGCGGGTCACATTCGAGCAGAATGTGCCGAATCGCCAGCAACGGCGCGCTATGGAAGCGTGCGCGATTGTTTTCGTAGTAACGAAGACTGGTCTCCTCATCGCACTGCGGGACCAGCACCTCCTGTTCAAGCAACAACCGGGTGGCCGCCTCCTCTTCGTTCTCACCGGCAGCAATCTGCAACGACAGGCCGAGTTCGGCGATTCGCTGCTGCAACAACTCGCGGATCACCAACGCCCGGGCGGCCAGATAGACCGCCTCCTCGCGGCTTTCGGCCGGGTGATATTGCAGCTCCTGGGCCATGGCCTCGGGGCTGATCGATACCTCGTTGACGCTGATGATCGGCCACTCCTGCTCGCTGCTGGCGATCAGTTGCGCCGCAGCGCCGTCGCCAGCTGCCGCAGGTTCAACCGGCAGCGCTTCAAATTGCACTGCCCCGGCCGGCGCGACGTCGACCACGTCTGGCGCTACAGACTCCGCTTTTGTTGAAGAACCGCAGCCACCGCTGCCCCCTTTACCGCCGCCACATCCACATCCACCTGACATGATTTTCTCCTCAGATTTTCTGCCGAACGATTTGATAACGCCGTCCCAGGTACCAGATCGGTGCACTGACCATGTGTACAAGACGGGTGAAGGGGAACAGCACAAACAGGCTCAAGCCGAGAAACACGTGCAGCTTGTAGATCAAGCCGACCGGCGCGATGGCCGCCGCTGCTTCCACCGGACGCAACAACACAGTGTTCTGTGCCCAATCGGCGAGCATCACCATCACCGAGCCATCCATATGCGCGGTGGATGCGCCAATGGTCAGCAGACCCATCAGCAACTGCGCCAGCAGTACCAGCAGCACCACAATGTCCGAGGTACTGGAGGTGGCACGGACCCGAGGGTCACTCAGCCGCCGATTGACCAGCATCACCAGGCCGACCAGGCACAGCAGGCCAAAGAAGCCGCCAGAGACCATCGCCATTAGCTGCTTGTTCTCGGTGCTGATCACATGGTGATAGATCGATGCCGGGGTCAGCAGACCAACGAAGTGCCCGGCCAGCACGAACAACACACCGACATGGAAGAGGTTGCTCGCCACGCGCATTCCGCGCTGGTTGAGCATCTGGCTGGAGCCAGCCTTCCAGGTGTACTGCGACAGATCGAAGCGCGCCCAGCTGCCGATCAGGCAAACCGCCAGGGCGACGTAGGGATAGATCCCGAATAACAACAGATTCCATTTAGACATTGTCCACCTCCTTGGCTGGCACGGCGGCCGGCCCTTCTTGCTGAAAGTCCACCCAGTGCAACGGCACCGGGCTTTCCTCGCGGGCCTTGCCCGGGGCGCTTGGCAGCGAACTGCAACGGTCCTGCTGTTCGGCCTGGAGAAAGTCCACGGCCTCCTCTTCCCAGATCTTGTCGAGGGCTTCGAGGGAGTCGTCGCGAGGCTCCGCGGCGACCTGTGCCCGCAGGTCGGCCACGGCCTGATGAGGCTCGGCCCCGGCAATCTGCAGCAGTGCCCGGAAGCAGCTGGCATAAGCGCTTTCGCGCTCCTCCAGACGTGCCGCGAGCAACGCCAGCAAATGCGAAACATCCGCCAGGCCCTCGCGGGCCTCGAGGTCTTCGCGGGTGGAGAGGTACTCCAGGTACAGCGGGATGTAGTCCGGCAGCTCCTTGACGCCGATGGCAAACCCGGCCTCTTCGTACTGCGCCATCATGTCGACCATGGCCTGGCCACGGTCGCGGGATTCGCCGTGGACATGCTCGAACAGCAGCAGCGACAGCGAGCGCCCGCGGCCGAACAGCGCACCGTAGTGCTCCTGTCCGTCCATCAGGTCATTGGCGCAGATCAGCTCGAGCAACTCGAACAGCGCGCCACGCTGCGTGGGGCTGATTTCCCGGGACTGGATAATCGCCTGCTCCAGTTCGTCACGGCCGGCGACCAAGGTCTCGGTCGGGTAATCGAGCAGCAGCGAAATCACTTTGAGAATGCGCATGCTCATTCCTCCCACAACTGGACGGTTTTCAGGATGTCGCGGCGGTTGGCCTTCTTGGCGCCGAACATGTTGTTGTCGGAGCTGCCGCTACAGCCGCTGCCGAAACTGAAACCGCAGCCCGAGCGTTCGGCAAAGGCGTCACTCATGGCGTCTTCACGGTGGGCGCTGGGCACCACGAAACGGTCTTCGTAGTTGGCGATCGCCAGGTAGCGATACATCTCTTCGACCTGGGCCACGCTCAAGCCGACATCCTCCAGCACTTGCAGATCCTGGACGCCGTCGACTTGCTCGGAACGTTTGTAGGCGCGCATCGCCAGCAAGCGTTTAAGCGCACGCTTGACCGGTTTCTCATCGCCCGCGGTCAGCAGGTTAGCCAGGTAGCGCAAGGGAATCCGCAGGCTGTCGACATCCGGGATCACCCCGTTCATGCCCACGGTGCCAGCCGTGGCGGCATTCTGGATCGGTGACAGCGGCGGTACGTACCAGACCATTGGCAAGGTGCGGTATTCCGGGTGCAGCGGCAGTGCCAGTTTCCAGTCCACTGCCATTTTGTACACCGGCGAACGCTGCGCGGCATCGATCACCGACTGCGGCACACCGTCGGCCAGAGCCTGGCGAATCACCGCCGGGTCATTCGGGTCAAGGAAGATCTCCAGTTGTTTCTCGTACAGATCCTGCTCATTTGGGGTGCTTGCCACTTCGCTGATGCGGTCGGCGTCATACAGCAGCACACCGAGGTAGCGAATCCGCCCGACACAGGTTTCCGCGCAAACGGTCGGCATCCCGGCTTCAATACGCGGGTAGCAGAAGATGCACTTCTCGGACTTGCCGCTTTTCCAGTTGAAGTAGATCTTCTTGTACGGGCAGCCGCTGATGCACATCCGCCAGCCGCGGCATTTCTCCTGGTCGATCAGGACAATCCCGTCTTCCTCGCGCTTGTAGATCGCTCCGCTCGGGCAGGCTGCTGCGCACGTCGGGTTGAGGCAGTGCTCGCACAGACGCGGCAGATACATCATGAAAGTATTTTCATACTCGCCGTAGATGTCGGCCTGGATCTTGTCGAAGTTCTTGTCCTTGCGGCGCTTGGCGAATTCGGTGCCGAGGATTTCTTCCCAGTTCGGGCCCCACTCGATTTTTTCCATGCGCTTGCCGGAAATCAGCGAACGCGGCCGTGCGGTCGGCTGGTGTTCACCCAGCGGCGCGGTGTGCAGATGCTGGTAGTCGAAGTCGAACGGTTCGTAGTAATCGTCGAGACTCGGCAGGTCCGGGTTGGCGAAAATGTTCGCCAACACGCGGAATTTGCCGCCGATGCGCGGGTTGATCGTGCCGTTGGCATTGCGGATCCAGCCGCCTTTCCACTTGTCCTGGTTTTCCCATTCTTTCGGGTAGCCGATCCCGGGTTTCGATTCGACGTTGTTGAACCAGGCGTATTCCATGCCTTCGCGGCTGGTCCAGACGTTTTTGCAGGTGATTGAGCAAGTGTGACAACCGATGCACTTGTCCAGGTTCAGAACCATGCCGATCTGTGAGCGAATTTTCATGACAGTTCTCCTCAATCCATCTCAGTCGGCAAAGGCTGCGGCAGGTCATCGCCTGTCGTACCATCGAGCCAATCGACTTTGGCCATCTTGCGCACCACGACGAATTCATCGCGGTTGCAACCGACGGTGCCGTAATAATTGAAACCGTAGGCCTGCTGGGCGTAGCCGCCGATCATATGGGTCGGCTTGAGCACCACCCGGGTGACCGAGTTGTGATGGCCGCCACGGGTCTTGGTGGTTTCCGAACCGGGCACGTTCACGATCCGTTCCTGGGCGTGGTACATCATCACCATGCCGTCCTTGACTCGTTGGCTGACTACCGCACGGGCGGTCAGTGCACCGTTGATGTTGAAGCACTCGATCCAGTCGTTGTCCTCGATACCGGCGCGTTTCGCGTCGTTCTCCGAGAGCCAGACAATCGGCCCGCCACGGCTGAGGGTGAGCATCAGCAAGTTGTCGCTGTAGGTGCTGTGGATGCCCCATTTCTGGTGCGGAGTGATCCAGTTCAGGACGATTTCGATCTCGCCGTTGCTGCGCTTGCCTTTCACCCCTTCGATGGTCCGGGTGTTGACCGGTGGCCGGTAACTCATCAACTGCTCGCCGAACGCCTGCATCCACGGGTGATCCTGGTAGAACTGCTGGCGACCGGTGATGGTGCGCCATGGGATCCCTTCATGAACGTTGGTGTAGCCGGCGTTGTAGCTGACGTGATCGTCTTCGAGACCCGACCAGGTCGGACTGGAAATGATCTTGCGCGGCTGTGCCTGGATGTCGCGGAAACGAATCGCTTCGTGGGCCTTGGACAGCGCCAGGTGGCTGTGGTCGATACCGGTGAATTCCGACAGCGCGGCCCAGGCCTTGACGGCTACCTGGCCGTTGGTTTCCGGGGCCAGGGACAGAATCACTTCAGCGGCATCGATTGCCGTGTCGATTTTCGGCCGACCCTGGCTGATACCGTCGTCGCGTTCTTTGTGATTGAGTTCACCGAGGAACTTCACTTCGTCATCAGTGTTCCAGTTGATGCCCTTGCCACCGTTGCCGTGTTTTTCCAGCAATGGCCCAAGCGAGGAGAACTGCTTGTAGATGTTCGGGTAGTCACGCTCCACCACATGCAGGTTCGGTGCGTTCTTGCCCGGCTCCGGTGCCACGCCGGCGCTTTTCCAGTCGGTGCCGCCAAATGGCTGGGCCAGTTCGCCGACACTGTCGTGCATCAGCGGGATGGTCACCAGGTCCTGTTCAACCCCCAGGTGCCCGACCGCCATGCTGGAGAATGCCTTGGCGATGCCTTTGTAGATCTCCCAGTCGGAACGCGATTCCCAGGCCGGGTCAATGGCCGCCGACAAGGGGTGAATGAACGGATGCATGTCCGAGGTGTTCATGTCGTCTTTTTCGTACCAGGTCGCGGTCGGCAACACGATGTCGGAATAGACGCAGGTCGAGGACATGCGGAAGTCCAGGGTGGTGACCAGATCGAGCTTGCCGATGGCGCCCTCGTCGACCCATTCGGCTTCTTGCGGCTTGCAGTCGCCGACCTTGCCGATGTCTTCGTTCATCACACCGTTCTTGGTGCCGAGCAGGTACTTGAGCATGTACTCGTGGCCTTTGCCCGAGGAGCCCAGCAGGTTGGAACGCCAGATAAACATGTTGCGCGGGAAGTTCACCGGGCTGTCCGGCTGTTCGCAGGAGAAGCGCAGGGAACCGTCCTGCAGCGACTTGACCACGTAGTCCTTGGGGTCCATGCCGGCAGCTGCGGCATCGCGGCAGATATGCAGCGGGTTGGTATTGAGTTGCGGTGCGCTGGGCAACCAGCCGGCGCGTTCGGCGCGGATGTTGTAGTCCAGGGCATGTTCGGGGAACTGGCTTTTGTCGGCCAGTGGCGAGAGCACGTCGTGCATGCTCATTTTCTCGTGGCGCCATTGCGAGCTATGGGCGTAGAAGAAGCTGGTGCCGTTCATTTGACGTGGCGGACGGTTCCAGTCCAGGCCGAACGCCAGTGGCAGCCAACCGCATTGCGGACGGAGTTTTTCCTGACCGACGTAGTGCGCCCAACCGCCACCGGTCTGGCCGACACAACCGCAGAGCATGAGCATATTGATCAGCCCGCGGTAGTTCATGTCCATGTGGTACCAGTGGTTCATCGCCGCGCCGACGATGATCATCGAGCGCCCCTTGGTCTTGTCGGCGTTGTCGGCGAACTCACGGGCGATCTGGATGGCTTTCTCACGGCTGACGCCGGTGATCTGCTCCTGCCAGGCCGGGGTGCCGGGCACGCCGGCGTCGTTGTAATCCTTGGCCACGTTAGCGCCGCCGAGGCCACGATCGATGGCCAGGTTGGCTGCCGACAGATCGAACACAGTGGCGACTTTCGCCACGCTGCCGTCCGCCAGAACCACGTTGTGCACCGGGACGCGACGGTATTGCACGGCATCGCCAGCGACGTGCTGGAAGTGCTCGTGGGACTCGCCGGCAAAATACGGGAACGCCACTTCGGCGACGTCGTCACCGATCAGGCTCAGCTTCAGATCGATCTCACGGCCTTCGCCGCCTTCACGAGGGAGGATGTTCCACTTGCCCTTCTCGCCCCAGCGATAACCGATGGAGCCTTGGGGTGAAACCAGCTCACCACTGACATCCAGGGCGATGGTTTTCCATTCCGGGTTGTTTTCCTGGCCGAGGTTGTCGGTCAGGTCACTGGCACGCAGGAACCGGTCCGGCTGGTAACCGGCACCGGGTGCCACGTCGACCATTTGCTTGAGCAGCACCAGCACCGGCAAGTCGGTGAAGCGCTTGGCGTAGTCGGTGAAATAGGCGCTCGGCTTGTCCAGGTGGAATTCTTTGAAGATCACATGGTTGAACGCCTGGGCCAGCGCCGCATCGGTGCCCTGCTTGGGGTTCAACCACAGATCGGTGAGCTTGGCCACTTCCGAGTAATCCGGAGTGATGGCGACGGTCTTGGTGCCCTTGTAGCGGACCTCCGTGAAAAAGTGCGCATCCGGGGTCCGGGTCTGGGGAACGTTGGAGCCCCAGGCAATGATGTAGTTGGAGTTGTACCAGTCGGCCGATTCCGGCACGTCGGTCTGCTCGCCCCAGACCATGGGCGAAGCCGGTGGCAAGTCGCAGTACCAGTCATAGAAGCTCAGGCAGGCGCCGCCGATCAACGACAGGTAACGCGAACCCGCCGCGTAGCTGACCATCGACATGGCCGGAATCGGCGAGAAGCCGACGATCCGGTCAGGACCGTATTGCTTAATGGTGTAGACGTTGGACGCGGCGATGATCTCGTTGACTTCTTCCCAGTTGGAACGAATGAAACCACCCATGCCACGCTTGCTTTTATAGGAGTCGGCCTTGACCTTGTCTTCGACGATGCTGGCCCAGGCTTCCACCGGTTCCATGGTCTGCCGCGCGTCGCGCCAGAGCTTGAGCAATGGCTTGCGGATTTTCGGGTACTTGAGCCGGTTGGCGCTGTAGATGTACCAGCTGTAACTGGCACCACGGGGACAGCCACGGGGCTCATGGTTAGGCAGATCGTTACGGGTACGCGGGTAGTCGGTCTGCTGGGTTTCCCAGGTAATCAGACCGTTTTTGACGTAGATTTTCCACGAGCAGGAACCGGTGCAGTTCACCCCGTGGGTGGAGCGCACGATCTTGTCGTACTGCCAGCGGGAACGGTAAACGTTCTCCCAATCGCGGGACTCTTTGCGGGTTTCTCCATGACCTTCGGAGAACTCGCCTTGCTTGCGATTGAAAAACCGCAACTGATCCAGTAAATGACTCACGGTGTATACCTCTCAGGCTTTGTCGCGGAGTCTGTGCCCCGCCCACGCAATAGTTGGATTCGGGTCGGCTTAGCAGGGTGTCGCAGCGCCTTTGCGCGCGTACCACCACCAGGTCACCACAATGCAGCTCAGGTAAAAGCCGACGAACATGTAGAAGGCCATCTCCGGGCCGCCGGTCTGGGCCATCGAAGTGCCAAAGGATTTGGGAATGAAGAACGCGCCGAAGGCACCCATCGCCGAGCTGAAGCCGAGCACTGCGGCCGACTCCTTGCCGGCGTTCTTCAGGGCTTGTTCACGAACGGCCGGCGATTGCCCGGCAGACTCTTTTTCATGCTGGGTGCGGAAGATCACTGGGATCATCCGGAAGGTGGAGCCGTTGCCGATGCCAGTGGTCACGAACAGCAGCATGAACATGCCGAGATAGCCGTAGAAGTTGCCGGGCTCACCGTTCTGCGGCAGGAAGTGCATCACGGCGAAGACCATCACGATCATCGCCACGAAGTTCCACAGGGTCACCTTGGCGCCGCCAAGCTTGTCCGCCAGCCAGCCGCCCAATGGACGCACCAGGGCACCGACCAGGGGACCGAGGAAGGCGAATTTCAGGGCGATGACATCCGGGAAGGAAGTCTTGATCAGCAGCGGAAAGGCCGCGGAGAAGCCGATGAACGAACCGAAGGTCGCCAGGTACAACCAGCACATCAGCCAGTTGTGCTTGCGCTTGAAGATCACCGCCTGTTCGCTGAACGAGGCCCGGGCGCTGGACAGGTCGTTCATGCCGAACCAGGCAATCAGCGTCACCGCGATAATGAATGGCACCCAGATGAACCCGGCATTCTGCAGCCACAACTGGCCACCGTCCGGCAGTACTTGCGGCGATCCGCCCATGAAGCCGAATACACCGAAGGTGATCACCAGCGGCACACAGAACTGCATCACCGAGACGCCCAGGTTACCCAGCCCGGCATTCAGGCCAAGGGCCGTACCCTGCTGGGACTTGGGATAGAAGAAGCTGATGTTGGACATGCTCGAGGCGAAGTTGCCGCCGCCAAAACCGCAGAGCAAGGCAATCAACACGAACACACTGTAAGAGGTGCTCGGGTCCTGTACGGCGAAGCCCATCCAGATCGATGGCAGCAACAGCGATGCGGTGCTCAGGGCGGTCCAGCGGCGGCCACCGAAGATCGGCACCATGAACGAATAGAAAATCCGCAAGGTCGCCCCGGACAGCCCCGGCAACGCCGCCAGCCAGAACAACTGGTCGGTGGTGAAGCTGAAGCCGATGGCGTTCAGGCGCACGATCACCGTGCTCCAGACCATCCACACGGCAAAGGCCAGCAACAGCGCGGGAATGGAAATCCACAGGTTGCGCGTGGCGGTCAGTTTGCCGCTACGCCCCCAGAACGCTGGGTCTTCCGGGCGCCAGTCATGAATGACCGGGCCTGAATCAGGCTTTTGCAGAACGGACATGTTCTTCTCCTAGGGCAATGCTGGAAATCGGGGAAGGGGTCAGCAGCGGCTCTTTACCAAACACCGGGCTTTTGCGAATTTCGCTGAAGTACATCCAGGTGAGGGAGACCCAGACCACGCCGTACATCAACATGAAGCAGGAGGAGCGCACGCCGGTCAGGTCCACCAGGGCGCCGAACAGAATCGGCAAGACAAAACCGCCGAGGCCGCCGGCGAGGCCGACGATACCGGACACCGCACCCATGTTTTTCGGGTAGTCGTTGGCGATGTATTTGAAAACCGAGGCTTTGCCGAAGGCGAAGGCGATGCCCATGATGAACAGCAGCACGGTGAACAGCGTGGCGTTCAGGCCGATATGGAAATCCATCGGGCCATTGATGGTCTGCACTTGCAGTTGGGTCTGGGGATAGGAGAGCAGGAACAGGCAGACCCAGCTCACCCACAACACCCACCAGGTCACGCTCTGCGCGCCCCAGCGATCCGACATCCAGCCGCCGACGGCGCGCAGCACACCGCCGGGCAGGGAAAAGCAGGCCGCCAGCAGCGCCGCGCTTTGCAGATTGAAGCCGTATTCCTGGACGTAGTACTTGGTCATCCACAAGGCCAGGCCAACGTAGCCGCCAAAGACGATCGAGTAGTACTGGCAGTAGCGCCACACCGCCGGATCCTTCAGTGCGCTCAGTTGCTCACGCAAGCTGGCGCCAGTGGCACTGCGATGGCTCTTGTTTTCCGTGGTCAGGAACCAGAACAGCAGCGCGGTGATAAACAGGATCGCGCTGAAGACTTTCGGTACCAGCTGCCAGCTGCCGGCGGCGATCAGCGCCGGGGCGAGAAACTTGGTCACCGCCGCACCGGCGTTACCGGCGCCGAAGATGCCCATGGCGAAGCCCTGGTTCTGCTTGTCGAACCATTTGGCGACGTAGGCAATCCCCACTGAAAACGAGCCGCCGGCGAGGCCGACGAACAAGCCCAGCACCAGGAACTGCCAGTAGGCCGTGGCGTGGCTGATCAGGTACAGCGGCGCCACGCAGGCCAGCATCAGCAGGCAGAACACGCTGCGCCCGCCGAAGCGGTCGGTCAGCAGGCCCAGCGGCAAACGCACCAGCGAGCCAGTCAACACCGGGGTCGCGGCCAGCAGGCCGAACTGGGTTTCATTGAGCTGGAGAAGCTCCTTGATCGGCACGCCGAGCACGGCAAACATCATCCAGACCATAAAGCACACGGTGAAGGCCAGGGTACTCATACCCAGCACCAGACCTTGTTGTACGCGCGGTTCGGCCACAATGCTCTCCAGTCAGTTAGCCATGGCCGCAGACTAAAGAGGCGCCCCCTGCAAAAACTTGATCCACGTCAACGAAGCCCGAGGGGGTAAAGGCCTATGCTGGCCCTGTCTACCTCTAAGGTGGTAGTTCTGAAAGCCAGCCAAACCCTTTATTTATCAATGTATTAATCTTGTTTGCCGAAGCTTTTACGGACACGGAGCGGCCGACAACTCTTTAGAGGTAGTGCGCCCGGGATCGGCTGCAAAACCATTGCTCGCCTTAATCTGGAGCTGCACATGCTCTGCTTGCGCAACCACTTCCTGCTTATTGCAGCGGATCGACACTGATGCTGAACTGGCTGCGCAGCTCCCTGCCCGCTCGCGCCGGGCTCGCGGTGATCCTGATCGCCGTACTGGCGCTCGCCAGCTCGATGAGCGCCGGGCTGATCGCCTGGTTCAGCCAGGGCGACGCGGCCGCGATCAACACCGCCGGTTCCGTGCGCATGGAGACCTACCACCTGAGCTGGAAACTGGCCTCGGGGGCAACCGCCGAAGAAATCGCCAGGGTCACCCAGAGTTTGCAACAGCGACTCAACAGCCATTCGCTCAAGGCGGTACTGGAAGACGGCCCGAACACCTTGCTGCAGGCCAGCTACCAGCAAATCCAGCAGCGCTGGAATGACGATTTGCGCCCGGCGCTGGAGCGCGGTGACTCGGCGCTGTTCCAGGCCAGTGCCCTGCCCTTCGTCGAACAACTGAACCAGTTCGTCAGCCTGTTGCAGCAACAAAGCGAACACAAACAAGGCTGGCAGCAGGCGATCCAGGGCATGGCGCTGTTCACCACCATGATCATTCTGCTGATCGGTTTGTACGAGCTGCAGAACGGCGTGGTCATGCCCCTGCAGGAGTTGGTGCATGCCACCCAGCGCTTTCGTGTTGGGGATTTCAAAGTGCGGGTCAACCATCGGTCGCAAGATGAGCTGGGTCAGCTGGCCTTGAGTTTCAACGCCATGGCCGAGACGATCGAAGACTCGCACCGCACCCTCGAGAGTCAGGTCCAGCAAAAGACCCTGAACCTGCAACAGGCCAATGCCGCCCTTGAGCTGCTGTATCAAAGCAGCCGCAGCCTGGCCACCCGCCTGGCCAATGCCGAAGGGCTGGACGAGTTGATCCGGCGCTTCCAGCAACGCCTGCCGGGCCTGCGCCTGTTGCTGTGCCTGCAAGGACAACTGCAGGCCCCGGCCCAGCAATTGCTCTCCCTGCATGGCGAGAACAGCCGCGAGGTCTGCGCCAGCAGCGATTGCGCGACCTGCGAGAAGCACCAAAAAGCCAGCCCGCAAACCTTCAGCATCAGTAATCAGGGCAATGAACTGGGTGAGCTCAAGGCGCATTTTGTCGACGGTCATCAGGCGCAAACCTGGGAAACCGAACTGATTCAGGCGCTGGCCAACCTGATCGGCACCTCGCTCTCGCTCAAGCGCCAGCGCGAACAGGATCATCGCCTGCTGCTGCTTGAAGAGCGCACCATCATCGCCCGGGAACTGCACGACTCACTGGCCCAGGCGCTGTCTTACATGAAGCTGCAAGTCAGCCGTATGCAGACCCTGATGCGCCGTGGCGAACCGGTGGAAACCCTGGAAACCGTCACTGCCGAACTGCGCGAAGGACTGAACAATGCCTACCGCCAGTTGCGCGAGCTGCTGACCACCTTTCGCCTGCAGATTCACGACGCGGGGCTGGTGGAGGAACTCAAGGACACCGCTCAGGAGTTTTCCCGCCGGGGCGATTTCCAGGTGCACCTGCACGTCGATACGCTGGCCTTCGAGCTGTCGGCCAGCGAGCAAATCCATATTCTGCAGATCACTCGCGAGGCGCTCTCCAATTGCCTGCGCCACGCCCATGCGCAAAATGCCTGGCTGCAACTGCGTCAGGACGGAGAGACCGTCAGGCTCTCGATCGAAGATGACGGACGGGGCTTTGGCGGCGATGTCGACCAACGCGAACACCACGGCCTGAACATCATGAATGAGCGTGCTCGCAGCCTGCGTGGGCAGCTGCAGATAGTTTCCCGGACGCCCCAGGGCACCCTCGTCCAACTGGAATTCCAGCCGGAGTTTCTCGGACAGCAAACACAAGGTAGCGTGTCATGACCACTCCCCTGCAACACCGAATTCTGCTGGTAGACGACCATCCGATGATGCGCAACGGCATCCGCCAGATGCTCGAACTGGAAGAGGATTTCCTGATCGTCGGTGAAGCCGGCAATGGTGAAGAAGCATTAACCCTTATCGAGCCGCTGCAGCCGGACCTGGTGTTGCTCGACAACAACATGCCGCAGATGAATGGTCTGGAAACCCTGCGTCACTTGCGGGCCATGCACTACCGCGGAAAAGTGCTGCTGTTCACCGTGTCGGACGCCGAAGACGATATTCGCGATGCCCTGCGTCTGGACGCCGACGGCTACCTGCTCAAGGACATGGAGCCCGAACTGTTGATCCAGTACATCCGCGATGCCCTGAACGGCGCACTGGTGATCAGCCCCGGCCTGACCCAGGTCATGGCCCAGGCACTGCGTTCGCCGCCACGGCTGGCGGTGGTCGAACTGACCGAGCGCGAGCGCCAGGTGCTGAAAACCATTGCCAGCGGTTTCAGCAACAAAGTCATCGGCCACAAGCTCGGTATCACCGAAGGCACGGTCAAGGTCCATGTGAAAAACCTGCTGCACAAACTCGGTTTGCGTTCACGGGTAGAGGCTGCGGTGTGGGCCATGGAGCATCTACGCAGTGCAAACTGACAGGCATCCCTCTTTCGAGGTAGACCGGCGGAGGCATAGGCCCCGCGGTCCGCGCTCTTTACTATGACTGTCAGCGGAGGTACCCCATGCTGACCCATCCTTCAATTGTTTTAATCTTGCGCCGGCACCATTTGTTCAGCCAATTGCCGGAAAAGGTTTTCCAGGACGTCTGCGCCCTGGCCAATCTGAAACGCCTGAGCTGTCATGCCACCCTTATGCATCAGGGCGATCCGGCCAAGCGCTTTTTCCTGCTGGTCAGCGGTCAGATCAAGTTGCATCGGGTCACCGGTGAAGGCCAGGAGAATCTGGTGGAGATCATTCATGCCGGGCAAACCTTCGCCGAAGCCTTGCTGTTCAGTCAGGCCCGACTCTACCCGGTGAGCGCCACGGCGCTGAAGGACAGTGTGCTGGTCAGTATCGAAGGCGCTCACTACCGCACCGCCCTGGAGGACCAGCCGAAAATCTGCCTGGCGATCCTCGCGAGCATGAGCATTCACCTGCACCAGCGACTCAAGGACATCGATACCCTGACCCTCGCCAACGCCAGCCGCCGGGTCATCAACTTCCTGTTCCAGGAACGCGACCCGGTCAACGGGCAGATTGTCCTGCAGGTGTCCAAACGCCTGGTGGCCTCGAAACTGGGGATTCAGCCGGAAACCTTCTCGCGGATATTGCATCGCCTGGTCGAGGGCGGCCTGATCGCGATGGAGCGGCGCCATATCAGCATCCTCGCCGAAGAGGACCTGGCCGCTTACCAGCAGTAACCGGGCGACCTGCAGCCTTGACCAGGGTCAAGGCGCGATGCCGCCAGCCATGCACACTGACAGAGTCCCCTCTGTGGAGAACCCTCATGTCCGATTCGAACCTGCCTTTGGTCTATTCCTGTTCCGGTTGCTCGAACGTCGCGCAACTGGCCAACACCCTGGCCCTGCGCCTGGATCGCGCCGGCCTGGCGGAGATGTCGTGCATCGTCGGGGTCGGCGGGCATGTGGCGTCGCTGGTCAACAAGGCGCGCTCGGGACGCCTGATCCTCGCGCTGGACGGCTGCCCGCTGCAATGCGTCGAAGGCTGCCTGAACCAGCACGACCTGCACGCCGATGTGCACCTGATTCTGAGCGAGCATGGACTGCGCAAGCGCTATGGCGAGGATTGCAGCGAGCAGCAGAGTGATGAATTGTTTGAAGAGGTCAGGCGGTTGATTGGTGGGGAGGATCTGGAGGAAGAAGACCGGATGATCGAAGCCACCGGGACGATGGTTTGAGGTCTTGATGCAATGAAAATTTAATGTGGGAGCGACGGTGCGGCGACCCGACTTGCTCGCGATAGGTGCCTGACATTCAACATTGATGTCGCCTGACACTCCGCTATCGCGAGCAAGCTCGCACCCACACTAGATCGACGTCCAACACAAATTATGTACACAGAGCAGAACCAATGTGGGAGCGGGCTTGCTCGCGATGACGGCAGTACAGTCACCGCCAATCTCGGCTCAAATCAAACCTTTTGGTACAACTGACTGCCTTCTTTCTTGAACCGCTCGGACTGTTCCGCCATGCCTTGCGCCATGTCTACATCGACTGCTTCAATCAACTGGTTGGCCGCGTATTCACGGACTTCCTGGGTGATTTTCATCGAGCAGAACTTCGGCCCGCACATGGAGCAGAAGTGCGCGACCTTGGCCGAATCCTTCGGCAGGGTTTCATCGTGGTACGACCGTGCGGTATCCGGATCCAGACCGAGGTTGAACTGGTCTTCCCAACGGAATTCGAAGCGCGCCTTGCTCAAGGCGTTGTCGCGAATCTGCGCGCCCGGATGCCCTTTGGCCAAGTCCGCCGCATGGGCGGCGATCTTGTAGGTGATGATCCCGGTCTTCACATCATCCTTGTTCGGCAGGCCCAAGTGTTCCTTCCGCGTGACGTAGCAGAGCAGCCATCCATGGTGGCGGCAACGTAATAAACCAACTTCGACCAAAACATTATTTTTGGCCCATATGCTTTGCCATTTCGGTCTAAATTGATCATTTCCCATGTTCGCGCCCCTTCGGAAACTCTTGCGGAAACTCTTGTGAATGCATACCGCTTTATAAATGACCGAAGGGACTGCCATTTTTCATTCAGATTTTTTTTGAAGTCAGCTCAACCGACACTGCAAACCTAGTCTTGGCTGAGACAATGCGTCAAGAACTTAAAAAATTTTCAGAAATTACTTACGGAAATTTCGAAGATCGATCCTAAGACAGCAAGATACTTACCCTAAGGATCTGTAAGCCAATTCCTACAATCCAGCCAATTACTCTCCATCGGTACAATTCAGGGCACATTGTTGGCGGATGTTTTCCAAGCAACTCGCCAGCACTTCGCGGAGATATAAAATCGCAACATCTTGAAACCAATATTGGTTTGACGTGAGCTCCACCCTCTGCAAAACCTTATAGGTGTTGCGCAACAAACTTTCTCAAACGCAATGCTACGGACAGGATAAATAAAATGGACTCCCTAGTTAATGATGTAACCTTCGAGCTTGAACTGGACGCAGAAACTGCGGAGAAGTTCTCCGTCATTCTGAACGATGAAAGCCTGATGCACGCCGGTTTTGTGGCACATCAGTCGAACAACAACGTGTTGACGCTGGCTCTGGCCGAAGACGTTAAAATCGCAGCCTGAAAAAACGGGAGGGAAATTATTCCCTCCCGCTTTCTATTGTGCCGAACATGATGCTTGCTTATACCTTTCATCACTCAGAGGTGACCCTTTATGCAAAGGCTTAGTTCGAGCCTTCGTCGCCGCAGTGCCGAAGAAACATTAAAGATCATCGTCAACGATATAGCCCCGCGCTTGGGCATTACCCGAGTGACCGACACAACCTGGCTGGACCGCATCGGCATTCCGGTGTTTGCCAGTATACGACCCGATGCATTGAAGGGTTCGCTGTGCGTAAACGCTGGCAAAGGTCTCAGATCAGCAGAAGCCAAGATCGGCGCGTACATGGAAGCCATCGAGTTCAGCCTTGCGCAATACAACACCGCGCAACTGAAACTGTTAAAGACCACGCCGAGACAACTCATTGAAAGCCACGAAGGACGAATAGCTTTCAATCAGTTCTGCATGTTGTACGGTTTCTCTGCCGACGCCGACTCGCCATCATGGCCATCGAAGTTGAAGATGTATTGCGCAAGCAAAAGGTGCTTGCACCCGCCGAACTGGTGTTCATTCCCTACCCCGAAAACCCCGGGCAACGACTCTTCGGGGAAAGCTCCAGTGGCCTGGCTTCAGGTAATGACTTGGTGGAAGCCTCGGTACACGCTGTTTGCGAACTCATGGAGCGCGATGTTCAAGCCTTTAATCACCTGCATGACCGCTCCTGCCTCGTCAATCTGGACCGCTACAGCGCAGAAACCGACGCCCTGATCAATAAAATCGATGACGCGGGGTTGAGCCTGTCGGTTCGTTACACCGAGAACTGTTTTGGCCTGGTTTACTTTCAGACTTTTATCATGGAAGAGTCCTCACAAGCGCCCATCTCTGTGGCCACCGGTTCAGGGTTGCATCCCATCAAGGAAATCGCCTTGATCCGGGCCATCTGCGAGGCGGCCCAAAGCCGTTTAAGCCACATCCACGGAGGCCGGGACGACATCATCGAGCGCGTCAAATACTTCGAGAAGAAGGGCCGTTCGGTCGAAATTCAGGCCATCTCACGCTTGCGTACCGTGGCCACCTCCCGGGACCAGATGATCGATTACTCCTCCATCGACTGCCAGGAAGCCGCGATCCCCACGATCGAATCGGCATGGGAGTTGCTCATCGAGCGGTTGCAGCGCGTCGGGTTCAGTACCGTGCTAAGGGTCCTGCTCAGCAAAGCGACGGACGACATCACTGTGGTCAGAATCATTATTCCGGGGCTTGAAGCCTTTGAACCCGGTTTGAAAAGGGTCGGTCCGAGGTTACTTACGTATGTCAAACAAAGCGCTTGAGGTATGCACGCTGTTTGCGGGCCCCTCCCTGCAAGGAATAGACAGTCAATTACTGTGCGGTGGCGGCCTGGTGTTGCGCCCGCCCGTCAAACGCGGCGACATCGAACACCTGGTGGCGCAATCGCCCCCCTCGAACCTCGCCATTGTCGATGGCGTGTTCCATGCACACCCTGCCGTCGGCCATGCCGAGATACTCGACGCCCTGGGCGCGGGTTGGCGCATTTGGGGATTGTCGTCCATGGGGGCCATTCGCGCCTGTGAAATGGATACGCTGGGAATGACAGGCTTTGGTGAAGTGTATCGACAATTCGCCAACGATCCGGACATGTCCAACGACGAAGTGACCCTGATACATCAAGCACAAGAGCCTTTTCTTTCACTCAGCGAACCACTTATTCATATCAGGCAGTTCTTAAGACACTGGACGACTGAGCAGATCATTACGCCAGCACAAGAACAACACCTACTTCACTACCTGAAAAAAATGTGGTACGGATATCGAACACTAAATTGTTTGAAAGAAGCCTTGCTGGCACTCCCTATCGCGGAGCAACAAATAGACAGTGCCCTGGCCAACTTTTCTGCCTACAGAATAAAGAGCCTGGACTTGATCGATTTTCTCAAACTGCAACCATGGACGAGGACGGTAAATCAGAATGTCGCCATCAGAGATATTGTGTGAAATAAACGGCTTGCCTTTTGTGCACCCCATGTTCAATAGCATAAAACTTTTAACGCTCGTCGCCGTTGTACGTAAAAATATCGAGGGAGGTGAGTTACCTTTAGCCAACTATTTGCAACCAGACTTTGCCACCACCCTGTATAACCGGCACGTCGAAGGTGCACCCGCGTTTCCGCCCCATCAAGCGCTCGGTAACGCCGAGCAGATCATGTTGGCCGAAGCGAAGAGCAACCTCAAAGCCTTGCTGCCAGAATGGACCAGATTATTGGACCTGCCGGTTAATATACATAAGTTGCTGACTCAACAAGTCAGCCTGACCAATCCCGTGCTGCCGCAACAAATGTTTCTGGGCGAAGCCGCGTTTACCAGCATGACGGACCTTGAAGAATTACTGGTGCATGAACTGTCCCATATCTGGTCCAGTTTGATCGCTGAGATTTACGACTTCCAGCTCAAGGACAGTTCGAACAACTACATACTGCCATCAGGAACCGGCGGCAAGAACCCTAGGGGTGTCTTGCTGGCTTGCCTGTTTGCGGTCAGCGCCGTGAACTACCACCAGCGGTTGCTGGCCAGCGGTTCCGTGCGAGCTCGTCCCGAACGACTCGACTACTTGCACCAGTATTTCCTCAAAAGTCTGGCCACTCTCCAGGCTTCGGCCGAACTGTCCGAAATCGGAAAGCTGATCACCTCCAGGCTGGATGCGTTTTCCAGCGACCTGACAACTGACACCGTTCAAGGATGACCCATGGCCGTCGTACACTTTCCCCGGCAGTTCATGTCCTACACCGATCAGCATAAAACACACGCCACTGAGGGCTTGTGTGTCAGCGATGTACTGAACAATCTGACCGCACGGTTTCCCGACCTGATTGGCCCGGTCTTCTCTGAGGACCTGTACCCGCTGCCGTTCGTGGGGTTGTTCGTCGACGGCATGCCCGTGACCAGTGAGCATGACCGCCGTTGTCCCCTGGACAGTAACGCGCAATTGATCCTGATCAACGCAGTGGCAGGTGGCTGACATGCAATGCAACCTGAAGACGGACACCTCCCGTTACGCCCGCCAAATCATCCTCAGCGAGGTCGGCGCTCTGGGGCAGCAGCGCCTCAAAGACAGCAAGGTGCTGGTGGTCGGCGCCGGGGGGCTGGGTTGCCCGGTACTCCTGTACCTGGCAGGTGCTGGCGTCGGGACGATCGGCATCGTTGATAACGACATCGTCGACGTGAGCAATCTGCACCGACAAATTCTCTATGCGATTGCCGATGTAGGCGACCTGAAAGTGTTGGCAGCCAAGCGCCGCATCAACCAGTTGAACCCCGACATCGTCGTCCACACCGTTGCCACGGTGCTGAACCCGGACAACGTCCTGTCGCTGCTGGCGGAATACGACATCATCGTCGACGCCACTGATAACTTCGCCGCCAAATACCTCATCAGTGACGCCTGTATCGAGTGTGAAAAACCGATGGTCTATGCCTCAATCAGCCAGTTCGAGGGGCAGGTGTCGGTATTTAATTATTACAACCGGCACACCCAACAACGGGGGCCGTGCTTCCGGGATCTGTTCGAAACACCGCCGCCACCGCACTTGACACAAAACTGTTCGGAAGCGGGCGTTCTTGGCGTCATACCTGGCTTGCTCGGTTGCTTTCAGGCCAATGAAGTACTCAAGCTCATCCTCCGTGCCGGGGAGCCCTTGAGCGGGCAATTGTTGTCTATCGACTGCCTGGACAACACCTTTCACCTGTTGAACATCAACAAAAAAACACGGGACCGGCCCCCTGCGAGAACGCTTGGCGCCACGACCACGCCTGCGTGGCGCGACAGCGACTGGCTGTCACCCGACACACTGCATGACTGGATAGCGACACAAGCGCCATTTCAATTGGTCGATGTGCGCGATGTCAGCGAGCATCAGCAAGGTTCGCTGGGCGGCAGACTGATTCCGCTCAAAGACATCATCAAGCGCCAGGAAGAACTCGATACCGCCCGCCGAATCGTTTTCTATTGCAAATCCGGCGTCAGGAGCAAGGCGGCCCTGCTGGCAGTTCGCACCGTCAGCCAGGAAGCGGAACTCTATAGCCTTGAGGGTGGCATCGAGCGATATCTGGCGATTTATCCTGATGAATGTTACCCCGTCGTTTTTGAACGCCCCTGATTGCGCAGTCACCCTATCCGGATCAAAGGTACGTCAATGAGTGCAAATTTTTCAGGCATTACGTGGGGCTTTCCCGGCATCGACCGGCGTCTGCTGAAAGTGCAATTCAGCTTTTTGCTGATGGTTCTGGGGGGGCGGTGCAATCAACTGGCGGTGGCCTGGTGGGCCTTGCAGGAAACAGGCTCTGCGCTCTATTTTGCCAATATGATTGCCTGTTCCATCGCGGCGGAGGTGTTAGCCAAACCCCTGCTGGGATGGCTGGGGGACAAGTACAACAAAATCCTGATCATCAAGCTGGCCTCATGGATCAGCCTGCTGACAGCGCTGTTGATGGTGGTGCTGTCCGTCACGGGGTCGTTCAACCCCTGGACGGTGGGCGCGCTAATGATGATCAGCAGTGCGATCGTCGGCGTGCGCGACCCTCTCCAGGCGTCGATCATTCCTTTGTTTGCAGACGACGATAAAGTCTCCCTGGCCTTTCGGACCAAAAGCGTGATGTCGTCCTTTTCCATTCTGCTGGGGCCGGTACTGGCCAGCGGGTTGATTTACGGGTTCGGTATCACGTTCGCCCTTGCCGCCGATTTTTTTGCGATTCTCATCGCCGGGGCGTTGATCGCGACCATCCCGAGCCACATCGGTGCCACTGGCCAAGGCGAAAAAGCCCCGGGTGCCAGCGGCTTCAGCATGATCTATTCCGGCTTCAAAGTGGTGTACGGAGTGAAAGTCGAATTTTACCTGGCCATCATTGCAATGCTGATCAACTTTGCCCTGTTTCCGTTCTTCACCATCCTGATCCCACTATACGTAAAGGACGTCATCCAGTACCCGGTCACTTATATCGGTCTTCTGGATTCGTGCTTCGGGCTGGGCATTCTGGCGGGCAGTTACAAGATCATCGGCTGGTTATCCGACCGGGTCCCCCGTGACATGTGTGTGTCCGCAGGTTTTGCATTACTGGGGTGCAACCTGGTGGTAGTCGGCACCGTTTCATCGTCGTTCATCGTACCCGCGGCCTTTTTCTGCGGCGGCGTCGGCCTGATGTTGATCAACATCCCCACCTCCGCTGTGAGGTTGCTGGCGACGCCCAAGCTCCATCGCAACCGGATTTTTGCCACGGTTTCATTTCTGTCTGCGGCGGCCAGCCCCTTGGGCAGTTTTGCGATGAACACCCTGATCGCCTATCTGGGGGTCGCACTGACAATCACGCTGCTGGGCGTCATGGTGCTGCTGTTGTCTCTGCTGGTCTTTCTGGTACCCGATTTCAAAACTTTCATGCGTTCCCCGGATACGCAGCTCAATGATGCCTATCTGGACAAATACCCTGAAGCGTTTGCGCACTGATGTGCCTCGCCGTACCCCCGCCTCTTACAAACGGAGTTGCCTTTCACCATGCCGGACTTCAAGGATCGACCTGAATCTGCTCGACATGAACAGATCTTCTGCGGCCAATATTATGACGACATGGGCTGTACCGGTTTCCTGGGGGATCCGTCCAAGGATCAAATCTCGGTTCTGATGCTGGGGCTTTCGGACGGTGTGGCGCTGGCGCCGATCGCAGCCAGCACCAGAGTGGCCAGTCTGTTGGCCGTTGATCTGGACGAGACCGCACTCGTGCGCAGCCTCGACAACCGGAACCGACTTGCAGCGCATATCGACTTTGACAGTGTGGTCGCCGATGCCGCGCACTTTCTGGTCGTCACCCCCGACCGGTACGACGTCATTATTATTGTCGACCTCTACACCCAGAGCGGTTATGCCCCGATCGTGTTTGATCACGGGTTCCACCAACTATTGAAGAGCCACCTCAATCCCCTCGGTCACGTGGTGTTCAACGGTTTTGGCGTCCCCATGAACCTGGACCCGTTCAACGGCCCTGCGCCCCAAGCTTGGCTCGCCCACCGCCTGAACGACAGCTGGGGCGACATTCATTACCTGCCCCACCGACGCAATGCGACGTTCATTATCGGGCCACCGCCATCAACCACACCGCGCACCGCACCTGCCCTGGAGTCTTTATGCGCCAGTGACCGGCTCTTTATGGACATCATGTGCCTTCGCCTGCGCTATCTGACACCCACGGTTATCCGTCACGCGCCGCTTGCGCCCCCGGCGTTGGACTTCGTCGGGATTGATCTGGAGGTGCAAAAACGCTGGACGGACTCGTTACCGGCCTTGTCTGCGCTGCTTCCTGCCTCGCTGAAGCTGAGCAAGCCCAACGATCTTCGCGTGTTACTGGATGACCCGCACGCTTGCCAAGCGCTGCAAGAGCGATTATTGAAGGACAAATCGTCGCTGCGTACCACGCTGGCGTTGCTGATCGCAGGCGAAGTCAACTTCTCGGACCGCGATATGTCATGGCTCCCCGACTGGGTCGTCGCGACACTGGAGAGCAGCGTCGAGATCCACCCACGAGACTGGCTGGAGGGTTTACTCCCTTACGCCTATGGCGTCATTATCCACAGAACCCGGGGAGATGTGTCCAAAGTGGAAGGTTTTCGACGGGCGCTAGCCCGATTGTCACCGAGTGTTTCCCTCACGCCCAGCGATAATGAACCCACAAGCGCTTACGCTGCCACACGCAAACCATAGAACACCTTCAGGCTTTCAGGCGTACCCGCGAACTGGCGGGGAATTTCATCGTTCGGTAGGTGGCGTTCGTGGATCGTATACCTCCTACAGAGGGCTTCGCGCTTACAAGGTTATTGCGGGGATACGCGGTCGGTGAGCTGGCGCAGCCTGCGATCTTTTGGCGGTTTCGGAGATGCCGAAGAGCAAAATCAAAAGATCGCAGCCTGCGGCAGCTCCTACGGGTGTTGCGTACACCCATAACATTGCAGGTGTACGCGGTCGGTGTAGGAGCTGCCGAAGGCTGCGATCTTTTGATCTGATGGAGCTACCCCGTCGCCAACCCCTTCCCCGCCCGTTCCAGATTGCGCCATAACCAAACCGGCAGGACATCCGGATCAAGGCTGTCGATCAGGTTCTTCAACCCCAGCCCCAGCTCAGTATCACCCTCGATCACCAGACGCCGACGAAAAAACAGCGTATCAGGATCTTCCTGACGGCTGGCCAGCAGCAAAAACTCCCGCCAGTTGCCGCTGATGGTCACCTGCGCCTCAGCGCGCTCGGCGATCTGCAAGCCGCTATTTCCCAGAGTCAGATACCAGGACAGACCCAGGTCGGGGATCCGCAGGCACAGCCAGCGTCCGCGCAACAGTTCGAACCCGCCATCACGCAACGGCTCGGCGAGGCAACGATTGAGCCCCTGCTGCAATGCCAGGCGCTGCACGGCAAAGGGCACCCGGCGAACCAGCGGCAACAGCCGGTCGGCACCTTTCAACAGCCATTTTTTTCGGTTCAGCACAGGCCGACCTCCTCGACTCGCAACATGCCGGCCTGGCCATGCCAGTAACCATTGCAACCTTCGACGAACAGCGGCGGCGTCTCGCCCAGACGCACCCGTTGAAACGCCGCGACCACCTCGGCCATGCCCTCGGCACGCGGGCTCAAGCGCAAAATATCGGCACCGCAGGCCACCAGTCCGGAATAATCCGCCAGCAGATTGGTCACCTCGGCGGACATCGTCTGGATGCCATTCAAGGTGAACAGCGCCTGGCCTTCCTGGCTGGTCAGGGCCATGCCGTCGGGGTAGTTGATGCAGCAAAACTGACAGTCGTCCTTCGGCCGGTTTTCCGCCCGGGCGGTGAAGCAGCGCGCGGAATAGGCCAGAGGCAAATGCCCATACGCAAAGATCTCGACTTCCGGCACCGCACGACCCAGTTCGCGCACCTGCTCGATCACATCGGCAATCAGCGCCGCCGAGCACTCCACCGGCGGTACCCAGCGAGTCATGCCACTGTCCATCAGTTGGCTCAGCGAATGACCGTTGTACAAATTCAATGCCGGACCACCGACAAAAGGCAATTTACGTTCGGCCATCAGCTGCACCGCGCCCATGTCGTTGGCCTCCACCAGTAACTCGCCGTTGTCGCACAGGCGGCGCAGGCTGGAGAGCTCGGACGCCGCTTCGATCAGCGTCAGGCTGGATATCACCAGCTGCGCCTGGCTGCACTGCTGCAGCTCGCGACCCAGGCCAAGCCACTGGTCCAGGGAAAACGCCCGGCGTTTCGAGCACACGGTTTCACCCAGGTAAATCACATCCAGGGGCAAGGCCGACATCTCGGCGTAAAAGTTGCTGAGTTGCTGTTTGTCCCAGTAAAACAGGACCGGTCCCAGACTGAGCTTCATGTCCCGTCCCTCATTGCCATGATCGATGATAAGCACCCAGCGTGGTCTGGCTGCCTTCGGACAAACCGGCCAGCACCCGACGCCATTCATCCTTGACCCGAAAGTTGCCGGGCGAGCCGCGATGGGCATCCAGGGCGGCGCGCCAGACGCGGGTGACTTGTTCCACATAGGCCGGACTGCGCTGGCGACCCTCGATTTTCACCGCTTCGACACCGATGGCCGTCAATTCCGGCAGCAGGTCGAGGGTGTCGAGGCTGGTGGGCTCTTCCAGCGCATGGAAGCGCTTGCCATCGACCAGGAAGCGCCCCTTGCACAGGGTCGGATACCCGGCTGGCTCGTCCGGGGTGTAGCGGTCGATCAGCACCTCACTGAGGCGCGCAGTCAAACCTTGAGCGTCCTCGCTCCAGCGCACCGCCTTGGCCGGCGAACAGACGCCGCACAGGTTTGGCGATTCGCCGGTGATGTAGGAAGAAAGATGGCAACGTCCTTCGGCCATGATGCACAAGCTGCCGAAACCGAAGACTTCAATCGGCACCGGGCTGCTGGCGGCGACGTGGCGCACCTGGGCCAACGACAGCACCCGCGGCAACACGGCGCGGCGAATACCGTAGCGCTGCGCATAGAAGCCCAGCGCCGCGGCATGGGTCGCCGAGCCCTGGACAGACAAGTGCAACGCCAGTTTCGGGAAACGTTGACTGGCGTAGTTGAGCACCCCGGGGTCGGCGGCGATCAGTGCATCCACGCCGAAATCGGCGGCGCGATCCACCGCCCGTTGCCAGCGCTCCCAGCCCTTGGGCTGAGGGTAGGTGTTGACTGCAACATAGAGCTTGCGATTATGTTGGCGAATGAACGCGACCGCGGCGTCGAACTGTTTGTCGTCCATATTCAGCCCGGCGAAATGCCGGGCATTGGTGTCATCACGAAAACCGACGTAGACGGCATCGGCGCCTTGGCGTACTGCCGCCTTGAGCGCAGGCAGGTTCCCTGCCGGGCAGACCAGTTGCATGGGTAATCCTCATCAAAGAGCTCGTCTCGACCATCGGCTGGCAGCTGTCGCCTGCAGGCTCAGAGCGGTCGAAAATCCGCTGCCAGTCTAGCGAGACCGACAGCCACGACCTTGACGGCAATCAATTGCGCTCAATGCATCAACTCGGCAAAGGACAGGAACCGGACCTTGTCGTGCTTGAGCACTCGCTGCTCGCACTCGACCACGGCCAGCCCGTCGGCCCAACAGGCGGCGCTCAACATCGCCGAGCTTTGCTGAGGGTGCAGCTCCACGCTCAATTGGCCGTCGGCACCCGGGCTCAGCCTGGCCCGCAGGTACTGTCGACGCTTGTTGCGCTGCAGCCAGTCGAACCCTGCCGGCACGGCCAATGGCAGCGGCAGCACCTCCTCCACACCCTGGGCCCTGAGCAGGAACGGACGCACCACCACCAAAGCGGTCACCAGCGCCGCCGACGGATTGCCCGGCATGCCGATCCAGGGTTTGCCGGCCACCTCGCCAAAGGCCAGGGGTTTGCCCGGCTGGATCGCCAGCCGCCAGAAGTCCAGGCTGCCGAGTTCCTCGATCGCCTGTTTGAGATGGTCTTCCTCGCCCACCGAGACCCCGCCCGAGGTCAGCAGCAGATCGCATTCAGAAGAGGCCAGGGTCAAGGCATCGCGGCTGGCCGTCAATTCATCGGCCATGACCCCGTAGTCATGCACCTCGACGCCCCAGCCGCGCAACAACGCGGCGAGGCAGTAACGATTACTGTTGTAAATCTGCCCCGGCGCCAATGGCTCGCCCGGCTCACGCAATTCATCGCCACTGCTGAGCAGGCATACCCGCAGCGCCCGATAGACCTCGACCTGCGCCACCCCTGCTCCGGCCAGCAGTCCCAGTTCCTGGGCGCGCAAGCGCTTGCCGGCCTTGAGCAGCAAATGCCCGTGACGGATTTCTTCGCCCTCCTTGCGCACATGCTCGCCAACACTTGCCGGCGGACACCAGACGCGTTCGCCCTCGACCCGGCAACGCTCTTGCGGGACCACGGTATCGGCACCCGCTGGCAGCGGCGCGCCGGTAAAGATTCGCACCGCCTGCTGCGCCAGCAACGCTGAAGCCTCGCCATCCCCCGCGGCAACCCGCCCAACCACCGACAGATAACCTCCCGCCTGGGGTAGATCAGCCGCCTTGAATGCGTAGCCATCCATGGCACTGTTGTCCCAGGCTGGCAGGTTTACCGGCGAATGAATGTCCGCCGCCAGCACCCGTCCCAGGCATTGCTCCAGGGGGATTTTTTGTACGGGGGGCGGTGGTGGGGCCTTGTCCAGCAGACGGGCAATGGCTTCGTCTACCGGCATCAGCTTGCCGCTGTCGCACACCGGGCCGCTCATGAGCGTGCCTCACAAGCGGCGATGACCTGCTGCAGCTGCGGCTTCAAATGCGCGGCGAAATTGCATGGGCCAGTGCGACTGTCCAGTTGTTCCAGGAGGATCTTATTCCAGGCGGTTCGGCACGCACCCGGCGAACCAGGCACACAGCACACCAGCACGCCGTTGCTCATCCCGGCCAGTGCCCGGGACTGCAGGCTGGACATGCCGATTTCCGCCAGGGAGACCTGGCGGAACAGTTCGCCAAAGCCTTCCACATGCTTGTCCAGCAATGGCAGAACGGCTTGCGGGGTGTTGTCGCGCGAGGTAAATCCGGTGCCGCCGGTCATCAGTACCACTTGTACCTGAGGGTCGGCGATCCAGTGGGAGAGTTTTGCGCGGATCTGATAAATATCGTCCTTGACCAGATCACGGTCGATCAGCACATGCCCTGCGGTTTGCAGCAGATCCGTCAGAGTCTGTCCCGAGGTGTCGGTATCGAAGGTGCGCGTATCGCTGATGGTCAGCACGGCGATGTTCAGGGGTTGAAAAGTGCGTTGCGCAAGATGGGCCATATCCAAGCCTTCCTGTTGATAAGGGTATGGCCCAGCGTGAACCGTAATGTGGATGGAGCCTATTCCTCCGAGGAGGTACCTCGACTGGGGGAATGGGGTGAATACGGGTAGGAACAGTCGGATTTGGATGCTGTGTTCTGATCTGAAATCCACCCCTCACCCCAGCCCTCTCCCCAGGGGGGCGAGGGAGCAGATTGTGGGTTTCTGAAGATGTGCTGCGACCTGAGCGTAATTCGTTGAATCCATAATCGACCCGGTCTCACAGGTCGCAGCAACTCGATAGACACTCAAGATCAGCTCCCTCTCCCCTCTGGGGCGGTCCGACGTTTCGGGAGGGTTGGGGTGAGGGGTGGATTTTGAGTCGGGCATCAATCCCTCAAGGCGCCAACCGATTACGCTGCCACCCCCCCTTGCTCAATCGGTAATCAAAACGATCATGCAAGCGGTCGGGGCGTCCTTGCCAGAACTCCAGGCGTTCCGGATGCAGGCAGTAACCACCCCAGCCATCAGGTCGCGGCAGGGCCTGGCCGACGAAGCGCAGCCCGGTTGCCGCCAGCAAGGATTCCAGCTCCGCGCGGCTGGCCACCGGACGGCTTTGCGGCGAAGCCCAGGCGCCGAGGCGACTGGCCAGGGGCCGGGAGTTGAAGTATTCATCCGAGAGCTGCGGGTCGAGCCTGGACACCCGGCCCTCAATCCGCACCTGACGCTCCAGCGCTGGCCAGAAAAAGGTCATGGCTGCATGAGGATTGCCGGCCATTTCCTGCCCTTTGTCACTCTGGTAATTACCGAAAAAAGTGAAGCCTTCATCGCTCAAGCCCTTGAGCAGCAGGATCCGGCAATGCGGGCGCCCCTGGTTGTCGACTGTCGCCAGGGCCATGCTGTTGGCCTCGACCGGCGCGCTCTCGGTGTCGCGGGCCAGTTGCAGCCACTGGCGGAACAAGGCCAGTGGATCGTCCAGGGTCAGATCGTCCTGCAGGCCATCCAGGGTGTAATTGCGGCGCATATCAGCCAGGGAAAGGGGCATGGCGGTGATCTCCGGTAGGTACACCTCAGTGTGCGAGCCCTTGCGCGACGCCACCTTGACCAACATCAACTCGGAGCATTAATGATGTGCCGTCTTCCCTCTATTTGAGCCGCAGGCGTCGGGCCAGTTTGTGCAGGTTGCTTGGATCGATTTCCAGCAGCCGCGCGGCGCTGGCCCAGTTCTCCCCGGACAGGCTCAAGGCGTGGAGGATTTTCTTCCGTTGGTAATCGTCAACGGCTTCGCCCAGGGGCTGGAATGGCAGGTCAGAGGCATCGTCCATTGGCAGTTCGGCAACCAGACCCGGCGCACCGATCGCGCTGTCGAGATCCAGCAGCTCAGCCTCGAGGGTCATGATCTGGCTGCGACTGGTGCCGCGGCTCAGTTGCTTCAACGCCGCTCGACTGATCACGTGTTCCAGCTCCCGCACATTGCCCGGCCAGGCGTAACCCAGCAACGCCCGCTCGGCCGCCGGCGACAGGCGCAAACCGCGCAGGCCGAGGCGCGCCCGATTGAGCTCAAGGAAGTACCCGGCGAGCATCAACACATCATTGCCGCGCTCGCGCAGGGGCGGAATCGGCACCGGATACACCGAGAGACGGTGATACAGGTCGGCGCGAAACAGGCCATCGCGAATGCTGTCCGGCAGATGGCGGTTGGTCGCGGCGATGATTCGCACATCGACATGCAACGGCTTGTCGGCACCCAGGCGCTGGATCTCACCGTTTTGCAACGTGCGCAGCAATTTGGCCTGTACCGCCAGCGGCAATTCGCCGACCTCGTCGAGAAACAGCGTGCCGCCATTGGCCGCATCGAAACGTCCGGCACGATCGCTGGTAGCGCCGGAAAATGCGCCTTTGACGTGCCCGAACAATTCGCTCTCCGCCAGCGACTCCGGCAAGGCGGCGCAATTGACATGCACCAGGGGCTTGTGACGGCGCCGTGAAAGACGGTGCAAGCGCCGGGCGAACAGCTCTTTACCGACCCCGGTTTCACCCAGCAGCAATACCGGCAGTTCGGAGTCGGCCAACACCTCCAGCTCATTGAGTAGCTGGTGCAGCACCTCGCTCTGACCGAGAATCTCGCCTTCTTCCGCCGGCATCCGCACGTCCTGGGTATCGCTGCGAGACAGACGCAGGCTGCGGTTCTCCTGTTCGAGCCGGGTCACCCGCACGGCGGCCTCGATTTGCAAGGTACAACGCTTGAGCTCTTCGCGCGCATGGCTGTCGAAGGTCCCGGCATGCAGGGCATCAAGGGTGATCGCCCCCCAGATCCGGCCTTCCACATACAGGCTCACGCCCATGCAGTCATGCACCGGCAGCGGTTCGCCGACATGGCTGTCGAGCAAGCCGTCATAGGGATCCGGCAGGCGGCTGTCGGGTTCGAACCAGGTCGGCTCGCGCGAGGCCATGATCGCCGCCAGTCGCGGGTGCTGGGCGATGACAAAACGCCGTCCCAGCGCTTCGTGAACCAGCCCCACCGTCGCCACCGGCCGCAGGCTGTCGTCATCCAGGCGCAGCAATCCCACCGCGCCACTGTTGAAGTATTCGCGCAGGGTCTGGACCAGCCGTTGCAATCGCACCGCATTGGGCAGCTCGACGATCAAGTCGGCTGCCAGGCTTTCACGCAACATGGTAGTAATTACCCTCTATGGTTCCATTCACCCTATGCCGTCAGGGTACTGATCACCACAACAATAAATTAATCGAGTATTTTCAATAGCTTAAATATGGCATGCGGGATGCAATAGAACCGGGGAACCTGTGAAATATAAAAGGAACCCCGATGAGCCTGAACCTTCTGGAACAAAGTCTCGGCCAACTGGCCTGCGACATCCCCGGCGCCACCCGGACTTTTCACACCTACAATCTGGACTTCTGTTGCGGCGGGCAAAAAAGCCTGCGCGAAGCCGCCCTTGGCAAAGGCCTCGATCCGCAGCTGATTGCCGATGCCCTGCTCGCCCTGCAAGACGCCGGTGAAACCCAGCACGACTGGCGCAACGAACCCGAGGAACTGCTGATCGCCCACCTGCTGGCGCGCTACCACGCCCGTCACCGCGAGCAGCTGCCGGAACTAATCCGCCTGGCCCGCCGCGTCGAGCAGGTACATGGTGCGCGCGCCAGCTGCCCGAACGGCCTGGCCGACCACCTGCAGGACATGCAGCAGGAACTCGAAGGGCACATGCTCAAGGAAGAACAAGTGCTCTTCCCGATGATTCAACAGGGCATGGGCCCGCAGGCCTCGCCACCGATCCGGGTGCTGCGTTTTGAACATGATCAACATGGCGAAGCCCTGGAGAGACTGCTCGCCCTGACCGACAACATCACCCCGCCTGTCGATGCCTGCAACACCTGGCGCGCGCTTTACCGGGGGTTGCTGGAGTTTCGTGATGACCTGATGCAGCACATCCATCTGGAAAACAACGTGCTGTTCGTCAAGGCCATCAGCCCTCGCGATTGATCGATTGCCGGCAACTGCAAACCCGCGCCAGCCAACCGGTTGACGCGGGTTTTTTCTTGAGCGGGACGAACCGGGTGTCAGCCGTGCCAATAGAACATGGCCTTGGCCAGGATCACGATCACCAGCATGTGCCCGAGGATGCTGCGGCGAATCCAGGTAGCGCGAGCCGGGGTCAGCCGTGCGTGTGTGAGCAGGTACGCCAGCAGCAGGTAATGACCGATGATGCTCAAGGCCAGAACGATCTTCAGGCTCAACAGCGTGCCGAAACTGCTCGCCAGTGGCTGACTCAAGGCTGCGCGGTGCTGCCACGCCAGACCAATGCCGGCGCCGTACAACAGCAATACCACGCCATGCAGCACCTTGCGCGAGCGCACCGCTATCGCCTGATCCGCTGGCAGCTGCGCAGCTTGCGCCAGCTGCTGGCGCGCGGAGTGCCAGATGAACACTTCGAAAAACAGCGTGCCAATAAAGGCGATCGCGGCCAGCAAGTGGGTGACCAGCAAAATGGGATAGATCACCGACAGCCTCCGTTAATTCGCCTGCTCATCCTGGATGGCCGTCAACCCGGCCACGCAGCAGCATCGGTCCGTAGCGCCAGACATACAGCGCGAACGCCAACGCCCAGCATACAGCCGCCAGCCATAACCCAAGCACCGGCAACACCATGACCAGCAGCACCCGGCTCAGACACGCCAGGTTCAGCAGAATGAACGCCAGGGTCATCCCCGACGGTGGTTCCAGTGGACGCCCGGTATGGCCCAGGCTGACCCGGGCGATCATCGCCAGAATCAAGCCGCCCATGGCCCCTATCGTCAGGCAATGCACCGCCAGACTGGGGTTCAGCGGCACACCGAAATGCCACAGCGCCATGCCCAGGCAGGCCACGGCCAACCAGCCATAGGCCAGGTGCAACGACCAGAGCAACGGCACTCGCCAGAGCGCCCGATCGTGCCAGCGAACCAGACGCACCAGATGCCCCGCCGCCAATACGGCGAACAACAGGCCGACCACTGGATTTGGGGAAAGCGCGGGGCCTGCGGCATATAGCGCTGCCACCAGGGCCGAGCCCACCAGCAGCACGCTATCCAGCCAGGGCCAGGGCTTTACGCTATCGACCCGGCCGAGGCCGCGCTGGGTGAAGAACGGTATGACCCGCCCGCCGATCAAGCCCATCATCGCCGCCGCCAGCCAGATCCCGGTCAATACGCTCTGACGCTGCCAGGCTTCGTTGCCTGGGAGCAGGCCGTATATGGACAAGCCGTCAGCTACGGCCAGTAGCAGCAACACCGCGACAATCGGGTAGTTACGTTTCTGCCGCACCTTCCACAGGGTAAAGCCCATGAGCCCTGCCACCGCCAGCGGAAACGCCAATTCCAGAACCGCCAGCAATGGCCATGGCGCACTCGCCAGCCAGGCCAGACGCGCCCCCAGCCACAGCAACGCCAGCACCGCCAGCGGCTTGCCGCTGATGCCGGGGCGTCCGCTCCAGGTCTGTACGGCGGTCAGCAGGAAGCCGGCGATAATTGCCAGGGCAAAGCCGAACAACAGCTCATGCCGATGCCAGGCCAGCCATCCGCCTGCCGGATGCCAGCCACTGATCGCGCCACTGAAGGCCGCCACCCAGAGGGGCACAGCCAGCAACGCCAAGAGGCAGCCCGCCAGGAAAAACGGCCGAAAGGCCAGACGTAACAGCGGCATAATCGCCATCGCGGTACGGCGGTCAAGTACTTGCATAAAACCACTCCTTTACCTTGCTGCCGGAGGATAAATCCCGGTCCGATCATCGGGTATTACCGATGAGTTGCAGTTGTCACAGATCAAGCTTGAGACGGCCAGGGGTTAACGTGGCTGTCCGTGTCGAACTATGGCGTGCAAGGGGCGTGCCCTGATCTCGATCCAGGGTTAAGTGTTGCCAGTCAGTTAAGGATTTCTAGCCCCGCACATTCCCCGTAGCAGCTGGCGAAGCCTGCGTCCCCGTAGCAGCTGCCGAGCTTTGCGAGGCTGCGTTCGGCCGCGAAGCGGCCGTAAATACTGAGTCCTCGGTTTACCTGAAGTACCGCGGTGCTTGATTTTACGACTGCTGCAGCCGAACGCAGCCTCCGGCAGCTGCTACGGTTCGCGTCCCGCCTTAACTGCCCGTCACCACAAGGTGTGATGCCGCCGGGTACAAATGACCATTTCGTGGTTATTTGTACCCTGATGCCCGTGGTCTTTATTACCACGCCCTTCCAACAACCCCCGCAATGACAGCCCTCCAGGCATGGCCCGAGTCTTGCTCTTCCCTCAGCACTCTTATCGTCAATTTCGATCCCTCGCTAACCCGGAGTCGTCATGAAAAAAGTGATCCAGCCCCTGGCATGGTTTGTAGTGTTAACCTCAATGGTGGCCGTGGCCAGTGGCGTCTCTCTAGGACTCGTCTGACTGTATAGCCGATCCCCTCCTCAGCCATCAGGATGAATTTTTATGGTGCTTCATCGCGTCCATCACCAGATTCTGCGCAGTCATCATTTATTCGAGCCGCTGAATGAAGAGCAACTCGATGAGTTGATGAGTACCAGTCACTTGCTGAGCATCGACAAGGGCGTGCCGCTGTTCCGCCAGGGCGAGCCGGCCGACTCGTTCTATTTCGTGATCGCCGGTGCGGTGAAGATCTACCGACTGACGCCCGACGGCCAGGAAAAGGTCTTTGAAGTCATCGGCGATCGGCAAACCTTCGCCGAGGCGATGATGCTGATGGACACCCCCAACTATGTGGCGTCGGCCGAGGCGATCTGTCCCACCCAGCTTTACCGGATCTCCAACAACACCTACATGCGCCTGCTGCAGAGCAATAGTCGGCTGACTTTCGCCCTGCTCGGCAAGCTGTGCGTGCGCCTGCATCAGCGGGTCAACGAGATCGAAACCCTGTCGCTGAAAAACGCCACCCACCGGGTCGTGCGTTATCTGCTGACGCAGCTGGTGCGTCAGCAAACCGTTGACAGCCAGTTCGAACTGCCGATGGCCAAGCAATTGATTGCCGGGCATCTGTCGATCCAGCCGGAGACGTTCTCGCGGATCATCCGCCGCTTGATCGATGAAAAGATCATCACTCAGGATGGCCGCCAGATCACCATTCTTGATCGTCTGCGCCTGGAACAGTTCGAGTGAGCGGCATGCCCATCTGCCTGTATTGCCAACACGCCAACCCGTCGCAGGAATCCGAATGCCGCCAGTGCGGCATGCCCCTGCCGGCACTGGCTCAACACGCCGAAGAACGCCGGCTGCGCCGATTCAAGTGGTTCTGCGTCGGCCTGACGATCTTCTGCGTCGCGATGTTCTTCTGGCTGCCGCGCAGCATCTCCTGAGCGGCGCCACATTTCTCAAACCCGAGTATATGCCCATCCTCCGTCAACTGGCACGGCTTGATCCCCGTAGCAACTGCCGAAGCCTGCGTCCCCGTAGCAGCTGCCGAGCTTTGCGAGGCTGCGTTCGGCTGCGAAGCGGCCATAAATCCTGAGTCCTCGGTTTTTCTGAGACACCGCAGTGGTGATTTTACGACTGCTTCGCAGCCGAACGCAGCCTCGCAAGCTCGGCAGCT
>NZ_CABVHQ010000013.1 GCF_902497895.1 Pseudomonas fluorescens
CATCGCGAGCAAGCTCGCTCCCACAATTAAAAGCCAGCTCGCATAACCCGGGCCAGGTACGCCAGAAACAAAAAACTCCGTACCCTGACCATCCTTCGATGAGCAGAATACAGAGTTTAGTGCTTGTTACTGGCGCTGATTACGCCTTTACACAAGCCTTACGCGGCAGCGAACAACTGTTCGCTGATCTGCGCCCGGGCATCGCTCATGGCTTTGACCCGAACTTCGTCACCATAGGCCAGGCCATGGGCACGGACGAACTCGATGTCGGTGATGCCCATGAAGCCGAGCATGACCTTCAAATACTCTTCGTGGCCGACGCCAGTGGCCTGACCGACATGCAAACCGCCGGAAGTCGAGACCACCACGACTTTCTTGTTACCGCACAGGCCTTCAGGGCCGGCTTCGGTGTAACGGAAGGTCTGGCCGGCGACGGCGATGCGGTCGATCCAGGCTTTCAGTTGAGTCGGGATGGTGAAGTTGTACATCGGCGCGGCGATGACCACGGCGTCCGCGGCCAGGAATTCGGCCAGGGCCTGCGCGCTCAGCTCGGCTTCGTGCTGTTGCGCGGCATCGCGCAGTTCAGCGGTAGTGCCGGCGGCAATCAGGGTGTTGGCGGAAAAATGACTGATGGCATCGCTCGCCAGATCGCGGTACGTCACCACGGCTTGGGGCTCTGCGGCCTGCCAGGCTTCAACGACGCTGCGGCTGAGCTGACGGGAAGCCGAGTTGTCGCCCAGGATGCTCGAATCGATATGCAGAAGTTTCATGTGAGATCTCCAAGTGAGGATCGCCACTGGGCGATCAAAGTGAGGACAATCCTACAGATGAAAGCAATGGCTGATTAGACGGCATAAATGCGATAGTTCGTCTCACTGATAGAACAGTCGAGTATTGACCATGCAAGACCTTAATGATCTCTACTATTTCGCCAAGGTCGTCGAAGCCGGTGGCTTCGCGGCCGCCGGGCGTTTGCTGGGCATTCCGAAGTCGCGCCTGTCGCGACGGGTTGCCGAGCTCGAGGAGCGGCTCAACGCGCGCCTGCTGCAGCGAACCACCCGGCAATTGAAGCTGACCGCGGTCGGTGAACGTTACCTGCGGCACTGCCAGGCGATGTTGCTGGAGGCGGAAATGGCCGACGAAGCAGTCGCCAGCATGTCCAGTGAACCCCGCGGGCGACTGCGGGTGTCTTGCCCGGTGGGTCTGGCCCACGGGTTGCTGGCCTCGGTGATCAGCTCATTTCTGGAGAAATTCCCTCAGGTGCAGCTTGAAGCGCTGCTGCTCAATCGCCGCGTCGACCTGGTAACCGAAGGGGTCGACGTCGCCTTGCGCGTGCGCGAACTCGGTGATGAAGACCCGCTGCTGGTCACCCGGCGCCTGCGCCAGGCCCAGACCGTGATGCTGGCCAGCCCGGCGTTCCTGCGCGAACGGGAAATCAACAGCCCCGAAGATTTGAAAAATGTCCCGGTGCTGGGGGCCCTGGAGGCTGATCGCCTGGTGCATTTGCGCATGCTCGATGAGCACGGAACAGTCTCTGATCTGACCCTTGAAGCTCGCCTGGGGATTGATGATTTCAATGTGCGCAAAACCTGCGCCCTGGCCGGTCTGGGTTTTACCATCCTGCCGATGATGTATTGCGAGGAGGAGCTGGAAAACGGCCAACTGGTCCAGCTATTGCCCCAGTGGTCGCTGCCTGGCGGCTGGCTGCAAGCGGTTTACCCTCATCGGCGCGGGGTGCTGCCGGCGGTGCGCGCCTGGATTGATCATTTGGCTGAATCATTCAAAAGCTGCGGAGATCGACTGCTATGAAAGCCAGGCCCATGACTGAAGAAGACGTGGCGAACTTCTGCCTGGCGCTCCCCGGCGCCAGGGAAGACTACAAATGGGGCGGTGTGCGAGTGTTCTCGATTGCCGGGAACAAGATGTTCGCCCTGCAAAACCTGCGCGGCGAGTCGCTGGCATTCAAGGTCGACAAGGATCTGTTTCTCGGTCATGTCGACCGCCCCGGCATCCACCCCGCGCCCTACCTGGCCAGGGCGCAGTGGATCATTATGGAAACGCCCTACCCGCTGGCTGCCGAAGAGCTACAAGGCTTGCTGCAACGCTCCCACCAATTGGTGGTCAGCAAATTGCCCAAACGCGTGCAGGTCGGTTTGCTGCTCTAGAACAAGGAAAACAGCGTGGCGCCGAGGAACAACTGATCGATCCAGAACACCTGGTGCACCAGGACGATCGCCCAGAACAACAGTTGATAGGACAGCTTGCGGGTTTTGTGCCGAAACAGTTGCTGGGCCAACAACGCGCCCGGCCAGCCGCCGGCCAGTTCCACGGCATGCAGGACGTTCTCGGGCGTGCGCCAACTGTCGGCACGGGCCTTGCGCTTGTCGTGCCAGTACAGGAAGAACGCCAGCAGGCTGACGACACCGTAGGCCGCCAGGGGAATACTGGAAATCCCCCGCAGCCACAACATCGCCGAGCCGAAAGCTGGCAAGGCGCACAACGCCAGAAAAACCAGGCCTTTGAAACGCGGATGCGCAATAGCAGCCCCGGGCGGTGGCCCGGAGTTGCCGCGCGGCCGAGGCTCGATCACGCTTTGGCCGCCGCCCAGTCGACCCAACCGAACTGCCAGGTCGCCAGGATCAGCAGGCCAAAGGCGATCCGATACCAGGCAAATACCGCATAGCTGTGGCTGGCGATAAACCGCAACAGCCCCCGGACCGAAAGCATGGCGAAGATGAATGCGGTGACGAAACCAATGGCGAAGACCGGGAAGTCCTCCGGTTTGAACAGGTCGCGGTATTTATAGCCGGAGTACACCGCGGCCCCGACCATGGTCGGCATCGCCAGGAAAAATGAAAACTCCGTCGCGGTTTTACGCGAAAGGCCAAACAGCAAGCCGCCAATGATGGTCGAACCGGAGCGCGAAGTGCCGGGAATCATCGCCAGGCACTGGGCGAAGCCGACTTTCAGGGCATCTTTCCAGGTCATTTCGTCGACGCTGTGGGCATGCACTTCATGTTCGCGACGCTCGGCCCAGAGCATGACTACCCCACCCACTACCAGCGCGCTGGCTACGGTAATCGGGTTGAACAGGTACTCGTGAATCAGGTCGGCAAAGATCACCCCCAACACCACGGCCGGCAAGAACGCGATCAGCAGATTGACGGTGAAGCGCTGGGCATTGGGTTGTGTCGGCAAGCCGACGACCACATCGAAGATTTTCCGGCGAAATTCCCAGACCACCGCCAGAATCGCCCCGAGCTGGATAATGATGTTGAAGGCCATGGCCCGCTCGCCATCAAAATGCAGCAAATCCGCGACAATGATCTGGTGTCCAGTACTGGAAATCGGCAGAAACTCGGTCAGCCCCTCTACAACCCCTAAAATAAATGCCTGAACGGCCGTCCAAAGATCCATCAATCCCCCATGAAGCGATGCCTGCGGGCATGCCTCGTTAATATTTTTCCGTAGCCTTGACTGCGGTAGCGTAGTTGAGTTCCAGCGCGCTCTGAATCAACCAAAACCAATAAAAAACCCGTGAAAAATCAAGCCAGGCTCAGGTTTTCCCGCGCGCGGCCGAAATCCTATCAGACATCCCCGATTAACGCTGTCGCGTTAGTAGACTTGGGTCGGATTGGCTCACCGCATAAAGGGTGTTTCGATGCTGGCAGGTAGTTAATTAGAAGAACAAGAATCTGGAGTAACAGGTTATGAATAGCTTGCGCAGTTTGTCGATCAGCCGTCGGTTGTGGCTCATCCTGATAGTGGCTGTGCTGATGCTGACGACCTTGGGCCTATTGATGCTCAAGCAGATTCACGATGGCCTCTATCAAGCCAAGTCCGAGAAAACCCAGCATGTGGTGCAGACCGCCAATGGGGTGCTGGAGTATTACCACAGCCTCGAAACCGCTGGTACCTTGAGCCGTGACGCCGCGCAGAAACAAGCATTGAGTGCAATCCGCGGTCTGCGTTATGACCAGAAAGAGTATTTCTGGGTCAACGATCTGAAGCCCGTGATGCTGATGCACCCGAGCAACCCGAAACTTGAAGGTCAGGACCTCTCCGCCATCAAGGATCCCGATGGTTTTGCGCTGTTCAACGAGATGGTGTCCATCGCCAAGTCCAAAGGCGCCGGGATCATCGACTATCGTTGGCCAAAACCGGGTGCCACGGACCCGGTGCAAAAAACTTCCTACGTGAAACTGTTCGAGCCCTGGGGCTGGGTCATCGGTTCCGGCGTGTACATCGATGACATGCAGGCCCAGTTCTATGGTCAGGTGTGGAAGGCCTCATTCATCGGACTGGCCATTGCGCTGATCATGACGCTGCTGGTGACCTTGATCGTCCGCAGTATCGTGCGGCCGCTGCAAGATGCGGTGCAGGCCATGGCCAATATCGCCAGCGGCGAAAGCGACCTGACCCGCAGCCTCGATACCCACGGGCACGACGAAGTCACCCAATTGGCCCATCACTTCAACGGTTTTACCGCCAAGTTGCGCGAGGTCATTTGCCAGTTGCAGGTCTGCGCCAGCGCCCTGGGTCAGTCCTCGGCCGATCTGGGCAGCAACGCGGCGCAGGCACAAGAGCGCAGCCAGCAACAATCCCAGCAAATGGAGCTGGTGGCCACGGCCATCAACGAAGTGACCTATGGGGTCCAGGACGTAGCGAAAAACGCCGAACATGCGGCCAGCGAAATGCGCGAC
The DNA here is from genome assembly GCF_902497895.1 of Pseudomonas fluorescens. Lineage (GTDB taxonomy): Bacteria > Pseudomonadota > Gammaproteobacteria > Pseudomonadales > Pseudomonadaceae > Aquipseudomonas > Aquipseudomonas fluorescens_BP. The sequence goes on from NZ_CABVHQ010000013.1 coordinate 4,704, forward strand.
GCTGAAGCCCAGGCCCGACAAGGCCAGGTGAATATCGATGGCAGCCTGCAGCAGATCGATCAGCTGTCGAGCACCATCGATCAAGCCGTCGAGGTGATCCGCACGCTGGCGGCGCAAAGCAACCAGATCGGCAGCGTACTGGAGGTGATCCGTTCGATCGCCGAGCAAACCAACCTGCTGGCGCTCAACGCGGCGATTGAAGCCGCCCGCGCCGGGGAACAAGGTCGCGGTTTTGCGGTGGTCGCCGATGAAGTCCGGCTGCTTGCCCAGCGCACGCAGAAATCCACCGCCGAGATCCAGTCGATGATCGAACGCCTGCAGAGCCATTCCGAGGCGGCGGTCAAAGTGATCAGCGACAGCAGTCGCGCCTCGCAATTGACCATCGAGCAAGCCGGTCTGGCGGGGGCCAGTCTGAGTGCCATCGGCCAGGCGTTGCGCAATCTCAACGGGCTGAATGCGTCGATCGCCAGTGCCACATTGCAACAGGCCCATGTGGTCGAGGACATCAACCAGAACGTCACCCAGGCCGCGGGCCTGTCCCAGAACACGGCCCTGGCCGCCGAGCAGTCCAGTGTCGCCAGCGTACACCTGAAACAACTGAGTGAGCAGTTGAATGGGCTGCTCAAGCAGTTCCGGGTGTAACCCGCCTTGTAGGAGCGAGCAAGCCCCAATCGTAGCAGCTGCCGAAGGCTGCGTCCGGCTGCGAAGCAGTCGTAAAATCAGGCACTGCGGTATCCAGAAAAATCGAGGAAACAGGATTTGCGACTGCTTCGCAGCCGGACGCAGGCTTCGCCAGCTGCTACGGTTCGCGTAACGTCGCTCCTACACCCCAACAGCAGCGGACCTTGCCACCTCAACGTGTATGCCGCGCAATGGGTCAAGACCGGCGACATGCAACAACTGGCGCCACTGAGCCTGCAACTGATGTCGCCGTTCGATGTCATCACCCGCCGAGGCATCGCCCCGTCGCCGATTCTGCGGGTGTTCCTTGAGGACCTGGCGGCTACTGCACGCAATGAAGTACAGGGGTGAATGGATGTGCGTTCGGCCGGGATTAACGGGTGGACTCCTGCGGCTTTGGTTGCGCCTGCACCTTCATGCCTTTACCCGGTCGGGTCGTACCCGGTTACAATCCGCCCCCTCTTCGACTTCCCCCAAGGAACCCCTATGTCCGGGCTTGAACTGTTCGCCGCTACTCTCGGCGTAATCGCCGTCTGGCTGACAGTCAAACAGAACCCCTGGTGCTGGCCGATCGGCCTGGTCATGGTGTTGCTCTACAGCTGGATCTTCTTTGAGGTAAAGCTGTACTCGGACATGCTCTTGCAAGTGATCTATGCCGCGTTGCAGCTCTATGGCTGGTGGCAATGGACGCGTGCCGGCGAGGCTCATCATGGACGGCAGGTCAGTCAATTGGACACTCGATCGATACTGCTCGGTCTTGCCGTCGGCGCCATCGGCAGCCTGCTGCTGGGGGCCGCCATGGCCAACTGGACAGATGCCGCACAGCCCTGGCTGGACGCCGCATTGACCGGTTTCAGCCTGGTCGCGCAGCTGTGGATGGCCCAGAAACGCGTGCAATGCTGGCCGCTGTGGATGGCGCTCGATGTGATTTTTGTCGGGCTGTTCATCTATAAAGGCATGTACCTGACCGCGACGCTCTACGGCCTGTTTACCCTGCTGGCGATACAGGGCTGGCGAGAGTGGCGCGCCGATCCGCTGTTGCGCACATGAAGGTGCTGGTCTTGAGCGGGCCCGAGTCCAGCGGCAAGAGCTGGCTGGCCGCCGAGTTGCAAGCGCGTTTCGGCGGGTTGCTGATGGGTGAGTACGTGCGTTGCTTCATCGAGCAGAACCCCCGTGACACCTGCCTGGCCGATATCCCGGACATCGCCGGCGGCCAGTTGGCCCGGGAGGACCAGGCACGCGCGCAGTTGCCGGCCCTGCTGATTCTCGATACCCATCTGCTGAGCAATATGCTCTGGAGCCAGACCCTGTTTGGTGAGTGCCCGGCCTGGGTCGAGCAGGCCTTGTTATCCCGGCATTACGACCTGCACCTGCTACTCAGCCCGGAGACGGTCGTCTGGACTGACGACGGGCAACGCTGTCAGCCGGATTTAGCCAATCGCCAGGCATTTTTCCAGGCCAGTCGCGATTGGCTCGACCGGCACCAGCAGACTTATCAAGTGCTGCGTGGCGACTGGGAACAGCGCAGGCGCGATGCATTCGAGGCGGTCAATCGGCTGCTGGGCGCCTGACTTCAGCACGCCCGCCCGGCAATGTGTCCATTCCTGAAACACCCTCCTCCCCACAAACCCACCAAATGAAGCGGCTCAAGCCTCGCCGGGAAAAAGTGTTAATCAACTGAAACAGTCGATCTACATAGTCCATGATGAGCAATGACGGACAGATAAACGGTGCAATGCCCGGACATCTGTCTCAGCTTCGTTACAACAAGTTTTTGACTCTCGCCACAAAGAATCGCAACCCACTGTTTTAACTATAAAAATCAAAAGCGGCACACCTTCTGCTCTCTTCCTCGCAACGCTGATAAGGGCCAGCGTTCCACTTACAGAAGGAATTGCCGTCGTGGGGAAATTTGATAAGAGCGTCTATAGCCTCCTGCTGATCGGATGCGCACTGGGCTCAAGTGTCTCCCTGCCTGTACAGGCTGACAACGGCATCATTGTTATCACACGTGATGTCCAACCGCGCAACGCAACGCGTGCGCCGGTGATTCCCGACCCTGACCCCACGACCGTCAATGCCAACCCGTCCAAACATATCCTCAGGCAAACGAACGAGTTGAGCGACGGCGACTTTGCCGGCGTCGCCAGTGGTGCAGGCATCTCCCGCCTGGTCACTCAAGGCACCAACAACCTGGGCGGCAATATCACCAACCAGACCCAGCTTTCCAACCTCCCCGCTGGACGTTCGGGAAATTCGGGCAACGGTATTGCCAACATGGTCAATTCAAACATCCAGCAAGGCCTGGGTGCTCTGAAAGTCATAACGGGAGACCGTTAAGATGAATCGTACGCTGCTGATTATCGCCATGTTTTGCAGTGCATCGACCTTTGCCCAACCTCCCGTCATCAATAACGCCGAAATCGACGGTTCGGGCATGCAGTACCAGGGCAACCTCTCGGTCAACCAGGCTGCGGGCGATCAGCAGCAACAGGCCAACGCCCGGGCCATCGCCATTGGCAACAATGCCAGTGCTACCACACAGATTCGCCAACGGCTGCGTACGCGGGTCGACCCCAGGATCGATGCTCGATCCAGCATTCAAGGCGACTCCTTCAGCCACGGCAACGGCGTACTGGGCGTCAACCAGAGCACTGGCGCCAGCAACCAGCAAGCCAATGCCCTGCGGATAAGCATCAGTACACAGCCGCAAAGTATCGACGACAGCGTCCTCAGGCAACAGAACGTGGCGCTGATCACCAACTCCGATCCAACTGACTCTGCACCAGGCTATCGCCAGGTCGCTACCAGCGATCAGGCCTTCACCGGTAGCCGTGGGGTGATCCAGTTGAATCAGAGCGCCGGGGTGGGAAACCGAACGGCCAACACCCTGAGCGTACGGGTCACGGATTGACCGAAACAGGTAAGAACAACACTTAACCTAAAATAAGGTACGGAGAATCACCATGAAACCTTCAATGGCAATCAAGCCTCTGGTTTTCGCAATCGCTGCGGTCATGGCTGTTGCTGTACAAGCTGGGGAACGGCGTGACAATGGCCACCACAATGGCCATCATAACAACGGTCACCACACCCCTCCTCCAACAAAGATCAATGTCTACGCGAATGCCCATGCGTGGGATTATCAGAGCAGTACCGGCAACTTCATCCTCAACGAAGGGACTCAGAACGAAGCCGAGATGAGCAGCTCTGCCGAAGGCACCAGCGGCAACGTCGGCGTCAACGTGGCTGCAGGCAACGGCAACCAACAAGACAACGCGGCCGCCATCGCAAACGCTGGCACCACCTCCGATCTCGATAACAGCTTCGTGTTCGGCCATGCCAATGCCAGCGCTAGCGTCGATCAATACAGCAACCGTAACAAGGTCATCAACTACGCCACCACAAACTCTGCCGTGATGAGCGGATCGGCCAATAGCGGCAGCGGCAATATGGGTATCAACATTGCTGCCGGCGACCTTAACCAACAGAAAAACACCATGGCAATTGCCAACGCCAATGCCCCGCTCGGTAACGCAACAGCCACCGCCTCTGCCGATCAAACCGGTCCTGGCCTGGTAGTGATTAACAACGCCGATCGGACGTACGTCGTGGATACGCTGTCGTTTACCAAAACGGCCACCGGTAGTTTCTCTAGAGATAAGTCTTCCGAGTTGCACATTGATAAGAGCAAGTCATCGAGCTTTGAGGTGAGTGGTGCCAAGAGCTTTGATGTAAGCGGTTCCAAGAGCTTTGATGTGAGCGGCTCCAGGATCTCTGATTCGAGCTCTACCAAGACTGCGTCTTTGAGCGTTGATTTGAACGCTGAGTTGGAAGCTTCCAAGACCGTTAGTTGGGATTATGGCCGTCGCGACGGCAGCCGCACTGTGGCTGTCGACGCATCGATTGAGGCATCGCTCGACGCATCGATCGAAAAAACGCGCACAAAATCGTCCGACTCGTCGTTCGCAAAATCGTTGGATAAATCGTTCACAAAATCGTTCGACTCCTCGTTCGAAAAATCGGGCAGTAAAGCGTCCGAATCTTCGTTCGACAAATCGAAAAGCTACAGTGAGAGCAGTTCATTTGATTTGAGCAACACCTATACCTATCAAGTGCTGACTCCAACTGGCTGGGCAAACCCTGTGACCAACACGGCGACCCTGAGCGGTTCGGTTAATGGCGGCAGTGGCAACCTGGGCGTCAACGTGGCTGCCGGTGTGGGTAACCAACAAAGCAACTCGCTGTCCATTGCCAACCAATCGTTCTAATTGCTGTCTCTGAGGGCCCCCTTATGGGGGCCTTTTTCAACACAACCAGAAGGCGTCCCACCATGCGCATTATCGCCTTGGCATTTTTGCTTTGCGTGGCCAGTGTGAGCGAGGCTGCACAACTGCCGCTTTCCGTCCTGCCGGGCGGCGCGTTGGTGTATAAGCCGATCCAGAGCGTACGCGAGCGTAAATTTGCCGACCTGGTGCCACAGAAAACCGACTTCAGTTGCGGCGCAGCTGCGCTGGCGACCATATTGCGCCAGGCCTATTGGCTGGACGTGAATGAAGAACAGATCATCGAAGGCATGCTGGCACACTCCGATCAAGATCTTGTCCGCGTCCAGGGCTTCTCCATGCTCGACATGAAGCGCTACGTGGAAAGTATCGGCATGCGCGCCCGTGGCTACCGGGTAGCGCAGGAAACGTTGAGCGAAATCAGAATTCCGGTTGTGGTACTCCTGGATATCCGTGGCTACAAACATTTTGTGGTCATGCAAAGAGTCCATAACGGCTGGGTATATATCGGAGATCCGGTACTCGGTCATAAACGTTACAAAGTCGACGACTTTGTCAAAGGCTGGAACGGCATCGTCTTTGCCGTCATCGGCCAGGGGTACGACAAAACCAATGCGTTGCTCGCCCCCCCCCTGCCACTGACCGCCAAGAACCGCATCAACACCTTCACCCCGGTGCAAGACGCAGAGTTGATGGATTTCGGATTCATCCAAAGCGACTTCTTCTAATAACAAGGGAGCACGACGCTCCGGGAGTATCCAATGAAGACTCCAATCTGGCTGGCCGTGGTTTGCCTGGCCGCCAGCCTGCCGACTCAGGCACAGACGTTCAAACCCATTGAACTGAAGGATCAGGAATTGGCGACCCTGCGAGGTCGCTATGTCATGCCGGGACGGATCATCAGTTTCGGCATTGTCATGACCAGCGCTTGGCAAAATGCCAACGGTGACGTGATCGGGGCAACTTCCTCGATGCAAATTCAACAATCGACCATCAAGCCACAGTTCTATGTGTCGATGATCGACGAAAAAGGTAATGGCTCAGCGCGTCCGCAAGGCACCGGCACCGGTACCGTCACTGGCGGCAGCGGCCTCAACAGCACCGAAGGCGTCACTCAAGTCGTGCGTGCTGCCGGCGACCATAACACTGCCTACAACAACGTTGATATCAACGTCACAAAGGCTAGCCAAGCGCCAGCAACGCAACAGCAGGGCCAGGCATTGGCCGCAGGCTCGACGTTGGTCGGCGCCAATGGCGCGGGCTCGCTGAGCGTTTCCTCGACCGGTACTGGTGTGCAACTCAACATCGTGGCCAACAACAACCAGGGCAGCACTGAACAACGCCTGGCCCAGGGTGGGCTGATGCAGAACACGACGTTGCTCGGCGGTGGCAACCAGGTCCGCAACCTCACGTCCCTCAATGTCGTGCTGCGTGACAACGTGCCGACAGCCGGGTCGCTGAACGGCAACCTGGACCAGCTCAAAGGTCTTCGCACTATCGGATTCTGATCTACGCTCAGTCTCATCAGATGTACTCAGAAGGGACGGCTAACCCATGCACCGATCGTTAACGTTCAGAGTTATCGTTTGTTTGAGTAGCCTGGCCCCGGCCACACTGCTATACGCAGCACCGGACCCCCAGGTCGAAATACTAAAACAAGAACTCATGGAGTTGAAAAAGCGTTACGAAGCACAACAGAACGCGCTGATGGTACTCGAGCAACGCGTTCGCCAAGTCGAAGAAACACCTGCGACACCTGCTCCCAAACGCCTGACCAAATCCCCCGCCGAAACGTCCAGGGGTGGCCAGACAGTGGCCGCCGGTGCGCCGGGAACCACAGGCAGTTCATACGGCCAATCGCTCAAGGATGATTCGGAGCCTGCGCAAAGCGTTTCCAACCTGTATGACGAAGCCAGCGGCTTCTTCGGTGGCGGCAAGTTCAGCCTTGAAACCGGCCTGACCTACACGCACTACGATACCCGTGCATTGACACTCAACGGCTTCCTGGCACTGGACTCGATTTTCCTCGGTAACATCAACCTCGACCGTATCAAGGCCGACAACTGGACCCTGGACCTGACCGCCCGCTACAACACGGGACAACGCTGGCAGTTCGACATTAACGTCCCCGTGGTTTATCGCGAATCAACGTACTCCTCCGGTGGCGCCGGTGGCGCTGGCCCGGTGACGTCGGACGCAACCGTTACCCGCGACCCGACCATCGGCGATGTGAACGTTGGCGTTGCTTACAAGTTTCTGGATGAGTCGGCCAACCTGCCCGACGCGGTCGTTACACTGCGCGTCAAGGCGCCGACCGGTGATGACCCTTACGGCATCAAGCTGGTCAATGACCCGAGCAACGATAACCTCTCGGTACCCGACGACTTGCCTACCGGCAATGGTGTCTGGTCGATCACCCCGGGTATCTCGCTGGTCAAGACCTTCGACCCGGCCGTGCTGTTCGGCAGCCTGGCCTACACCTACAACATGGAAGACTCTTTCAGCGACATCAGCCCTCAGATCAACTCCAAGGTGCCCGGGGACGTGAAACTGGGCGATTCCTGGCAGATCGGCGCCGGTATTGCATTCGCCTTGAACGAGAAGATGAGTATGTCGTTCTCGTTCACCGATCAGTTCGCCCGCAAGAGCAAGATCAAGCCGGACGGTGGCGATTGGCAATCGATTTCCAACAGCGATTACAACTCGGCCAACTTCAACATCGGCATGACCCTGGCAGCAACCGATAACCTGACGATCGTTCCCAACCTGGCCATCGGCCTGACCGACGACTCGCCAGACTTTTCCTTCAGCCTGAAATTCCCGTACTACTTTTGACCGGCTCCACCCAATGGAAAAGGCCCGCTGCGATGCAAATCGCAGCGGGCCTCTTCGTTTCGCCCCGCCCTAACGGATCTGATGTTTGTGCAGCAACCGATAAAAAGTCGGCCGCGAGACGCCTAATACCCTGGCGGCAACGCTCAGGTTATCGCTGTGGCGATTCAGTACGTCGCACAGTGCCTGGCGTTCGGCACGGTGCTTGTAGTCTTCAAGGGTGCCCATGGGCGCCGCGATGGCGTGTTGACTGAGCAAGCCCAGATCCCGCGCCTCGATCTGCCGCCCTTCGGCCAGCACCAGCCCGCGGCGAACCCGATTGGCCAGTTCGCGTACATTGCCCGGCCAATCATGTTTACCCATGGCCACCAGTGCGTCCTCACTGAAACTGCGCGGACGTCGACCGGTTTCCTGGCTGTAGAAGTGGGAAAAGTGGTTGGCCAGCATCGACAGGTCGCCATGGCGTTCACGCAGTGGCGCAGTGACGACTTGCAATACGTTCAAGCGGTAATACAAATCTTCGCGGAAGCGTTTTTTCTCGATGGCCGCTTCCAGATCGACGTGGGTCGCCGCCAATACCCGTACATCGACTGGTATCGGCTGGCTGCCACCGACCCGTTCGATGTGTTTTTCCTGCAGAAACCGCAACAGGTTGGCTTGCAGCTCCAACGGCAGGTCACCGATTTCGTCGAGGAACAGCGTGCCACCGTGAGCCGCTTCGATACGCCCGACCTTGCGCTGGTGAGCGCCAGTGAAAGCGCCCTTTTCATGGCCAAAGAGTTCGGACTGAATCAAGTGTTCGGGGATCGCACCGCAGTTGATCGCCACGAACGGCTTGCTGTGGCGTTGCGATTGCCGGTGCAGGGTCCTTGCCACCAACTCCTTGCCGGTGCCGCTCTCGCCGCGAATCAACACCGGCGATTCGGTAGGTGCCAGTTTGCTCAAGAGCTTGCGCAATTCGCGAATCAGCCGGCTATCGCCGAGCAACTCATGTTCCGGCTGGTCGACGTGAATCGAGCCTTGTCCACGCAATCGCGCCATGCCGAAGGCCCGCCCCAGAGTCACCTGGACCCGGGAGACGTCGAACGGCAAGGTGTGAAAATCAAAAAACCATTCGCAAACAAAATCGCCCACATTCTGTAATCGCAGAACGTCCGGGCTCAGCACAGCGATCCACTCCGTGCCGCTGTGGCTGATCAACTCCTTGACCGCCTCCGGTCGCTCCAGATGAAACGGCTGCAGACGCAGCAGACCGACATCGCAAGGATGGTCGGCGGCAGACTCCAGGGTGCAGCTGTCGACGTCCCAGCCGACCGTGCGTAAACCGGGCAGCAGTCGGTGACAATCGTCACAGGGATCGACCACTAGCAATCTTCGTAGGGCAGGCGGTTGGATCATGACTGTTCCTTGGCGCCAAATATAAGAAATGTTATTAGAAACAATCATTTGACAGACCTGGATGTAACATTAGCAAGAACTTGACACGACCTTGTACCGATTGATTATAGGGCTAATACCTAACGACCCTGACTTCGTTATAAGAAGTAACTTTGTTAGTTCCCTAACGAACTAAAAGCGCTCATCCAGCCTTCAAAAACCTTCATATGGATAGGCAGTGAAAAAAGTTAAAAATATTCTGTTTTTGCGTGTGACCTAAGTGACCGGCGAGTCATCAATACAAGTAACCAGCCGGACGGTAGGAAGCCCACGGACGGCACATCATTTGTTTGGGCCTCGAGAGAAAAAACAACCATGAACGCCCCGCTCCGTTGCAACGAAGCACTTTTGATTGCCGGCCACGCCTTCAAGCCACTTCAATGCGTCGCCTGGGCTCCGCAAGACGGTACCGGCGAGCTCAGCCTGACCGTCATCGACCGGACCTGCACCCCCATTATTGGTCACAAACAGATTCCTAGCAGTGCCTATACCGATCCAGCGCAACTGAAACATTTGCTGGAACAAGCCCGCGCCGAGTTGAGCGAGGAAGGCTATGAACTGCAATCCTGGAAAATGCCGCAGTAAGTGAACATTGCGGATCACCTGGCGTGATCCGCAAATCGCTTTGATGAGGGGCAAGGAGTGCCTACGCCGATACTTGCGATAGGAACTCCAACCTTCGGAAAAAAATCACCCAATCAGTCGGTACTTGCGTCTCTACCTTGTGCAAGGTGCCACCATTGGCTTTTCTGGGCTGCACCCCGGCAACCATCCTGATGATTTTATTGTTACGGTAAGCCACCGCAAGATCCCCCACCAACGGATGGTCCTTTGCCGGATACATTCCAAGTAATCGTTCTATCCAGCCGTTCGACAAAACAAGATAGTCTTTGCCATACAGTTTCATCGTCGTATACCGCGCGTGCCTTACCACTATGCAGTAAATAGTCTCACTGCCCGGGAGCCTGGCCAGCAGAGCATTGCTTGCCCCTGAACTGCTGGGACCTACCAGGCTTTCATGAACGAATCCCAGCTCCGTCAGTTTCTCTTGAACAACGGTACTTGCCCGGGCGTTTTTACCCTGTGCGGGCAGGCCCTTCCACTGTGTCCCGGTAAACCTCGCCGCTCTCCCTGCATCCAGTCTGAAATCAATGCCCTCAAGTTCTCCATAGGGAATCGGCTTGAGCTGTCTGATCGACATGTGCTTCCCCGTGACCGTAATGGCATCGAGGTTTTCCAGAAGGTTGAGCGGTGTTATCTCGATCGCCGAACCCCGGTTCCAGCTCCTTTGCGCCTGCCAGTAATTTGCCAGCTTGTTTCCGGTGATTGCGCCACTTGACGGGTCCTGACGGGCGACCAGCCAGGCCTCGATGGCTTTGCTGGTGTCTTGTGTCAGCGTCGGGAGCGCTCTATGGATCGCCTCGTGAAGGTGCTTGCCCTGCTCTAGCAAAGGATCGAGCGGAAACCATTTTTTTCCCGGGCTGGAAAAATACGCCGGCAGAGGCTGCTCGGACACTGGGCCGTCGACCCAATGGTGTAAATCCAGAATATCCCAGGCTGATAATGTTCCCGGGGATTTCACAAAAACCAGTGAGGGATCAGAGGTTAAAAGCACCTCATAATGAAACGGGCCTATTTTTATCGCCTGGAACTGACGATACCGGCCTGTAACCGTGTAAGTCTCAATCGGACCGGGGTTACGGATGAGCTGGTCGAACTCCTTGAGTCTCCAATCTGCAGGAAGAGGCTCAACCCGTAATTGCTGTTCAAAAATAGCCTCGACCAAGGCCTGATCAAGTGGTTTTGACACTGGACTCCCACCTTCGGTCGTCCTGACAACGGGCCCCCGAGAGGCAGGTGTGTTGCCTCGACTCGGCCCTGGCTGCGGCGAACCCGGTCGCTTGCGCGGCCCGCGGCCACTGCCTCCGGCCAGACCGTGAGCGGCCTGAAACTGCCACTCTGCGAACTCATCGAGCTTTACCGCTCGCTCAACCTGACGCTTGGCGGTTTTCTTCAGAACCAGAACGCCCGCTCCTCTGTAAACCTCGTGAGTACGGCCGTTCCTGGGAATCAGCTGCACGCCATTCTTCATATAGCTGCCTTGGTCGACGGGCCCGGTGAGAGCCACAGCGCCGTCCAGGGAAATCCCGGATTCATAGCCATCAAAGGAGGTCATGACATAGTGCTTCTTGCCGCGGGTTGCCTGACGCAATGCGGCTCGACCATTGGTCTTGAGAAGTTGTTGACGCTTGAGGCTGCTCAACGAGGTCTTCAATGCGCCGACTTTAGCTGCCCCCCACGAAACCGGTATGAGACTGATCAGGATTTCAAGGGATGACAGCACAACGGTTTCGACATTTTCAAGGATTTGCTCCTGGCTGCCGCCTCGATATAGACGACCGATAGCTTGAAACAACTCATGGAAACTCACGCCTGTCTGCGCCACCGGCACCAGTGCAAGCCCCATTCTGATATAGCCCCAGTTCCGGGTGGAGTCCTCCTGCTGGCGCAGAGCATCGAGATCGGTCTTGGAGCGGCCGAGCAAACCCGCCCTGTCCAGCAGCCGATAAACATAAAAATGGGCCAGTATCAGCACCAGTTCACAGAGTTCAAGTCTGACGGAGGTCAGCCAACGCTGTGGATGGTGATTCACGGTGCTGTCGATGACCTTTTGTAGCGCATTGAAGTCGATGTCGGGATCAATTTTTTTCGCCCAGGGTTTGAATCTGACCGGATCTCTGATCAAGCTCATCAGATAGTCTTCGGCAGCTTGCAGCCGGTCGTGCTCGATCAGGCATTGGCCGCTGTCGAACGTACTGATATAGAGCAAGGTCTTGCCGGTTACCTTGTCATGAATCAGCACAATAGCGTTCAGATAAGTCTGATGAATCCAGGCTCCAACGTGCGCCAGCACCGGGGCACGCAACTCAATATCAAAGTTGTTCTTCTGCAGGTCACTGGCTTCTCGGGCAGCAAGGGCCGTCTCGAACAAACCAATCGCGGCAGGCGACAGCCCTTTCAGGCGAGCCAGCAGCAACTCCAGCTCAGCCCTCTGCCGGTAAGGTCGGGTCATGAGCTGCGCCGCGACCGACTCCGTCTGGGTAGTGGCCGGGCCGGGCTTGCCGTAGCAGGTCTGAAAAATCAGTTTCTCGTACTGCCCGAGAACATCCAGGCCACTGATGGTTGTCACCAGGTAATGTCCATTCAGCTGCGCTTCCCAACGCTTATCGAGTACCCGCACCTGACCCATGCGCAACGAGTTGAGCGACTGCCGATCGATGTTCTCCAGGGCCAGTTGCAGCAGACTGTAGTCCTGCCGTGTTTTGCTGACGAGGATGTCTTCGCGCAGCCCGAGGTATAACAAAATCTTGTCGGTGAACCTGCCGGAGATCAGCGTTGCCGAGGCGTGATCGGGGATATCGAGCAGCGGCGCCTCAATGTCCAGATCCGCAAGGCCATCCTTTTCCAGCTGTTCCTTGAGCCTGTCTCGGGCGAAATCCAGCAATGTCGGCATGGTCTGCAGTTTCACCGCCAGGATGTTGCTGCTTTGAGCGTATTGAGCCAACAACGCCACATATTCCTCGTGCACCTTGGGCGCCACTTTCAACAACCACTCATGCTCTTTTTCAATCACCGACAGACTCAGGCGCGCCATGGCGATATTGTCGAACGCCTGATCCCTGGCCGCATGCTCAGGCACCCGCAGATTGCGCTCCAACGCTTGACCGACCTCTGCAAGGGCGAGTGGATCAGCTGCCACCTCGAGCAGGCTCCGCCGGTAACTGGCCAGCTGGCGGCGTACGCCGTGCTCCATTGCCGGCCCCTTGATTGCCGCTAACGACAAGGGGGCTGGCGTGGCAACCGGCAGAATGTTCAGCAGATCGCTGACGGCCTGCTGATCGGCAACACTGATATAGCTCCAGAGGTACGCACCGTACTGACCCCGCAAGGCACACCCGAGGCGAAGCTTCAACGCCGCCAATGAGTGGAATTTCTCCAGGCCTCCATTCGTTCCCGGCAGGTAGAGCAAGGACGAATGAGCAGCATCGGGGTTTCGCATGGCGCTCCAGCTGGTCACCACCAGCGCGCCGGCCAACTCGTACCCACCATCATGCGGGCCGATCGAGATACTCAGGACCTGAGTTTCACTCTGCTGCGGATCAAGCTCGGCACTGGCATGCAGCACCGTACCCAGCCGCGCGACATCGACTTCGTCCAGCTGGCCCTCCACCAGCTGGAAATCCGCCTCCTCATAGAGTGCGGCTGTTCGCCAGAAAGCTATTTCCTCCTGGCGATCGCGCCCTGTCTGCTCCAGCCGCTGCGTCCAGAATGCCGGGCTGGTCAGATTTTCCCCGAGCCCCTCCAGAACCTGCTGCGCATTCAAGCGGTTGGCTTGCAACGCTGCCTGGCGTTTGAGGCATTGGCTGAATGGCGAAGTGTCCTTTTCCGAGCCGTACTCTTCCAGCAGGACGAGCACGTTGCGTTCGTGTCGCTCGATTTTTTTCCTGCGCATAGCCACGGCCAGCTCGGGCGCCAGGCTACCGAAAGACAGATCGTCGTCAGCTCGTTCGATACCGAGGGCAATCTGTTGGCCAATGGCCAAGGAGATGGCCCGAGATACGGATGCAGTCGCAATACCCGCCCGGTAGCCCTGGAGACGGTCAGTAATCTGCAGGCCCCCCTGTTTACTGAGTGCCGGCTCAGGTTCCATGAACAACAGGAGCAGATTGTCCTCCCACGCGCTTTTGAACTCATTGCGAGCTTGCGTACGGATGCTTTGGATCATGCTGTGATTAAGGGCATGGCCGGTCACTGGCCGGTGGTCCAGTACAAACGGCAGTAGCCGTTGCTCTGTGGAAAAACCGAAAAGCAACTGCCGTCGCCGCTCAAGTGGCAGCATCTGCCAGAGCAGATGTCTTTGCGGGGAGTTCAACAAGGCCCTGACCCTGTCCTCAAGGGCACTGCGGTTCAAGGTATCAACAAAGGGTTGTTCCAGACCTGGCATGAACAGTACTTGTCGCCCCGGCTGACTGATCAACAAACATCCGCTGAACGGCACAGGTGTTTGATCCAGGCCCTTGAGACACAGCTCGAATACTTCAAGGCGCGCCAGTTCTGCACCGGCATCCCTGCGCTGGTCGGGTGTCGGCGCATCGAATACCGCCTGCACCATGCTCAGACCCTCAGCCGACAATTCGCCAATGCCGTGTGCCAGATCTGCCTGGGCCCTGAACAGTTCAGCACGCAATTGACCAGCCTGCGCCTCACGGGATAACGCCGAACCATCCGCCAGCCCTTTCCAATAAAGGTTCAAGGCCTTTTTCAGGGCACCAGCAAGGTCGACTGCAGCCACCTCAGTCAACAGTTCCTGTGCTGTGAGTCTGAATGCCTGGTTGATCGCGGGTCCCGTCACCCGTGTATCAAACCCGCTGGCGACCAGGCCTGCACGCAGGGAGTTCGCCGCTACTTGGGTCAATGTATAGACCACAGGTCTGGCGTCGGGCGGCTCTCTGAAGGTCAGCAATAGCTGATCCGGATCAACGCCCCAGGCTCCAGCCAGTTGCCCATGGACCACCGAGCGCAACCCTGGCATCCGGGTGAGAAGTGCGCGCAAGGCGTTACTGGCCAGTCTTGCACTACTGATCGCCGCTTCCAGGCGGTTCAATGCAAGATCGGGCTGACTGCCGGCTTCAAGAAAAGCCGCCAGACCGGCTGCTGTCCGGGAAGCCGCTGTCGGCTCCGGGGCAGAGGCCGGTCGGCTGGTGGAGAGATCGAGTCGCCCCGCCACAGGCGGGTCACTGGGGAGTAATACGTTGTTGTCCATCACATGCTGCCTTTCATCCCTGGAAAGAGAACAGCTAACGGCACTTATGGTTCAAGCGGGCACTACATAGTTACCTCCCGGCGCAAATTGCGATCTTTCCCGTGCCAACCGAAGCTGAAGATCAAAAGATCGCAGCCTGCGGCAGCGCCTGCGAAGAGACCGCGTGAGCCCCACAGTTGATCTGTGTACCTACTCAGGAGACAGGCCGGCAACAGAGTATCTACGAGGGATTTATGTACACCCACGAAACCGCGGGCGTACGGGATCGCCACACACTTGATCTTCCCCTTCGCTTACGGCACCTTGCGCGCTTCTCAATGCAAGGAGTTGTCGATGTCCGGTTCAATGGTCCAGGCGTTCACGCACAATTTTCTCGGGCACTCGCCACGCTGGTACAAGGCAAGCATTGTCGCGTTCCTGATCCTCAACCCGCTGGTGCTCTGGACCGTCGGCCCGGTGGCCGCCGGTTGGCTGCTGGTGGTGGAGTTCATTTTCACCCTGGCCATGGCGCTCAAGTGCTACCCGCTGTTGCCCGGCGGACTGTTGCTGGTCGAAGCCTTGCTGCTGCGCATGACTACGCCCCAGGCGCTGTATGACGAACTGCTGCACAACTTCCCGGTGATCCTGCTGCTGATGTTCATGGTGGCCGGCATCTACTTCATGAAAGACCTGCTGCTGTTCCTGTTCTCGCGCCTGTTGCTGGGAGTGCGCTCCAAGGCGCTGCTGGCATTGATGTTCTGCTTCCTGTCAGCGTTTCTGTCGGCGTTTCTCGATGCCTTGACCGTAACCGCCGTGATCATCAGCGCCGGGGTGGGGTTTTACTCGGTCTATCACCGCGTGGCCTCGGGCAATGATCCGCGGCAGGACAGCGAGTTCAGCGATGATCGGCACCTGCCGAAGCTGCACTACGAAGACCTCGAACAATTCCGCGCTTTCCTGCGCAGCCTGCTGATGCATGGCGCGGTGGGTACGGCGTTGGGCGGTGTGTGCACACTGGTGGGCGAACCGCAGAACCTGCTGATCGGCCATGAGATGGGCTGGCACTTCGCCGAATTCTTCCTGAAGATCGCTCCGGTCTCGCTGCCGGTGCTGGTGGCAGGCCTGGTGACCTGCGTGCTGCTGGAGAAGCTGCGCTGGTTCGGTTACGGCACCTTGCTGCCGGACAACGTCCGCGCGGTACTGGCCAACTATGCCGCTGAAGACAACGCCGAACGCACCCAACGCCAACGAGCGGCACTGCTGGTCCAGGGCCTGGCGGCATTGATTCTGATTGGCGGGCTGGCGTTTCACATCGCTGAGGTTGGTTTGATCGGCTTGATGGTGATCGTGCTGATCACCTCGTTCACCGGCATCACCGAGGAGCACCGAATCGGCAATGCCTTCAGGGATGCAATGCCGTTTACCGCGTTGCTGGTGGTGTTTTTCGCGGTGGTCGCGGTGATTCACGATCAACAGTTGTTCACCCCGTTGATTCAGTGGGTGCTGGCCCTGCCGCCAGAGCAGCAACCCGGCATGCTGTTTATCGCCAACGGCCTGCTGTCGGCCATCAGCGATAACGTGTTCGTGGCGACGATTTACATCACTGAGGTCAAGCAGGCGTTCCTTTCCGGTCATATGAGCCGCGAACACTTCGAAACCCTGGCGATCGCCATCAACACCGGCACCAACCTGCCCAGCGTGGCGACCCCGAATGGGCAAGCGGCCTTTCTGTTTCTGCTGACGTCGGCGATTGCGCCGTTGATTCGTCTTTCGTACGGGCGGATGGTCTGGATGGCGCTGCCGTATACCGTGGTGATGGGGGTGTTGGGGTGGTATGCGGTGAGTTATTGGCTCTGAGGTAATTGCACCGACTGTAGGAGCGAGCTTGCTCGCGATGGACTCAAGGACGACGCGTTTATTCAGAAAACACGCGTTATCGTTAACGTCCATCGCGAGCAAGCTCGCTCCTACATGAGTGGATCTGCGCCCAGAATAAACCGCTCGATGGCCTCTGCCGCGCCATCCTCGATATTGCTGCCGGTGACCACGTCGGCCTGATGTTTCACCTCCTCCTCCGCCTGCCCCATGGCAATCGACAACCCGGCGCGATGAAACATCGGCGGGTCGTTGCCGCCATCGCCGATGGCCGCTGTCTGCGCCAGTGTCACACCCAGGAATTCGGCCAGGGTGGCCAGCGCATGCCCTTTGGTCGCTTGCATCGCGGTCACGTCCAGATAGATCGGTTGCGAACGCGAAACCTGGGCCTGCCCCTCGATTTCGGATTGCAGCCGAGCTTCCAGCTCAATCAACAATTGCCCGTTGGCGCTGGCGGCGACGATTTTGTCGATGCGCTCCAGATAGGGTTCGAAACTCTCGACCGTCACGGGCGGATAACCCAGGCTGTGCTGTTCACGAGCAACCATCGGGCCGTTCTCACGCAGCAGCCAGGCGCCGTCGGCGAAAACCCAGACCTCCACCTCCGGCTGCGTGGAAAATAGCTCCAGGCTGGTGATTGCAGCGTCACGTGGCAGGTGATGGGCGACCAGAAAGCTGCCATCCGGGTGAACGATGGTGCCGCCATTGAACGCCGCCGTCGGCAGATCGACGCCCAAGGCTTCGATCTGCTGCAGCATGGCCCTGGGCGGTCGGCCGGTCGCCAGGCTGAAGAACACCCCGGCCTCACGCAGCGCCCGAACCGCCGAGAGGGTGCGCTGACTGAGGCTGTGGTCAGGAAGCAACAAGGTGCCGTCCATGTCACTGAGCAAAAACTGGATGGGCTGTAGGGTTAACTCACTCATCCGAGGCCGTGCCAGACGCGACAGTCACGGGTCAGCAGTTCCTCTGCCGAGGCCGGACCGTCTTCACCTGCCGGGTAGGTCTGAACGTTGGAGTCTTCTTTCCAGGCATCGAGGAACGGTTGCACGGCGCGCCAGCCATTCTCGATGTTGTCGGCACGCTGGAACAGCGTCTGGTCACCTGTCAGGCAGTCGTAGATCAGCGTCTCGTAACCGGTGGACGGTTGCATCTCGAAGAAGTCCTTGTAGGCGAACCCCAGCTCGATGTTGGCCATGTCCAGGGCCGGCCCGGGGCGTTTTGCCAGCAGGTCGAACCACATCCCTTCGTTGGGCTGGATCTGGATCCGCAGATAGGTCGGTTGCAACTCATCGACTTCGGTATCGCGGAACGGGGCATAGGGCGCAGGCTTGAAGCAGATGCAGATTTCCGTATCGCGCACGCTCATGCGTTTGCCGGTGCGCAGGTAAAAAGGCACCCCGACCCAACGCCAGTTATCGATCATGACCTTGAGGGCTACATAGGTTTCTATACTGCTGTCGGGCGCCACTTTCGGCTCATCGCGGTAACCGGCCACCGGCTCGCCGTCGAGTTCGCCCGCCGCGTACTGGCCGCGCACGGAATTGGCTCGTGCCTCCTCGGTGGACCAAGGGCGGATCGCGCCGATAACCTTGGCTTTTTCCCCACGCACCGCATCGGCGCCAAACGCCGCCGGCGGCTCCATCGCGACCATCGCCAACAACTGGAACAAGTGGTTGGGCACCATGTCGCGCAACGCGCCGGTGGTTTCGTAGAAACTGCCGCGAGTCTCGACTCCGACGGTTTCCGCCGCGGTAATTTGCACGTGGTCGATGTAATGGTTGTTCCAGAAGGCCTCGAACAGGCTGTTGGAGAACCGGCTGACGAGAATGTTCTGGACCGTTTCCTTGCCCAGGTAGTGATCGATCCGGAAGATCTGCTTCTCGGTCATGACCTTGAGCAGGCAGGCGTTCAGCGCTTCGGCGGTTTGCAGGTCGGAGCCGAAGGGTTTTTCTACCACCACCCGGCGAAAGGCTTCCGGGGTTTCTTCGAGCAGGCCGCAAGAGCCCAGACGACGCACCACTTCGCTGAAAAAGCGCGGCGCGGTCGCCAGGTAGAACACTGCGTTACCAGTGCCACTGGCGGCGATTTTCGCCGCCAGGGCCTGGTAGGTGCTGTCGTCGAGGAAGTCGCCCTGTACATAGCTGATGTTCTTCGCCAGCCTGGCCCACAACGCGGGGTCCAGAGTCTCCTCGCCTTTGCCGACTTTGTTAGCCACCTCGGTACGAATGAAGTCTTCGAGCTTCTTGGCGAAGTCCGCATCGCTGATAGCGTTGTGGTCGACTCCGACGATGCGCAAGCCATCGCTGAGCAAACCGTCACGGCTGAGGTTGTACAGCGCCGGCATCAGCAGACGCTTGACCAGGTCACCGTGGGCGCCGAACAGGAACAGCGTGGTCGGCGGTGCAGGTTGGGCCTTGTTCTTTTTTCGCCGTGCCGTCATTTTTTCGGGGTCTCGACATGGCCGCCAAAGCCGAAGCGCATGGCCGACAGCAGTTTGTCACCGTAGGTGCTTTGTTGCCGCGAGCGGAAGCGCGCGAACAGCGAGTTGGACAGCACCGGCACCGGCACCGATTGCTCCATGGCGGCTTCAATGGTCCAGCGCCCCTCCCCACTGTCAGCCACCGCGCCGGAGTAACCGTCGAGCTTCGGATCGCTGGCCAGGGCGTCAGCGGTCAGGTCCAGCAACCAGGACGACACCACGCTGCCGCGACGCCAGACTTCGGCGATGTCGGCGACATTCAAGTCGAAACGCTGGTCTTCCGGCAGGTTTTCCGAAGACTTGGTCTTGAGGATGTCGAAACCTTCGGCGAAGGCCTGCATCATGCCGTACTCGATGCCGTTGTGAATCATCTTCACGAAGTGCCCCGAGCCCGCGGGTCCGGCGTGGATGTAACCGCGTTCGGCGCGATCATCCTCGGCGACCCGGTCCCTGGTTCGCGGAATGTCGCCCAGGCCCGGTGCCAGGCTGTCGAACAGCGGATCAAGGCGTTTGACCACGTCGCTATCGCCGCCGATCATCATGCAGTAACCGCGCTCCAGGCCCCAGACGCCACCGGAGGTGCCGACGTCGATGTAACGAATGCCTTTTTCCGACAACGCCTTGGCGCGACGGATGTCGTCCTTATAGAAGGTGTTGCCGCCGTCGATGATCACATCGTCGGCATCGAGCAATTGGCTCAGGGTGTCGATGGTCTCTTCGGTCGGTGCGCCGGCCGGCAGCATCACCCAGACTGCCCGAGGTTTTTCCAGGGCGCCGACCAGTGCCGGCAAGTCCACGACGCCAGTAGCCCCCTCTTCACTCAAGGCGCTGACGAACGCAGTGTTGCGGTCGTAGACCACGGTGGTGTGCCCATCGAGCATCAAGCGTCGCGCAATATTGCCGCCCATGCGGCCCAGTCCAATAATCCCCAGTTGCATGTGCCGATGCTCCCAACTACAAATAAATACGTGAAAAAGGTTATAGCTCAAGGAGGCTAATGAGGGTTAGTCCAGAGCGTCTGGACATAGTTTCCCATCAAACGGCCCAATACGCCGGATAACGTCAGAAATCATGCCGAAGACACACGAACAATAAAAAATAAAAAAGTTCCCTTTATGAGAAAAAGAAATCAGAATCTGCCCCGATGGTGGTCCGACCCTCAGACTCGAGCGGCGGAACCACAGTTGTGACACACCATTTGCGAGGTGAGCAATGGGTACCGTACTTTCCGCACGTCCTGCACAAACTCTTTACGTCACCATTCGTCGTGACGAACTGCGCCAAATCAAAGACGAACGCGAGCAATTGATCTACCAGGTGGCGCAACTGCGCCAGCAATTGCAGGCCCTGGGGTTTGAAGATCTGACGCCTCGTACCCTGGTTCGCTCGCCGGATTGATTGATCTGCGGGCCCTGCCCCTGGGAGCAAGACCCGCCACGACCATTAATTGCCGGTCTTGAAAAAGTACTGATCGGCAAATTTCTGGCTGAGGTCCCCGGCCTTGATGGCTCGGACCTGCTCACCGTTGCGTGCCTCGTTCAACTGGTCCTGATAGGTCTTGAATCTCAAGGCCTTCAGCTTCAAGTGGCCTTTGTTGATGAAACGGGTACTTCTGGCCGGGCAGTGAAAATGCGCGTACCACAACACCTCCTTCTCCCCTCTCGCATTGATTTTTTTCTCGTCGAGGATGGCGTACTCCAGCAGGAAGTCCGCTTCCCTGGCGGTGCTTTTGTCCGTCCAGAGCGGCTCGGCAACGCTGACTTCTCCCTGCTCCAACAGATACTGAAAGCGCCCTGCACTCGGAGGCAATTCCCTGGACGCCTTGATACGCAGCAACCTGGCCTCCAGCGTCAACCTCGCGCTTTGCTGACTTAGTCGGGTTTGCACCTCAGTAGTGGCCGGCAAGCGTTCCTGCTCGCTGTGCGCCGCCAGGCCCTGACCGATCTCACTGGCCGTTTTCTCCAGCTCTCTGGCCCGGTTCTCCAGCATTTCTTGCAGACTGACAGGCTCCGGCGCGCTGTTCGTTGGTCTTTTCACCCATTC
The DNA here is from genome assembly GCF_902497895.1 of Pseudomonas fluorescens. GTDB lineage: Bacteria > Pseudomonadota > Gammaproteobacteria > Pseudomonadales > Pseudomonadaceae > Aquipseudomonas > Aquipseudomonas fluorescens_BP. The sequence continues at coordinate 26,140 of NZ_CABVHQ010000013.1, forward strand.
GATGAAGGTATCCACATCGGCGAGCTGTTGCCTTCCCTTAGCCGTCAGACCGGCTAAGCCTGGACCGGGCCTCACAGGCGCTGCCGGCTGTTCGACTCGTGCTTGCCAATTCTCCTGGCCTTCAGCTTTGTAATAGCTGATCGGTTGCCCCCCCAGCGGGTCACTCATGCTCACTTCCTGCGGCTCACCTGCTTGCCCCCCAGAAAAATCGCCGACCAGCGTCTGCTGGTTGCGGCTTTTGAACACTTTTTTATTCGGTTTTTTAGCAGGCTTGACGACCGGTTTCCTATGCGGGAGTGGCGGCGCCTCCACGTACACGAAATTCCGGTGCTATATCCCAAAGATCCTGGCCATTGTTTTTCAGCTCCAGCCAATTGATCGGCATCCCTAGGTTATCAAGCACCACGACATTCCCGCCTTGGGCAGGAGACACCCGCGCCCAACCGTGACCACTGATACGCCCCGGTACTTTTGCGTACCAGCGCCCTTCAACCACCTCAATCCCTCTGGGCGCTGGCGCGGTAATGACCGGACCGACGGCCTCCTGATTGATACTGATAAAACGTTCAAGCAATTGACGTGAATTGGCGGAAACCGGCGTGGAGAAATCCAGCACGCTGTCGGTAATGGCTCCCGCCGCTCCCGGTCCGATAGCAGGTCTGATCATCACTTCGACTTCGCTCGATCGAGGCAAAGTCGCATGGGGTTCGAAAGGCGTGATCGACCCTTGCGAATCAGAGGTCAAACGGTGAGTCAGTAAAACGGCGGCCAGCGGAATCAGCAGATTGAACGCAAATTCTTTTATCGGCTCATTGTCACCGTCTTCCCGCGATTTGGACTCGCTGCTGGTCGGCGTAGAGCTTTTCACGGCCTGGTCTGCGCTCGAGATCCTCAAGCAAGACTTTCCTGACTTCTTCGGGGTAGTGTCGGCCAATGTCGACGTCGGCGATCAAGCTGCGCAAATTGTCCTCGGTTACCCACGCGGGAAGTGCATTTCCATCTGCAGACTTGATCGTCGTCTTGAAATGCAGCAGCCCCGCCAGACCTTTCATGGCACGGCGTGTAAGACTGTCAGTCTCGGTGATTGCGCTTCCGGTGGGAGCCCCCGGTGCATCGGCAATGTATCGGGTCTGAGTGATCTTGAGCGTATCCGGGTCCAGGGTTTCACCATATTTGGCCATCCCCGCCAACAGGGCGTCTTTGGCGAACTGCTCGGTCGCGCGAAGCCCGTCGGTGTATACCTTGCCTTTTGTCGCTTGCTGGAGGACTCCAAACCGAAACATGCAACGACTGTATTCCTGAGTCTCGGCAGGGGTTGCAAGATCTATCCAGTCGGGCAACTGGCTTTTGACTTCGCCATACAGTTTCTGCTCGTAAGGATCGGGATTGTGTTTGAGCAGATAGGGAGCCGGATCCGTCAGGCGCGCAGTTCGATCTTCCAGGGCCTTGAGATCCTGCCCTTCGAACGCTCCCAAGGAACTCAGGCTCTCAAGTTGATTGTTGAGCAAGGCCTGCGCCTGGGTCACAAAGACATCGCCCATCGACTCGTAAGGCTGCAGCTCAAGTACCGTGAGCTCCATCCTGCGTCCCCATTTAATCCCCTGTGCATGGGCGAAAGCCTGCAACGAGTCATAGGTTTCGACGGCGCCGTGAGGTTCAAAGCGTAATACAATCTCCCGATCCTCGATTTTGCGCGTCACCACCACAGCGTAAGACAGGCTCGCACTCGTGGTACGCCCTGTTCGGGCCAGGTAGTCGAACAGAAACGCCTGTGCACACGCCTGCCCATAATGAATGGAGCGTTCCAGTTTGGTCGGGTAATGGATCACCTGCAAAAGTGTGTCGATCTGTTCCTGATCCAGGGTCGTCGCCCCGCCACCCTCCTGTTCGATCCTGGCCAGCAGTGCCGTTTTGAGTACGTCGCTGAACCATTGCCAGCGACTGGTTCCTTCTACGGCAGGCTCACTCCAGTATTCCGTCAAGGCTTGCTGCAGAGCCGGAACCATTACCTTGGGTAATCTGCGCAACAGATCTTCGACTTCGCGTAGATCGACCTCCATGCGCTTGTTGTTCGCATCGCTCAGAAAGTGCTCGCTGGTGAAATACAATTGCGCTTTTGCACAAATGCTTTGGATCATCAACTCCAGCAGCGGAGTTGTGGTATAGCCATCGATCCAGGTAGCTTCGCCCGCGACCAGGCCGCTACCATCATCGGCGCCCTCAGTGATCCTTATGCCGCTGACCCAATTGGGTGTGTTGAGGGTTGTCGTCAACACATTGATGTTCAGTTCGGGGTATTTGTTGTTCAGTGCCGCGCTGAATTGTTTCAACGCCGCCGTTATCACAATCGGTCGGCCCTTGAACTCCTGGTAGACCGCCTGTGCCAATATGTCGGAGGCTTTTTCCTGTGTTGCCGTGGTGTCTGTCATTTCAACATCCTGTCGTCATGTATTGAGCCGCGGGCCTGCCTGGCCTGCTTCAACAGGATGTAACGCGCTTTCGCGGGGCCCTGTGCGGTAACTAAATACCCCCCCATGCGCCCGCCCAGCCCGACTCACAAAACTTTCACACTGGATTGGCGATACTTACTAGCACTATGGCCGCTCATTCTTTCGAGCGTTTTTTGTCGCTGGCGCGTAGAAATCTCCAGCGGTTGAAGTCTTTAATCGGCTGGAGCCCTGAATGGCATTGTTTAAACGCAGCAACACGTCTGCGAAAAAATTTGATTGGGCGGGCCTCGGCTGGCTGTTTCTGTTCTTCTGGTATTTTTCCGGCATTACCCAACTGCTGATCCTGCTGACCGGCACCTCCGGCTTCGCCGGATTCCGTCAAGCCTTCTTGATGAGTGCCGTGTGGCTGGCGCCGATGCTGTTGTTCCCGGCCCGCACCCGTTTGCTGGCGGCGCTGATCGGTGTGGTGTTGTGGGCCTGTTCGATGGCGAGCCTGGGCTACTTCTTCGTCTATCAGCAAGAGTTCTCGCAAAGCGTCATCTTCATCATGTTCGAATCGAACATCTCCGAAGCCGGCGAGTACGCAACCCAATACTTTGCCTGGTGGATCATCCTGGGGTTCCTTGCCCACAGCGCCTTGGCGATATTTCTCTGGACCCGCTTGCGCCCGGTGTATCTGCCCCGTGGCCAGGCCCTTGTCGCGGCCATGGCGATTCTGGTCACCGTGATCGGCTATCCATTGGTCAGGCAGGTGATCAAGAACGACACCCTGGCCGGCGCCATCGAGAAATTCGAAACCCGGGTTGAACCCGCTGTGCCGTGGCAGATGGTCGTTGCCTGGCGCCGCTACTCCCAGCAACTGGAAAACATGCAAGGCATGCTCGACAACGTCAGCAAGATCCCGCCATTGCATAACCTCAAGGACGCCATGGCCAACCAGCCGGCGACTCTGGTGCTGGTGATTGGCGAATCGACCAACCGTCAGCGCATGAGCCTGTATGGCTACCCTCGGGAAACCACCCCGGAACTGGACAAGCTCAAGGACCAGTTGACGGTTTTCGATAACGTCATCACTCCGCGCCCCTATACCATCGAAGCCTTGCAGCAGGTATTGACCTTCGCCGACGAAGAAAACCCGGACCTGTACCTCAAGACCCCGTCGCTGGTCAGCATGATGAAACAGGCAGGTTACAAGACTTACTGGATCACCAACCAGCAGACCATGACCAAGCGCAACACCATGCTCACGACCTTCTCCGAACAGGCCGACGAGCAGGTGTACCTCAATAACAATCGCAACCAGAATGCCCGCCAGTACGACGGCGATGTGCTGGAACCGTTCTCCAAGGCATTGGCCGACGGCGCACCGCGCAAACTCATCATCGTGCACCTGTTGGGCACGCACATGAGCTACCAGTACCGTTACCCACCGACCTTCGACACGTTCACCGATCGCAAAGGCGTACCGGCCGGCGTGCGCGACGACCAGTTGCCGACCTACAACAGCTATGACAACGCCGTGCGGTACAACGACTTTGTGGTGTCGAGCCTGATCAAGGACTACGCCAAGACCGACCCGAACGGCTTCTTGCTGTACCTTTCCGATCATGGCGAAGACGTATTCGACTCCCCAGGCCACAGCACCCTGGGGCGCAACGAGGGCAAGCCGACCGCGCCGATGTACACCATTCCGTTCATGGCCTGGGCTTCACCGAAATGGCGTGAAAGCCACGATTGGGATTTCACCGGTGACCTGTCCCGCCCTTACAGCAGTTCGCACTTCATCCATACCTGGGCCGACCTGGCCGGATTGAGCTTTGACGAACTGGATCACAGCAAAAGCCTGGTCCACGACAACTTCAAAGAGCGCCCGTTGCTGATCGGCAACCCGTATGAAAGTAAAAAGAAGGCCTTGATCGACTTCAGCCTGATGAAGCCCAAGCGCACGCCGCAAACTCCCGCGGATGCGGCGGTCGTGCTCAAGTAATCCTTTTCGGGGGCTGATTCCAGCCCCCCGTTCGCTTCAAGCCCCGATCACGGCGCCACACAAACCGCCCGCCAGCACCACCAGCCAGGGCGGCCATTTCCAGACCATCAGTGCCAGCAAAGCCAGTACCGCAAGGACGAAGTCCAGTGGTTGAAGAATCGAACTGGTCCACAATGGCTGATACAGTGCGGCCAACAGCAAACCGACCACCGCGGCATTGACCCCGGCCAGGGCCGCCTGCATACGGCGGTTATGGCGCAATGACTCCCAGAACGGCAGCACGCCCACCACCAGCAGCAGCGATGGCGCAAAGATCGCCAGGACACAGAGCACAGCGCCGCTCCAGCCGCTGATAGCCCCACCGAGAAAGGCGGCAAAGGTGAACAGTGGTCCGGGAACGGCTTGCGCGGCCGCGTAGCCGGCCAGGAACATATCGTTGCTCACCCAGCCGGGGTTCACCACTTCGCTCTGCAGCAATGGCAAAATCACATGCCCGCCGCCAAACACCAGCGCACCGGTCCGGTAAAACCCATCGATCAAGGCGACGACCTGGCTCGGCCAGAACCGGGCAAGCAGTGGCAATCCCGCCAGTAACAGCACAAACAGCCCCAGGACCAGACAAGCGGCGGGACGGCTGACGCGGATCGACAATCCGTCTTGCTGAACATTCACGCCTGGCTTGAGCAACCCCACACCCAAGGCCGCTGCCAATAGCATCACGCCGACCTGAACCAGGGCGGTCGGCCACAGCAGCACACAACAGGTGGCGATGCCGGCAATGCACATGCGTATCGGTCCGACACAGAGCATGCGCGCCATCCCCCAGACCGCCTGGGCGACCACGGCGACGGCAATGATTTTCAGCCCATGCAAAAACCCTGCGGGGAGTGTCCAGCCGCCGTTTGCGATGCCCACGGCCAACAGCGTCAGGACGATGGCCGAAGGCAAGGTAAAACCGGCCCAGGCAGCCAGCGCCCCAGGGTAACCGGCCCGGGACAGCCCCAGCGCCATCCCCACCTGACTGCTGGCCGGGCCTGGCAAGAACTGGCACAGCGCGATCAATTCGGCGTACGCCGACTCGCTCAGCCAGCGACGACGCTGGACGAACTCGGTTCGAAAGTAGCCCAGATGAGCCACCGGCCCACCAAAGGAGGTCAACCCCAGGCGCAGGAAAATCAGAAAAACGGCCCATGCTCTGTCTGGAGCATGGGCCGATTCCGGAAGCTGTTCATCGAGGCTGGTATGCTCAGTCATATACGCCTGATCTTCCTACAAAGATTTGGTCCAGAACAACATGCGGCCGTGGGCCGGGTCGAACTTCCCTGGGGCGAAACCGAACTTACCGTAGGAGGCCTGAGCCACTGCATTGCCTTCGAGGACTTCCAGGGTGATTTTGCAGCAACCCCGCTGACGGGCGATATCCTCGACCTTTTGCAGCATTTTCTGACTCAAGCCAAGGCCGCGGTATTTCTTCATCACCGCCACGTCATGCACATTGACCAATGGACGGTAGGCGAAGGTCGAGAAGCCTTCGAAACAGTTCACCAGCCCGGCCGGCTCGCCTCCGACGAAAGCCAGCACACTGAACGCATAAGGACGCTTGGCCAGCTCGCCGGCCAGGTTATGCAACACATCGAGCGACAACGGCTTGCCACCGCCCATGGGGTCTTCGGCATAGTGGTTCAGGACCAGACTGATCGCCTCGGCATGCACCGGGTTGGTATAGCTGGCCTGTAGTACCAGAATTTCAGCGGATTCCATTTCCATCCTCGATCGCATAGTGATTTACCCTTCCCCAACACGTCCCCAGACGGTTGAAAGAGCCAGAGGACCTTATCGCGGCCGGACCCGCTCCGACAATACCTGTATGAAGTTGCCGTAGTCTTTAGGGTTATTCCGTCAGCGTCTGGGTTGATGTCCTACATCCCCAAATCTGCTCTTCGGTCCAGCCCAGTTCAGCAAAGTCTTCAGCACGCAACGCCGCTTCACCGGCGCAGAAGAACTCGTCCAGTTGCGGCGGCTTGACCGAAGTCCCGCTGAGCATGGCGTGGACCTGACCACGGTGATGCAGCTGGTGTTCGAACAAATGGGCGAGCATACGCAAGCGGCTATCGCGCTGCGGATGAGCGCGGGCAATGGTCACCACACGGTCCAGGTCCGCGTCCTGCAGCGGTTCGCAGTAGGCGATCAAACGTCGGTCCACCAGGGACTGTTCGCGCTTGAGGTCGACGCTGGTGTCGAATGGTTCGTCTTGGGTGAAGAACACATAACAATCGGGATGCGGCGACTCTCCTCGCAGTTCTCGCTCCAGGGCATCCACATAAAACCAGTCGCAGGTCAGGATGTGATTGAGGGTGGCCTTGATGCTCGGAAAGAAGCTGACACGCTGTGCAACAAACTCAGCCTGGCTCAACTGTCCGCAGGCCTTGGCCAAACGGTGATTGGCCCAGGCATTCTGATAGGCCATGGTCAGCAAATGGTGGGACAGAGGCTGGTCCACGGTGGCACCTCCCAGGGTTCTAATGCACTGCGCCAAAACGCTGCAATTGCATTTCCCGCAACCGACTGAGGGTGCGGCGAAACGGAAATTCCAGGTAACCCTCGGTGTACAAGGATTCCATGGGCACCTGCGCCTCAATGTACAGCGGCACCTTACGGTCGTAACACTCATCGACCAAGGCGATGAAGCGCCGCACGCTATCGTCATGCACCGATAACTGCGGCAACTCCCGGTCGCCAGCGTCGACTCGCTCGACCCCGTCTTCCGTACCGCGGGCAATCCGCCCGGGGCGTTTTCGGGCGCTGAGATTGGGCACTTCACTTAAAAGAATAGCGCTGAATCTGTCGCACAAAACCATGAAATCCATTGCCGCAAAGGGTTGTTCACACAGGTCGGCATAACGGCACCAAAGCACTGTGACGCTGGACTGCATGACCGTGACAGCGCGATAACCGATGCTCACCGCTTCACTGGAAACCGCTTGCCCGACAGTCAGCCCCTTGAACACCTCGCCAGTGGGGCCTGGCTGGCCCGAGCTATTGATCCAATAACGCTGGATCCCGACACCCGGATGCAAACGATGGTCTTCTGCGCCATCCACCGCCAGCACCTGCATATGAGTGTTGATCGCGGCAATCGCCGGTAGAAATCGGTCACGGTTGAAGCCATCGGCATAGAGGTGTTCCGGCGGCTGATTGGACGTGGAGACTATGACCACCCCCTCCTCGAACATCACCTGGAACAGTCGCCCGAGGATGATCGCGTCGCCGATGTCATTCACGAACAACTCATCGAAACACAGCACCCGCACCTGTGCGCTGAGCTCGCGGGCCAGCGCCTGCAAGGGGTCGGCAGTGCCGGTCAGCTGGAACGAGCGCTGATGCACCCAGCCCATGAAATGGTGAAAGTGCTGACGGCGGGCCGGGATGCGCAGACTTTGATAGAACTGGTCCATCAACCAGGTCTTGCCCCGCCCGACCGGACCCCACAGGTAAACCCCGGTGACTTTCGTCTGATGCTGATGCAAAGCGCCATGGCAACGCTCAAGCGCCTGCACCACTTTCCATTGCGCATCGTCCTGGACGAAGCCCTGTTGTTCAATGGCATGTCGATAGGCGCTGAGAGGGGAATCGAAGGTCATACAGGCAGGCTGGTCCGGGGCTGAAGCCGGCCAGTATGCCATGCCCCGCATCGTACTTGCGGCACAACGTCGGTTTCCAACAGCGTTTTGCGGATGATCCACGGACATTACTTGTCAAGTATGTAATCTTCGCGCCACGCTGGCGTTAACTCCCACTTAATAGAATGACCACAGACTGCACCCGTGACTTCATATCACGTCCGAAACGGACGCCACATACGTTTGAGGGGAAACCCGGCATGAAACTTTCAACTCTGATCCTCGCTGGCCTGATGACCGTTAGTTCTGCCACAGTCTTCGCCGAAGGGGGTGCTGAACGAATAAGGCAACATTGGGACAACTTTAAGTTGAGTCAGCAACACGTCCACGGTAAAGCCGATAGCATGGCGTCCGTCGACACAGTTAAAACCGCACCTGCCAATGATTATCAGGTAGTAAAAGAACAACAGCCCAGCACCTGACCCCAGGCAACAATCTATTAAACTCTGGCACTACCGCCCCATTGGCAGAGATTAGTTTTGGCGTCCTTTTGGACGCCATGTTTATAACTTGCCCATAAGCAAACTGACCGATAATTACAAATACGTTATTACACAGCATTGAACTTTTCAGTGTATTTCCGCGCGATACACATTAACCGCCAAAAGATCGCAGCCTGCGGCAGCTCCTACATCGATCGGTTTTTTGCAGGTGTACACAAATCCTGTAGGAGCTGCCGCAGGCTGCGATCTTTTGATCTTCAATCCACCCTAAATCCACCCTACCGATCCACCTTATGCCGCGCCGCATACAAACACAGCATCTCCATCGCCAGGGTCGCTGCCGCCAGTGAGGTGATATCCGCGTTGTCATAGGCCGGTGCGACTTCCACCACATCCATGCCCACCAGATTGATCCCGCGCAAGCCGCCGAGAATTTCCAGCGCACCTGGTCCGAAATCGAGCCCAGGTGCCGGGGGATGCACAGCGGGCATTCGAGGAGGATTTGCTGACGGCGTTTTCCCTGAACCCGCTTGCGCAAGCGCGCTAAAGTGAGCCAATCAACCAGAGAACATGTCCATGCGCAGATTCATCGGTTTATCCCTCGTCCTGCTCTTGCTCAGTCTCAGCGCCTGCGCCCTGTTCCCCCATCGGGATCCGCTGAACATCAATATGGTGGGCATCGAGCCGCTGCAGAGCCAGGATCTGGAAGTGCGCTTCGCGGTGAAGATTCGCCTGCAAAACCCCAATGAAACGCCGATTGACTACAACGGAGTAGCGCTGAATCTTGAAGTCAACGGGCAGCCGCTGGCCACTGGCGTGAGCGATCAAAAAGGCTCCATCCCGCGCTTCTCCGAAACCATCCTGACGGTGCCGGTCAGTGTCTCGGCGTTTTCCGTGTTGCGCCAGACACTGGGTCTGGGCAAAACCCAAAGCCTCGACAACCTGCCCTATGTGCTGCGCGGCAAACTCGCGGGTGGACTGTTCGGTACCATGCGTTTTGTCGATCACGGCAATCTCAGCCTGCCGGGTTCGACCGCAGCCTGGTGAGCGGTACATTCTCCGTAGCATTTGCCGAGCCTGCGAGGCTGCGTTCGAGCCGGGGTCGCGCTCGACCGAAGTCCTCGCAAATATCTCAATCCTTCACAAACCGCACGCCCGGCCTGGCCCGTTCATCCACGCGATCTTTTGATCTTCGGCGGCCTTCAAAATCGCCAAAAGATCGCAGGCTTCGCCAGCTCCTACGCCGACCGTGTATACCCGCGATTGCCCGTAGGCTGCGATCTTTTGATCTTGGCCCGTCTATTTCGCTGCCATCAACCGATTGACTTCACTGCGCACCATGTTGGCGAACTCCGGTGGAGACAGGGTATCGAGCTCCGAACGCACCCATTCCGCCCATTTGCCCTTGCGCTTGGAGCGCTCGCCGAACAAGCGCGCGCCCTCGCCTTTGGCCTTGCCCAGGTTGCTCTGCCAAAGGTCGAACAGACGGGACTTTTCATCTTCGAGCGCCGCGCGCTCGGCAAGGGGCTGGTTAGCCAGATTGAAGCTCATGGGAGTTACCTGCTGCGTAAAATAGGCGACATCTTACACTGTAGAAAGAAATGTCTCGGCCTGGATTTCTTGTCGACTGTCAGCTCAGGTACAAAATGGCTGCAACTTTTTCCCCTGTAGCCGACTCCATTGTTGACTGCCCATTCACCTGCAAGGAGTCCCCCAATGGCCCGGAAAAATGCCGCGCAAATGGCCGAAGATCAGATCAAGGATCAAACCTTCAGCGAGCTGCAGACCCTGATCGAAGAGTCGGAAACCTTACTCAAAAACAGTGCTTCGCTGGTGGGCGAGGAAGCTGAAGGTCTGCGTCAACAAGTCGCGCTGAAACTCAAGCAGGCACGGGACGCCGTATCGAACGTGCGCGACCGCAGTAAACCTGTGGTCGATGCCACGCAACTCTATATCGGCGGCCACCCTTGGCAAACCGTAGCGATTTCCGCCGGGTTTGGTCTGGTGGTGGGCCTTTTGCTGGGACGTCGCAACTAAGTCATGAGGGGGGACTTGCGCCCCCCTTAACTATGTACCGCAGCCCCCCACGCATTCGTTCTAACGTCCCGCCATGAAGATCCGTCTGCATTCGGACAGATCAGGACGAGCGCTCCCTCCATGGCAATTATTCCGCTTTCCCAAAAATCGCAGCCTGGGGCAGCTCCTGCAGTCGGCATGAGCCTGGCACCTCAACCTCCAGCCAACACACGCAGATTCGCCAGCTCATCCACCGCAATGGCAATCCCTTGGTCCTGAGTCTTGGCTCGCTCACGATGACGACGATCCCCCGGCAAACGCTTGAGCCCTACCCCGTGCATCTGCCGCACCAATTCCTGGCTGCGCTCGGCGAAGTTCTGCCCGGCGGCTTTGCCGGGGTCGATCAGGATGATCAACTGACCGGTCCAGGGCGTTTTCGCCCCCGGGTGATTGGACCAGTCGAACTCGAACGAGAAGTTACCACCCGTCAAGGCCGCCGCCAGCAACTCGACCATCATCGACAACGCCGAGCCCTTGTGCCCGCCAAACGGCAACAACGCACCGCCTTCGAGGATCGCTTTCGGGTCCTGGGTCGGCTGGCCCAGGCTGTCCACGCCCATACCCGCCGGCAGGCGCTCGCCCTTGCGCGCAGCGATCTGCACATCACCGTGGGCAATGGCGCTGGTCGCCAGATCGAAGATGATCGGATCACCGTCGGCCCTCGGCGCGGCGAAGGCAATCGGGTTGGTGCCAAACAGCGGCCGATCGGCACCGTGGGGCACCACGCACGTCATGCTGTTGACCATGCTCAACGCCACCAGCCCTTCATAGGCAAAGGGTTCGACATCCGGCCAGAGAGCCCCGAAGTGATGGGAGTTGCGAATCGCCAATACCGCGATCCCGGCACTGCGGGCCTTTTCCACCAGCAACGCCCGGGCAGCCGCCAGCGCCGGTTGAGCGAAACCGTTGGCCGCATCGACCCGAACAAACCCTGACGCAACGTCTTCAACGATCGGCAGCGCCTTGCCATCAACCCAGCCGCTGGCCAGCGTCGACACATAACCGGGGATCCGGAACACACCGTGACTATGGGCACCATCGCGCTCGGCGCTGGCGCAGTTATCAGCCAGCACGGCGGCCACTTCGGCCGAGGTGCCATGGCGCAGGAAAATTCGCTCCAGCAACGCCACCAACTGGGCGTAGGTGAGGTGTTCCGAGGGAGTTTCGACAACCAAAGGTGATGCAGACATCTGAAGCTCCAGTTTAATTATTGGAGGGGGCAACAGCGTATGAAGGTCCGACATCCGATTAAACAACGCTTGGCGAGCGTCCTGTCAACTCTTGTCGATGGCCAGTGCGAGCGTGGTCATCGTGAGGCCTGTATCTGCCACGCATAGGCATTAACTATTTACCGCTCTGCAACAGTGCTCACGCCTCAGGATTACCGCCTCCCCAACGCGCTGGCGGTTACAGATAGCTGCCTGCAAAGTCCCGAGGTAGACCATGGACGACGCTACGCTGCCGTATTTTTTTCCCGAGGCCCTGCTGCCTGTCACCCGCAAGCAACCGAGCGAGCGTGAACGTGCCCGCCACTTCACCGTTAAAGACCTCGACTGGCTGAAGAACCTGCTGCTCGTCAGCCATGCCGAGCGCTCAACCCCATCAGATCCGATGAAGGTCGACCGTTTTTTGCTGAACACACCGGGCAACCCCACGCCGTTGATGCTTGCCGGTGCCTTCATGATGGGGCCGACCCCCGATGAGAAAAAAGTCTTTCTCTACACCCCCTATGGAGGCCTGGAAAAATTCGACAATGCCGGCACGCTGATGGCCGAACTGACCGAGCGGCTGAACACCCCGGCGCAACGGATCGAGTTCATGCCCAAGGGAACAACGAACCTGTACGCCGTTGGGTCGATTCCCTGCCCTTGAGCGAAGCCCTGTTGAGCTTCTATCAGAAACAAGCCTGGCCCCTGGGACGAACCCGGGAATTCTTCAACCCCAAAAAAATCGATGACCCCAAGCGCGCGGCAACGGATAAGCAGCATTGGGAAAAGGCAGTGAAAGACATTGCCGGCAGCCTGACCCTGTCGCTGAGCTTTCATCTCGAGAGTTTCTGGAACACTGAAGTCAACCCGGGACAATCACGACTGGCGTTTTTTGCCCAAGCCATGAGCGACAAGTCACGGATGGACCTGCTGTTCAAGCGCCAGGATAAAATCATTACCGCGCAACAGAGCCAGCAATTAGCGACACTCTATTTACCGGACAGCACCTTGCGCAAAAAACACCAGGACCCACTTCACATCGAAAAAGTCCGTATCTGGGAGCACTACCCACACTACGTCGAATTGGCCAGCACGTTGATGATCAGTAACTCCGGCGCTTACCTTTATACGCAAGCCGAAGGTCTGCAACTGCTTGAAAGCTACTCGGACTTGCGCAAAACCTTGCAGGCCATGGCCACCGCCGCGGGCCATGAAGATGAACTCTACGCCTCACTGGCACTGGAAGAGCGCCATCGATTTATCGGTTTCGAACATCCGCAAATCTCCGGGGCACCCGTGCTGGGCGCCGTGTTCCCGGAAATCATCGAGGATATCGTCGACAAGCAGCAGCAAAACCTCGAGTACGCCTTCGGAATCTATCGCCGCAGCGAAGGCATCGTCGATATCGATGCGTTGCTCGACCATGCGCTCGACATACGCTCCATGCTCGACAACCGCTTGCTGACACTGGATGCCAAGGGCCGCTGGAGCACCCGTCCGGTTGCCAGCGACAAGCAACGACCTTCTACAGTACAGGCGGAAAAGGCCAAAAGACACGAACAGACCTGCAAAACCATCGAGGACTCTCTCGCCAGGGAAATCGAAACCCATCCGACCCTTTACAGCATGGCCACGATGGCGCTCGAAACCACCTTGAAAATCCTGAAACTCGATGAACCTTTACCGAAAGATATCTACATCAGGCGCTCCTCGGCCATCGCCCACAAAGACAAGGAATATCAATCGACGGAATCGCACAACCTGGTCGACTATTTTATCGATCAATTGACCTCGCCGGCCGGGTCCATTCCCGACTCATCCGCAACCGGTGTCTACAGGGAACGTCCAGCTGACAGTTCATCGAAGCTGGCAAACTTGCCTGCCGAGACGATGAACAGCCTCATTCAGACCGCCCTGGCGTACTTCAAGGGTCATGATCTGAACGATATCCCGAAAAACGCCCTTGAAGAGATGAAGCCCAGACTGGCCCACGCCATGTCCGTGGGAATACGCGGGGAAGCTGAACTCAGGGTTCTGAACAAAACCCTGAGGCCCCAGGATCAGGCGATTATCCAGACCGTACTCAATCCTGACAGCCCGGACCGAGGGGCGCGGCAAGGGTTGAACGGATTCCGGCCGGATGCTTACTCCTTGACGCTGGAGCGCACCGGGCAGCGCTCCCTACTGCCCCTGGCCCATTGTTTGTTACTGAGCGAGCGCGGTGGTATTGACCCTGAGCATTCGGGGCGAGTGGTCTTGTGGACACCGGCGCTGGGCCTGGAAGTCTTCAACTCAGTCAACAGCGTGCGCAGTGAATTGGCCAGGCGTTTACTGAGTGCGCAAGAGCGCCTGTCACTGCTGGAAAACCTCAAGGCGACCGAACGACAATTTCATCAAAACTACTCGCTTGGCCCTTTCAGACTGATCGAGCGCAATGTAGCGCAAGACCGGCAACAGTCGAATATCGAGCAGTATCTTGCAGAGCGCGCGCAAACCCTCGCACTCAAACTGCCCGCCAAACAATTGCTGAGTCGTCTCGACGAGCTGAAAACAACCCCAGCCCCGCTCAATCTGCAACGAGCCACACAGGTGGCGCAGGCGATCTTTCTACAACAATCATTGCCGGTCTGGCTGGGAATGGCCTCGGCACAAGAACAGCAACTGCATGCCGAATTGCTCGAACAGTATCGTAATAACGTAGACGCCGACCGCGACTATCTTCACGGCATCCAGTCCCTGCGCGATTACGCTCAGGGACAACTGACAGACCTGCTCAAACGCCGTTACCCGGAACATACGCTTAACCCGTCTGAAGTGTCGATTACGCCTCGTCTCGCATTGGCCGGGAGCAAGCAGGCACTGACTGATTTCGCGTTGAACCACTTCGATGGCCTGGACGACAGCGATTTCACTGTTGCATCCGAAACGGCCAAAGCGCTCCCGGCGAAACTGGACCCGGTTTCGGTGAGGCAACTGGTGCGTCAACTGGATATCAAGACGCACTACCAGTCACTGGTTAAAACCCACCTCACTCCCGGCAATGCAGGTGCCACGGATCGCCAGCAACGCTTTATCCAACAACTGCCCTGGCAGGTCCTGCAATACGCTCATGGGCTGAAACTCCAGGAGCGGCTTTCCGACGCCGCCTACGCATTGATTCAGCAAGTCATGGACATGCCCGACGCGATGGCTCGTTCAACCGTTTCCGGCGCCAAAGCCCTGATCCGCCCACTGGAGTTGATCGCCACTGAAGGCGCCGCGGTGGTCAAAGGGCTCGGCCTTTACCTGATCGGCCCTGAATCGGCAAACAAGGGGCCGCAGGTTCTTTACTCGCCTTACTACCAAAACCATGTATTGAAAGAGTATGAAGATGAAGCGAGTTTTTTAAACGAACTGCGCACGCCAGGCGCGCTGCAAAGCTGGGTGCTCAATCTTCTCCCCGATACCCAGCAGGCCACTTACAAAAACTTGCTGGCAGAGACCAACAAGCAAAGTGCGGATATCAAGCTGGCCTCAAGCCCGATAAATGGAAATCTGCTCAAGCAGTTGTTTGACGACAACACAGATCTGCTGCTGAAGCTGCTCGGCAGTCAGTCCCAAGCCAAGCAACACGCCGAATGGGAAACAGTGAAAGACCTGTTCGGGACCAGTGTGCAACAGGCCATTCAGTTCCTGGCCGGGAAACTGGCTTACCCGCTAGTCGTCTGGCAGAGCTATCAGTACTTCAAGGAATCAGCCGAAGACCTTCAGGAGCATAAGTGGGGATCCGCGCTCAAGGCCTTCATAAACGGTGTGGCGCAGCTTGCGACGATAAGGAACGCCATGGAGACGCCCCCATCGACGTCGGTATCACCTGTTGCAAAAGAAGTGGTGGCCACCGAGCAGCCCCTGGAGCCATCCGAGGTCGTCACCACTTGGGCCAACATGGACTTGACAGCCCCTCAGCGAACTCGCCTGCAACCTTATGAGGTCATGGACGTCGCCCTCAAGGATCTGAAAAAGAGCACCACGCAGCACGGGGTTTACCTGAACGCAGCGACTAACCGCCAATTCATACCGTTTGCAGGAAAGGTCTATCGCGTAGAGAAAAGCGGGCATTACTGGCAGATCATCAGTGATCGACACAAAGGCCCCTTTGTTCGCAAAACCGACGCACAACACTGGATATTCGACGCTCGCCAGCACCTCCCCCGCTTTGGCGGAGCGTTGACAAGGTTAAACAATAAATACCGAACCTGGTCGAGCGTTCGCCGCGGCATGAACATAGAAGCCGTCGGTATGAAGAACATTCGCCGGCTCTACCCGGAAAAAGCCCGGATGATTCGAGAGGCCCTGGATCTTGCCTTGTTCTATACCAATAACTGCAAGCACAACCTGCGTCTGTTAGCCCCCTCTGTTCAACCGGTCACTCGAGTGCATCGATTCCTCAAAACGTTTTTCGGGGTGCCCACGATAGAATCAAATCTGGTGCAGAAACTGACAGCCGTTGTCGACAAGATCCTCTTGGCCCTGGTGGATTCGTCTCTTGTATCCCGCAACTCAAAGCGGTTTGTAACAGGTTTTCATCGCAATCATGCAAATACCCATATAGCCTTTACCATCCCGGCCGATATCGAACAAAAACTATTCCTGGGGGATCGTTTCTTCGACTTTGGATATGACCTGTATCAGCCACACCTGATTGTTCCTTTCGATATCGATGCACATGCAAGAGCAACAACCGTCATTCATGAATTGACGCATATAGAGTGTGCTACCGAGGATATCGCTTACCTGGAGTCCGCTCGGCCATTCCCAGACCTATTGGCCGTCGCAACGGGGAAAAGATTAAAGGACGCCCTGCACGAGGTTCAGACCACATCACTGTCCATGCTGACCCCGGTTGCCGAACTGTTCCAGGTCCTGGATGAAGAAACGGGCACTTGGGTGGATCCGGGCACCATCGCTGACACGGAGCACATCGAGTATCACATATTGAACCTGACCGGAGGCACTGACCTGGCAGATGCACGTCGAATCTTTTATGCGGACCCGCTGAAACGAATCGACACCCTGTTAGGCAATGCCGACTCCGTTGCCTGCCTCATCACCCAACTGGGTCGTCAACTGGATCCCGTTCCATCCAGCCGGCCGGTATCGCCAATTCCCTGAACTTCTGGATGAAGTGCGCAGGCGGCGTCTATCGTGTTTTCAGGGCTTGGACGGAAAAATAAGTCAGACGTTGATGTGCTTTTGCCATGACGACGGTTCTCGTCGACCACCTGGGAAGGTTAGAATGTAGGAAACCAGGAAGAGTCAATGAGCGAAAAGCCCCTCTCGGAAGCCGAATACGACGCCGTCACCGATGCTGCTGCGCATTGGTGCATGCGGCTGCACGCGTTTGACTGCACGGCAACTGAACGCCAGGCTTTCGAGCAATGGCGCGCTGCTCATCCGCTACACGCCTTCGAATACGAGGCGATGCTCGAGATCTGGGATGTCTCGGAGCATCTGCCTCGCGCACCAGCCCCGTCGATGGCACCTGCGCCAGCCCCCTTCAATCGATGGCGAACCTACGGTCTGGCCGCGGCAGTCAGCCTGCTGGTCCTGCCACTGGCGGCGTATACCGGCTGGAGCCTGGGCTGGTTGCCGAATTCCTACGAACACTTCCAGGCTGAAAACGCTGTGCGAAAAATCACCTTGGCCGATGGCAGCCAGGTCGAACTGAACCTGGGCAGCGAACTGACCTACAGCAACTACAAGAATCAGCGCCGGGTCACCCTGAACAAAGGTGAGGCCTTCTTCAATGTCAGCCATGACAGCGCGCACCCCTTCGTGGTCAAGGCCGCGGACGGGCGCATTCGTGTCACCGGCACCCGGTTCAACGTGTGGATGTACGACGATCAGGTTCGAGTGACGCTGCTGGAAGGTTCGGTACTGGTCAGCAGTCATGCCGCTCAGCCTGGTGACGGCCTGCGCCTGGACCCGGGCATGCAGGCTCGCTACAAGGCCGGCGACTATTCGCCGCAGCTCAGCCAGACCTATGCCGGGGATACTTCTCTGGCCTGGCGCGGTGGCAAGTTGATTCTCGACAACCTGGCACTGGTCGATGCCCTGCCCCTGATCAATCGCTACCTGAGCAAGCCGCTCATGCTGGCGGACAACGCCACCGGCGCGATTCGCATCGGCGGCATCTACAACACCAGCGAGGTCAAGGGCCTCGTGACCTCGCTGCCCAGAGTGCTGCCGGTCTACCTGACCCGGAACAACGACGGCAACCCGGTGCTCAACTCGATCCCGCGCCATGCGCCGAAAAAATGAAAGGCCGCAACCCAGTGGGATGCGGCCTTGATTTTTCCTGCGCCAAGCTACTGCGCAGCCACCGTCCCTGATCGATCGTCCTGTTCACTGATGACCTGCAACTGATACTGCGGATCGTCCTTGATCTGCTGTTCAGTGAAAGGCAACGCACTCCACTGTTTCTTCGAGAACGCTTCGGTCTGGTCTCGTGAGTGCCTGGAGGCCGGATCACTCGACAGTGAAAACGCCAGCAAGCCCTGGGCTTGAAGGTCGCACCCACAACAGCGCAGCCAACCTGGAAAAGACCGCACTCCCAGGCTTGACCCGGAAGGTGTCTCCTCCTGAAGACGAAGCAGACGCAAAAAATTTAGCCCCGGGAAACCTGTCTATCCGGGCATTTGACAGGTCATCGACTGGATACCGACAAATTTTCTACATCTGGCGCTTCATTATTGGGCTCCCTCGTACGTCTTATAACTGAGAGCACCCATCATTTTCCTGATCAGGCTCGGAAAAGGAGTTTTTGCATGTACAACCAGCAACTGCCAACGGATGGTAACCAGTCCCTGCACAGCCCTTCGCGGGGCAGCAGCACCGATGCTTTCGAGAAAACTCTCGAGCGCCACGGCAATGACCGGATCCGCCTTGTGCTCAAAAGCTACGGCCTGCGCACCAGCCTGATTCGCCTGAAGGTCATCGACGCACTGGTGAAAGCCGCCGAGCGCGAGCATTCGCTGGGTGTGCGCGGCGTGCACAGCCATTTGCTGGAACTGGGCATTCCGTTGTCCTTTCTCAGCGTGCGCGAAGTGCTCAAGCGTCTGTGCAGCGAAGGCGTGATCACGCTCAACCCCGACAAAAGCTACAGCCTGGATCAACAGGCTGCCGCGCTACTCCACGGCAAGGCCTGATGCCCTGGCGCGCTCGATCAGGGTTTGATGACCTTGCGGCGCATCACGCCATTGATTACGACCACTATCACCGCCACCGCAATGGCGATGTACTGGAACATTTTCTCGGTAATCATTCCGGCGTTCTGCAGGTAAGAGAGGCCAAACATGATTCCCAGTACCACCAGGGAAATCAGAATCGAATATTTCAAACGTTGCGACTGGGTCATTGCGGGTTCCTGAGCCGGAAAAGGTGTATCCAGATGCGTACCAGGTTCCGACTTTCGTGCGGGCCGGGCGATTGCAAACGGCGTCATATGTTACCGCCGATGGAGGGTTTTGGCTTCATTCTCCGGGGTACTCAAAACCATTGGGCTCCCGGAGCCGCCGAATGACTCCCGCGTCCCATGCCTGAGCAGCTACGCTTGACGCTCCACCCACAAGGAGGTGCGTCATGGGTCAGCATCAGATAGCAGTGGAGCAGATCTGCAACCAACTCTATATCGACGCGGCGATCGATACCGTCTATGACTACGTCACCCAGCCGGATCGCTGGCACGAGTGGCACCCTACTTCGCTCCGTGCCGAGACCGGCATCGGCGGCTCCTTGCCGACAGGCCACCGGTTTACCGAAGTGATCGACCTGTTGGGCCTGCAAATCCCCATGAGCTATCGCGTGCTGATCGCCCATCGGCCAAACGAATTCAAGACCGTATTCAGCTCTGCACCGGTAGACGGCAGTGTTCGCTACCAACTTCATCGATGTGGCAGCGGCACGCTGTTCAAGCGCACCCTGCTGTACTCGACACAGATGAAACTCGGCGGCCTGCGCCAGCGGATGGTCGAGTGCTCGAACACCGCCATGGGCAACCTCAAGAAAAGACTGGAAAGCGCCTCTGCCTGACAAACCTGTAATGCCCGCCTCAGTTGGCTGACAGCCCGGACGGATTACAGTCTCGAACAGTCCGAGGCGTCGGCCGCGACGGAATCTCCGTATAATTTTGAAACACAAGCAACCCTCCTGGTCGATGAAAAAGGTCAGAATGCCCTGCGGCTGGAGGGTACGTAGGGTTCCGGGCCCCATTGCATACACTGATCGACAAGAGATAACCGATGAAAACTACACTGCGTCTGGCAGCCCTTTGCGCCCTGCTCATCAGCTCGCTGGCCCAGGCTGCCGAGCTGATTCCGATCGATGTACACCGTGATGCCAACTGCGGTTGCTGCAAAAAGTGGATCGCTCATCTGGAGGCTAACGGTTTCAAGGTCAACGACCAGGTTGAAACCAACATGAGCGAAGTCAAACAGCGTCTCGGCGTGCCGCCGCGCCTGGCTTCGTGCCACACCGGCGTGATCAACGGCAAATTCGTCGAAGGCCACGTGCCTGCCGAGCAAGTACTGGCCTTGAGCAAACGCTCGGACCTGCTCGGCATCGCCGCGCCAGGCATGCCCATGGGCTCGCCGGGAATGGAAATGGAGGGCATGGCCGATGCGTATCAGGTCATTGGCCTGAGCAAAAACGGCACCGATGAAGTGATCGCCGACTACCCGGCACATTAATGCTCGCAGGTTACCTCGGGCTGTTCCTCGCGGCGTTCGGCGCCGCCACTTTGCTGCCGTTGCAATCCGAGGCGGTGCTGGTCGGCCTGTTGCTCAGCGGCAAGTATCAGGTCTGGTTGCTGTTGAGCATCGCCATCAGCGGGAATGTACTGGGCTCACTGGTGAACTGGTGGCTGGGGCGCGGCGTTGAGCGTTTCCGGGACAAACGCTGGTTTCCGGTCAGCCCGCAAGCAATGGAAAAGGCTCAACGGCATTATCAGCGTTATGGCCACTGGTCATTGCTGCTCAGCTGGGTGCCGGTCATCGGCGATCCTCTGACATTGATCGCCGGGGTGCTGGGGGAGCCGTTCTGGCGCTTTATGCTGATCGTGACCCTGGCCAAGTCCGGTCGTTATCTGATATTGACCTGGGTGACTCTGGGACTGGCTTGAACTTGATCCTTTCAGCGGAACAAAACGGCAGAAACAATCGTTAGCTCGGTAAACAAGGCGAAGCTGGGCGCGAAAAAATAGATTTCTTTACTGACAGAAAACCAGGCAGTAGCACAAGCCAAAAAATGACCACTATGTTTTTGGTAAATCCAGAGCGTACTTCAAATCTAACCACTGCCAATCATCAAGAATTTGTAAACCATCCTCTATTCCTTTGGGTTCGTTACCATTAGCATGTACGAGCACAATACTACTATTTTTGGGCTCCTGACCTTTAGCGAGCCACGCATCCGCCCCTAAAGGGATCAGACCAAGTTGCTGTGCCTG
The DNA here is from genome assembly GCF_902497895.1 of Pseudomonas fluorescens. GTDB lineage: Bacteria > Pseudomonadota > Gammaproteobacteria > Pseudomonadales > Pseudomonadaceae > Aquipseudomonas > Aquipseudomonas fluorescens_BP. The sequence continues at coordinate 47,468 of NZ_CABVHQ010000013.1, forward strand.
AGTCACAGTTTTTTCATTTGAAACAAGTCCTGGCATACGGACAAACACTGACGGGGTCTCACCGTACTTTATGAGTAGCTGTTCGACTTTGAGGAATTCATCCTCTATACGAGTGTCTTTCCAGTTTAGAAAATTTTCAGAGAAGTCTAAATCCGAGAAATACAGATGACTGTATGAGTGGTTGATCCAGGTGATGTTTATTTTTTTGTCTTTCCGTTGCTGGACTAACCAGTCAAATTCAGGCTTGTGTGCTAGCAGCCATAAGCCGCTAATGCTGATGCCAACAGGAACCCCCCCTCGCAATTTTGATGTTGCAATTAACTCGTCAAAAAAAGACTGATCGAATTATTTTACCGATGGACACAGATCTATAGTTAAGAAAGCACTTCTATCGAACTGCTGCTCACCATGCGTCAGGCCATGATTATCTAGAAGGAAGGGGGGGCTTGTATATGATTTTAAAGCTCGCGCATAAGGTGTTGATTGTATTTCGGCATTACTAATATAGCCATTATCCTGGTCGTTTGGCTTTCGAAACTTCAGGCCAGTGCTTTCAACAATATAAGTTTCAAGAGTTTCCGAGTTGACTATAAGAAAACTGGTGTTTTGTTTGCCGTCCTCGAATGCGCGTATAGCAAGATAAAGTGTATCTTCCTGTTGCTTGTAGACGGGAATAAATACGGAGCGGTAATTTTGCACGCTCTTGGCGGCGACATGCGCACTTGTCAATAGCAACATTAACGCCCATGCACATAAAGTGAGTATTGGCTTCATCGATGATGTCCTATAATAGTAACACAGAGTGTACGATCCCGATTCTCAATCCGTATGAAACAATAACTGAGCATGGCTTTCTGCGTAATGCCTTTACTATTGCAAATAATTAAAAAATGGGAAACCGAAAAAACGGAGTGCAACACCTGCCCCAGGTGTTGCGATGTCCTATAACGAACTCCGTTTTGTTGCGAGAGCGTTTTTTTCCCGAACAAATTCTGGCAAGCTACGCAGCATGAAAAGCAAACTCTTTGAATACCTTTGTGTGTCGCGAAACAATTTATTTGGATGCTATTTATAAATCAGGGTGTGGGACATTTGAGCTAGGAGATTGCCATCAGCCGGGTCTGGGCGCGACCCTGAGCTGGATGCAGTGAACATTTTGATTCAAAGAACTGTCACTGATTAATCCCGACTTAATCGCGCCTTCGCAGCCTCGACGGTTTCCCAATGGAGTTCGCCCATGATCCGCTCACCCGCCCTCTGGCTGTCCGGCCTGCTGCTGACCTCCGCCCTGCCCGCTCTCGCCGCTGAGAGCCCGGCCTATGGGCCAGAACTGCAAGGCTTCGAATACCCCTACCCGGTCCGGCACTTCGCCTTCGAGTCCCAGGGCCAATCCCTGCAAATGGGCTACATGGACGTACCGGCCAGCGGCAAGGCCAACGGTCGCAGCGTGGTGCTGATGCACGGCAAGAATTTCTGCGGTGCTACCTGGGACACATCGATCAAAACCCTGAGTGAGGCTGGCTACCGGGTTATCGCCCCGGACCAGATCGGCTTCTGCACCTCCAGCAAGCCGGAGCATTACCAGTACAGCTTCCAGCAACTGGCAAGCAACACCCATGAGCTTCTGGCCAAACTCGGCATCCAGCAAACCAGCGTGCTCGGCCACTCCACCGGCGGCATGCTCGCGACCCGCTATGCCTTGCTCTATCCGGAACAGGTCGAACGCCTGGCGCTGGTCAACCCCATCGGCCTGGAAGACTGGAAAGCCCTCGGCGTGCCCCATCGCAGCGTCGATCAGTGGTATGCGCGGGAACTGAAGGTGACCGCCGATGACATCCGTAACTACGAGCGCAGCACTTATTACGCCGGACGCTGGAAACCCGAGTTCGACCGCTGGGTCGATATGCTCGCCGGGCTGAACAAGGGACCGGGGCATCTCCAGGTGGCTTGGAACTCGGCGCTTATTTACGACATGATCTTCACTCAGCCGGTGTTCTACGAATTCAAGGACCTGAAGATGCCGACCCTGCTGCTGATCGGCACCGATGACACCACCGCCATCAACAAGGACCTTGCCCCACCAGCGGTCAAGGCGAAAATCGGCAACTATCATGTGCTTGGCAAAGATGCGGCCAAACTCATTCCACAGTCGACGCTGGTGGAATTCCCTGGCCTGGGCCATGCACCGCAGATGGAAGAACCGGCGAAATTCCACAAGGCCTTGCTCGGCTGGCTCGACACCCCACCCACCCGTTGATTGCGCTAATCGATGACTGGCAGAACGTCGCCAGCCGCAGGGTGGACTGGTTGATTGACGATATCCAGGCCTGGCGAAGGGACAGCCGATCCGCCCTTTGAACTGATCCGCCCATCGACAGACCGCACGCACCGTACCGGTGCAAACAACTTATCTTCCCGCCCCTCCATCTGGCAGTCCCTCAGCTTTATCGTGCATCGAACGCAAAAAAAACATCCATCGTCAGTGCGCACGTAAACCTTTTATGGTAGGCAATCGCCGCCTTGGACACTTTGTCGGACAATTTTGCCAAACGGGCCTCCCCCGCTCTAAGTTCTGGCCTAGACTCAGTTTCTCGGACGAAAACCAATCGGCGAGCTACCTAAAAAAAGTCGAAACTTTCTGCCCGGACGAAAGGTCAGGTTAAAGGTAGGCCGGAATGTTTGGTGCAATCCTTGCAACGGCCCACCCACTCTTCATTGCTTCAGCGTACTCGGTGCCATTCGCCCGTTTGCGTAGCGCTTATGCGCGTGGCCACAGGAGTTGGCCAACCCTATCTCTGGTGATTCGCCAGGAACAATTCAAAAAAAGGGGAAAGACAGATGATCAGTGCCGCTGTAGATACCCAAGGAGAACTTTCTCATCAGCAAGTCGCTGAATCGGCGTCAACGCCGGTTCTCGCCACAGGTGGCAGGACGCTGCAGCCAGCGCTCAGGCACAATCCCAATCGAAAGAAAGTACTGTTCGTCACTTCGGAAATCGCCGATCTGGTGAAAACCGGCGGCCTGGGCGACGTCTCTGCGGCGCTGCCCAGGGCCATGGCTCAATTGCATGATGTGCGGGTGCTGATCCCCGGCTACCCGCAGGTACTCGACAGCGAAAACCCGATCCACATCATCGGCGAGCTGGGCGGTCACGCCGCGCTGCCACCCTGCCGGATCGGGCGCATGGACATGCCTGACGGCCTGGTCATTTATGTGCTGATCTGCCCGGAGTTGTACGAACGCGAGGGCACTCCCTACGGCGCCAACAACGGGCGTGACTGGCCGGACAATCACATTCGCTTCGCGCGCCTGGGCCTGGCCGCCGCCGATATCGCCGCCAACATGGCGCAGATCCATTGGCACCCTGACCTGGTGCATGCCCACGACTGGCCTGCCGGCCTGGCACCGGCCTATATGCACTGGCGCGGTCAGCGCACACCGACCCTGTTTACCATCCATAACCTGGCCTACCAGGGCGTGATCAGCCTCGCCTCCTGCCCCGAACTCGGCATTCCGGCCCATGCCCTGCAACAGGACGGCATGGAGTTCTACGGCAAGATGTCGTTCCTCAAGGCCGGGATGGCCTATTCGAGCCATATCACCACCGTCAGCGCCACCTACGCGCAGGAAATTACCACGCCGGCTTTCGGCTGTGGTCTCGATGGCTTTCTCGCCAGCAAGACCCAGCAAGGCCTGCTCAGCGGCATCCCCAACGGCATCGATGAAAGCTGGGAATCGGCCACCGATCCGCATCTGCTCTGCCCGTTCAGCATCGGCGACTGGGAAGGCAAGGCGGTCAACGCTGCCCATGTTCGCGAACTGTTTGGCCTAGAGGAAAGCGAAGGCCCATTGTTCGCCGTGGTTTCGCGTCTGGTGTACCAAAAAGGCCTGGATCTGACCGAAGGCGTGGCCGAATTCATCGTCGCCTCGGGCGGCCAGATTGCGATCATCGGCCGCGGCGAGCCGGAAGAAGAACAAGCCATGCGTGCCCTCGCCCTGCGCTTCCCCGGGCAGATCGGTGTGCGGATCGGCTTCAACGAAACCGATGCCCGTCGCATGTTCGCCGGCAGCGATTTCCTGCTGATGCCCTCGCGCTACGAGCCGTGCGGCCTGAGTCAGATGTATGCCCAGCGCTTCGGTTCCTTGCCAGTGGCACGTAACACCGGCGGCCTGGCCGATACCATCGAAAACGGCGTGACCGGTTTTCTGTTCGACGAATCCACCGTGCCCAGCTATCAAGAAGCACTGCAACGGGCGTTCAAGGTATTCGCCTACCCCGACCTGCTCAACGCCATGCGTTGCCGGGCCATGGCCGCGCCATTCAACTGGTGCAAGGCGGTCGAACCCTACGCCGAACTTTACGAACAACTGGTGGTTAAAGCGTTGGGTAAATCGGGCACATATTGAGGTCTTCATAGATGCCGTTACGGACTCTGGAAACCTGGCCCCACGGCGCAATCATGCTGGATGCAGAGCACACCCGCTTTGCCTTGTGGGCGCCAGATGCGTTTTATGTGAGTGTTGAACTGGAGGGCGGCCAGTCGCTGCCGCTGTTACCCCAAGCCGACGGCTGGTTCGTGATTCAAACCCGCTGCCCCGCCGGCACCCGTTACCGTTTCAACATCGATGGCGAAATTGAGGTGCCGGACCCCGCAGCCCGGGCTCAAGCCGGCGACGTGAGTTCCCCCAGCGTGGTGGTCGACCCTCTCGCCTACTCCTGGCAGCACAGCGCATGGCAAGGCCGCCCGTGGCATGAGGCGGTGATCTATGAGCTGCATGTCGGCGTGCTGGGTGGTTACAGCGAAGTCGAGAAACACTTGCCGCGCCTCGCCGCGCTGGGTATCACCGCGATCGAACTGATGCCTCTGGCGCAGTTCCCCGGTGACCGCAACTGGGGCTATGACGGGGTTTTCCCCTATGCACCCCAAGCTTCCTACGGTACGCCCGAACAGCTCAAGCGGCTGATCGACTGCGCCCACGGCCTGGGCCTGGCAGTGATTCTCGACGTGGTCTACAACCATTTCGGCCCGGACGGCAACTACCTGCATCGCTACGCCAAAAGCTTCTTTCGCGAAGACAAGCACACCCCCTGGGGAGCGGCGATCGACTTTCGCCGCCGCGAAGTGCGCGACTTCTTCATCGACAACGCGCTGATGTGGATTCTCGAATACCGCTTCGACGGCCTGCGCCTGGACGCGGTGCATGCCATCGATGACCCGGATTTCCTCCAGGAACTGGCACAGCGCGTGCGGCAACAGATCGACCCGCCGCGACATGTCTGGCTGACCCTGGAAAACGAGTTCAATCAGGCCAGCCTGTTGGAGCAAGGCTTCGACGCCCAATGGAATGATGACGGGCATAACGCTCTGCACGTGCTGTTGACCGGTGAAACCGATGCCTACTACGCCGATTTCGCCGAGCACCCCACCGAGAAGCTTGCCCGCTGCCTGAGCCAGGGCTTTGTCTTCCAGGGTCATACCACCCGCCATGGCACCGCCCGCGGCGAATCCAGCGGGCACCTGCCACCCAGCGCCTTCGTATTGTTCCTGCAAAACCACGACCAGATCGGCAACCGCGCACTGGGTGAACGCCTGAGCCACCTGGCACCGCCGCAAGCGCTGCACGCCGCCACGGTGTTGTTGCTGCTGGCGCCGATGATCCCCTTGATGTTCATGGGCGATGAAGACGCGGTCAGCGAACCGTTTCTGTTTTTCACCAGCCACCACGGTGAGTTGGCCGAGGCTGTCCGGCAGGGTCGGCGCAATGAGTTCGCCGCCTTCAGCGCTTTCGCCGATCCGCACAAACGCGAGCAGATCCCCGATCCGAATGCCCCTGAAACCTTTCACGCTTCGCGTCCGGACCTGACTCGCGCGACTGCCGAGACGCAACGCGCGACCCAGGCGCTGTACCGGCAACTGCTGGAGATCCGCCATCGGGAGATCATCCCACGCCTGCCCGGTGCCCAGGCAATGGGTGCCGAGGTCCTGGCCGAGGGTGCGCTCAGCGCGCGCTGGCGGCTGGGCGACGGCAGCCTGCTGCGAATAGATCTGAACCTCAGTGCACAACCCCTGGTCCATTCACCACAGGACCTGGCACAGGCCCTTTTCGAATACCCGCAACAGGCATTCCGTCTGCTGCAGCAGGGCACCCTCGCCCCGTACAGCGCGCTGGTCAGTCTGACAGCGCCATCCCTGACTGGAGAGCGCCCATGAGCGATACGCAACTGGAAACACTCGCCAGCCGAGCGGGCCTGGCAGTCGACTGGATCGATGCTAATGGCCAACCACAAAAAGTCTCTCCCGCCGTACTGCGGGCAGTCCTTACCGGACTCGGTCATCCTGCCTCCACGACCCAGGAAATCGACGCCAGCCTGCTGCAACTGCAACAGGTCCAACAGACCAAACACCTGCCACCCCTGTTGACCGCAGACTTCGGTAAAGGGCTGGACCTGGCGCACTACTTTGCCCCGCAAACACCCTGTGAGATTCACCTGGAAGACGGCGCCGTGCTCAACCTGAAGCTGGACGCCGAGGCGGTCCTGCCGGGTTTGGTTCCAGTCGGTTATCAAAGCGTCAACATTGCCGGGCAACACTTTACCCTGGCTGTGGCGCCCAGCCATTGCTACAGCGTCGGCGATGCCGTCGACAGCTCGAAGCCACGCGTCTGGGGCCTGGGCGTGCAGCTGTATTCCCTCAGACGTCCTGGTGATGGAGGCTTCGGCGACACCCAGGCGCTGGAGAACCTCGCCCGGGTCGCCGGCGAACGCGGCGCCGATGCCTTGGCCATCAGCCCATTGCACGCCATGTTCAGCAGTGACACTCAGCGTTACAGCCCCTACTCCCCCTCCAGCCGGCTGTTTCTCAACAGCCTGTATGCCGCGCCCGGAGCGATTCTCGGTGAACGTGCCCTGCGCACTGCGATTGACGCCACGGGCCTGGCCGAAGAGTTGCACCGACTGGAGCAGCAGCCCCTGATCGACTGGCCGGCCGCGGCCGCCGCCAAACAACGGCTGCTGCGGGCGCTGTATGACGGCTTCTGCCAGGGCGAGCATCCCCTGCATGAAGACTTCAGCAGCTTTCGTCACAGTGCTGGCGAAGCGCTGGAAAACCATTGCCGGTTCGAGGCCCTGCAAGCCGAGCGCGCAGCCCGCGGCGAAAGCCTCGACTGGCGCGAGTGGCCGCCACAGTGGCGTGACCCTGGCAGTGCGGCACTGGCCGAGTTCGCCGAACAAAACGCCGGGGACATCGGCTTCTTCGCCTTCTGCCAATGGCTGATCGCCCGTTGTCTGGAGCGCGCGCAAACGGCGGCGCGCAGCAGCGGCATGGGCATCGGCTTGATCGCCGACCTTGCGGTGGGTGCCGATGGCGGCGGCAGCCAGGCCTGGAGTCGCCAGGACGAACTGCTCGCGGAGCTGACGGTCGGCGCGCCTCCGGACATCCTCAACCGTACCGGTCAGGGCTGGGGTATTTCGGCATTCAGTCCCGAAGGACTGGTGCGCAACGGGTTTCGCGCGTTCATCGAAATGCTCCGGGCCAACTTCGCTCACGCCGGCGGGCTGCGAATCGACCACGTGATGGGCCTGCAGCGCCTGTGGGTGATCCCTCGGGACGCACCACCCAGTGATGGCGCCTACCTGTATTACCCGGTGGACGACCTGCTCCGTCTGCTGGCGCTGGAGTCATTCCGGCATCAGGCGATCGTCCTTGGCGAAGACCTCGGCACCGTACCGGACGGTCTGCAGGAAAAACTCATCGCCCGCTCGATGCTCGGCATGCGCGTGCTGCTCTTCGAGCAGGACCAGAATGCCCGCTTCAAATCGATTCTCGAGTGGCCGGACAACGCCTTGGCCACCACCAGCACCCATGATCTGCCAACCCTCAACGGCTGGTGGCATGGCCGCGATATCGAATGGAATGTCCGCCTCGGGCTGTCAGATGCCCCCGCCGAATCCCACTGGCGCGCCCATCGCCAACGCGAACGTGTCGGTTTGCGCCGGGTCTTGGGCGAAGACCCACAGAACTTTCGCGAAGAGTCCCACGAAACCGACCAGATCCTCGACGCCAGTATTCGCTTCCTCGGTCACACCCGTGCGCCACTGGTCTTGCTGCCGCTGGAAGATGCCCTGGGCATCGACGAACAGCCCAACCTGCCCGGCACCACCGACAGCCATCCCAATTGGCGTCGGCGCTTGTCCGGCGACAGTGAAGCGTTGCTCGATGACCCGGATGCCGCACGACGTCTGGAAATACTCGCCTGCGCTCGCCTGCAAGCTTTCGAGCGTGACCGATGAACGACCAGGACCCTGCGCTGCGAGCCACCGTGCGCCTGCAATTTCACCGGGGCTTCAGCCTGGATGACGCGGTGCCGTTGTTGCCGTACTTCGCCCGCCTCGGCATCAGCCATATCTACGCCTCGCCGCTGCTCAGTGCCCGCGCCGGCTCAATGCACGGCTATGACGTGGTCGACCCGACCACGGTGAATCCCGAGTTGGGTGGAGAAGCGGCCTTGCGACGTCTGGTCGGCGCCCTGCGGCAACAGCGCATGGGCCTGATCCTCGACATCGTCTCCAACCACATGGCGGTCGGCGGCGCCGACAACCCCTGGTGGCTGGATTTGCTGGAGTGGGGGCGACGCAGTCCCTACGGCGAGTTCTTCGATATTCAGTGGCACTCCCCCGACCCCTTGCTCGAAGGCCAGTTACTCCTGCCGTTTCTGGGCAGTGACTACGGCGTTGCGCTACAGGACGGGACTATTCCCCTGCGCTTCGATCCGGGACGCGGGGCCTTTTATGTCGAACACTACGACCACCGCTTCCCGATCTGCCCTACCGACTACGGTGAACTGCTCAATCCCGGCGATCAACCTGATCCCGAAACCGCGCAACAGCTCAAGGTCCTGGCTGACCGTTTCAGCGCCCTTCATTACCTGTCCGACGCACACTCCCTGGCGGTGCCTTTGCACCAGGACCTGCTCGAACTGGCCCGCCAGCCAGCGATCCTACAGGCGATCGAACACCGTCTGAGCTTGTACGACTCCCGTCAACCCGAAGGTCTCGAGCGTCTGCACAATCTGCTGGAGCGGCAAAGCTATCGCCTGGCCAGTTGGCGCACCGCGGCCGACGATATCAATTGGCGGCGCTTTTTCGACATCAACGAACTCGGCGGTCTGCGGGTCGAGCGCCCGGTGGTGTTCGAAGCCACCCACGCGAAGATTTTCCAGCTGATCAGCGAAGGCCTGGTGGACGGTTTGCGCATCGACCATATCGACGGGCTCGCCGACCCGCGAGGTTACTGCCGCAAATTGCGCCGACGGATCGATGCCCTGTCGCCTGCGCGGCACTTGCCGATTTACGTCGAGAAGATCCTCGGCCTGGGTGAAACCCTGCACACCGACTGGAAGGTGGACGGCACCACCGGTTACGAGTTCATGGATCAGGTGTCGCTGCTGCAACACGACCCTCAGGGCGCCGAACCCCTCGCCGAACTGTGGAGCCGCCACAGCGAACGCCCCGCCGAATTCCTCCAGGAAGCACGGCTGGCCCGTCAACAGATACTCAACGGTTCCCTGGCCGGGGATTTCGAAAGCGTCGCCCAGGCCTTGTTGCAGATTGCCCGCGATGACCTGATGAGCCGCGACCTCACCCTGGGGGCGATTCGCCGGGCGCTGCAGGAGTTGATCGTGCACTTCCCGGTGTACCGCACTTATGTCAGTGCGCGTGGGCGGGCCGCAGAAGACAATGTGTTCTTTGAGCAGGCCATGGCCGGCGCCCGAAGCACCCTGGGCGAAGCCGATTGGCCGGTGCTCGACTATCTCGAACGCTGGCTCGGTGGCCAGCCCTGGCGCAAACGTCCCGTGGGCAGGCAACGCAAGATCCTCAAGCATGCCTCGGTGCGCTTTCAGCAGTTGACGTCGCCTGCCGCCGCCAAGGCGGTGGAAGACACCGCGTTCTATCGCTCGGCAGTGCTGCTGTCGCGCAACGATGTCGGCTTCAGCACCGAACGGTTCAGCGCGCAGGTTGCGGACTTTCACCTGGCCTGCAGCCAGCGCCTGGCGACCTTCCCGGATAACCTGCTGGCCACGGCCACCCATGACCACAAGCGCGGCGAAGACGCCCGCGCCAGGCTGGCCGTGCTCAGCGAGCGCAGCGCCTGGTACGCCGATCAGGTCGAGCAGTGGCGAGCACTCGCCGCCCCTCTGCGCAGCGACCCCATCGCGCCGTCGGCGGGGGATGAACTGATCCTCTATCAAACCCTGCTCGGCAGTTGGCCGCTGGCGCTGCGCAGTGACGATACCCAGGCCCTGCCGGACTATGCTCAACGTCTGCGGCAATGGCAGCAAAAAGCCCTGCGCGAAGCCAAGCTGCAAAGCAGCTGGAGCGCGCCGAACGACGCTTATGAACAGGCGACTCAGACTTTCCTCGAACGCTTGTTGTTATCTCCCGAAGGGCTTGAGCTACGCTCTGCCATGGGCAACGCCGCGCAATTGATTGCTCCGGCCGGCGCCTTGAACGGTCTGGCTCAAACCTTGCTGCGGCTCACGGTGCCCGGTGTCCCTGATCTCTATCAAGGCAACGAGTTCTGGGACTTCAGCCTGGTGGATCCGGACAACCGCCGCCCGGTGGACTTCAGCAGTCGGCAACAGGCATTACAGAGTGCTCCGCAGGTGTCGCAGTTGTTGGAGAACTGGCATGACGGGCGTATCAAACAAGCGCTGATTGCCAGGGTGCTGGCTCGCCGTGCCGAACATCCGGAGCTGTTTCGCCGGGGCCGCTACCAGGCCCTGGAAGTGCTCGGCAGTCAGGCTGAACGGGTGCTGGCCTTCAGCCGCGAAATCGAGGGTCAACGGGCCGTGGTGATTGTTCCAAGACTGGTATCCGGCCTGCTGAAAACCGGCGCGCAACCGCTGGTGTCTGCATTGGAGTGGGGCGACACCCGGGTACAACTGCCATTTACCGCCTCCGGGCAAAATTTGAAGGGACTTTTTTCCGCCTGCGCAGTCACACACCACAAGGAGCTATTGATAAGCGCCGCGCTGGGGGAATTCCCGGTCAATCTCTTTATCCAAACTTGAGTTCAGTTCAGGAGCATAGCGATGAGTAGCGACGACAAACGCGTCCGTGAGTTTGCCTATCAAATCTGGGAGTCCGAAGGTAAGCCCGAAGGCCAGGAAGCCCGCCATTGGGAGATGGCGCGCAAACTCGCCGAGGCCGAAAGCCTGGTCCCGAACAAACAGTCCAAAGCCAGTACCACCAAGGCCAAACCCGAAGCCAAAAGCAAAACCAAAGCGCCCGCGGCTACCCCCGTAGTCACGCCGCCGGGCGAGAAAAAAGCCGCTGCCGCGAAAAAACCACGAGCACCGCGCAAGCCATCGGCGAGCTGACCTGCTGCATCGGGGAACTGAACACCCTTTGTGAAGAGGGGCTTGCTGTGGCGAGGGGGCTTGTCGGAACGCCGCATCGCCCCGTTGAGTCGCGAAGCGGCCCCAAAACCGGAAACCGCGGTTTATCCGGTAGAACGCGTCATCCGGTTTTACGACTGCTTCGCAGCCGAACGGGGGCAAGCCCCCTCGCCACAAGTGACAACTTGGCGACCCACTGTTTCCCACTCACTCGCCACCAGAAAGCATCGCTGAGTTGCCGAACGAACATGTTACTCATTTGCAGGAGCATCTATGACCACGCCAAAAAAAGCCGCGCCAGGACCTCTAGTCGAGGCCTCGCGCATCCGTGAAGGTTTGCCCTTTCCATTGGGCGCGACCTGGGATGGCCTGGGGGTCAACTTCGCTCTGTTCTCGGCCAACGCCACCAAGGTCGAACTGTGCGTGTTCGATGACGCCGGTGAAGTTGAACTCGAGCGCATCGAACTGCCTGAGTACACCGACGAGATTTTTCACGGCTATCTGCCTGACGCCCATCCCGGGCTGATTTACGGCTATCGGGTCTATGGCGCCTACGACCCGGAAAATGGTCATCGCTTCAATCACAACAAGCTGCTGATCGACCCCTATGCCAAGCAACTGGTGGGCGAGTTGAAGTGGTCCGAGGCACTGTTCGGCTACACCATCGGCCATCCTGACGCCGACCTCAGTTTCGATGAACGTGACAGCGCGCCGTTCGTGCCCAAGTGCAAGGTAATCGACCCGGCCCACACCTGGGGTCACGATCACCGCGTCAGTGTGCCATGGGACCGGACGATCATTTATGAGACTCACGTGCGTGGCCTGACCATGCGCCATCCGTCCGTCCCCGAGGCCTTGCGCGGCACCTTCGCCGGGTTGATGGTCGATGACGTGCTGGAACACATTCGCAAGCTTGGCGTGTCGACGGTCGAATTGTTGCCGATCCACGCCTTCGTCAATGACCAGCACTTGCTGCATAAGGGCATGACCAATTACTGGGGTTACAACAGCATCGCCTTCTTCGCCCCGGACCCGCGCTACCTGGCCAGCGGCAAGATCGCCGAGTTCAAGGAGATGGTCGCGCACCTGCACGAAGCCAATCTGGAAGTGATTCTCGACGTGGTCTACAACCACACCGCCGAAGGCAATGAGCAGGGCCCGACCCTGTCCATGCGCGGCATCGACAACGCCTCCTACTATCGGCTGATGCCCGACGACAAACGCTTCTACATCAATGATTCGGGGACCGGCAACACCCTGGACCTGAGCCACCCCTGCGTACTGCAAATGGTCACCGACTCATTGCGTTACTGGGCTACGGAAATGCACGTCGATGGATTCCGTTTCGATCTGGCGACCATTCTCGGCCGGTACCACGACGGCTTCGACGAACGCCACAGCTTCCTCGTTGCCTGTCGCCAGGATCCGGTACTGCGTCAGGTTAAAATGATCGCCGAGGCCTGGGATTGCGGTCCCGGTGGTTATCAGGTGGGTAACTTCCCGCCAGGCTGGGTTGAGTGGAATGATCGTTTTCGCGACACCGTGCGCGCCTTCTGGAAAGGTGACGACGGCCAGCTGGCGGACTTTGCCGGGCGCATGACCGCCTCCGGCGAGATGTTCAACCAGCGCGGTCGCCGCCCCTACGCCTCGGTCAATTTCATCACCGCCCACGACGGCTTCACCCTGAACGACCTGGTCTCTTACAACGACAAGCACAACGAAGCCAACGACGAGAACAATGAGGACGGCACCGACAACAACCTGTCCTGGAACCACGGCGTCGAAGGGCCGACCGACGACCCGCAAATCAATGAATTGCGCTTGCGCCAGATGCGCAATTTCTTCGCCACCCTGTTGCTGGCCCAAGGCACGCCGATGATGGTGGCCGGTGACGAGTTCGCCCGTACCCAGAACGGCAACAACAACGCCTATTGCCAGGACAGCGACACCGGCTGGGTCGACTGGAACCTGAGCGACGACGGCAAGGCCCTGCTCAAGTTTGTCAAACGCCTGATCAAGCTGCGCCTGGCTTACCCGATCCTGCGCCGCCAACGTTTCCTGGTGGGCAATTACAACGAGGACATTGGCGTCAAGGACGTCACCTGGCTGGCACCGGACGCCAGCGAGATGAGCATCGAACAATGGGAAGAAGGCCATGGCCGTTGCCTGGGCATGCTGCTCGACGGCCGCGCCCAGGAAACCGGCATCCGCCGCAAAGGTGCCGACGCGACTTTGCTGCTGGTGGTCAACGCCCATCACGACGTCGTCAATTTTACCCTGCCGCAAGTCCCTGAAGGCATTTTCTGGACCTGCTTGCTCGACACCAACCAACCCTCGATTCGCGGCCAGGAACGTTTCGAATTCGATGACCAGTATTCAGTGACCGGACGCTCGCTGCTGTTGTTCGAATTGCAGCGTGAGGAAGAAGACTGATGACCAGCCGTTAGATTTCGCTGGAACCCCAGGGGTGTTTTTTCGGCTTACCGCAGTCGTTGAACCTGCCCCTGTGGCAAGCAATCACCCATGATTCAGACAAAGGCGACGTAACCCGCAACATAGGCAATACTCAGTTTGCGGCAATCCAGGATCCGGAGTGCCGACAAACCTCTACCAGCACCTCATCACCCACATGCAGAGGATGATCTCAAGCCATCATCCAGGTCTGGCGGCACTACCAAAACAAGGATGTGACACCGATGAAATCCGTCTCGCTCCCCGAAAGCAGAACCCCTGCGCAGGTGTGGAACAGCGCGCTGCAGTTGCACAATATCCCGGTCATCAATACCAGTAGCCTGGTTCCGCCAGGTGCTCGCGTCGTGGTAATAGCCTCGCATCCCGGGGACGAAGTCGTGTCCTGTGGCGGCCTGCTGCAGTTATTGGCCGGTCTTGGGCATCCCCTGCAACTGATCTCGATCACCGACGGCAGTGCCAGCCACCCGGGTTCCAACCTGTGGTCAGCCAGGCGGCTGAGCGTGTTTCGCCCGCAGGAAAGTGTCGAAGCCCTGAGGCGCCTGGGATTGCCCATGCACAGCCTGAAGTGGATCCGTGGCGGTTTCACCGACAACGCGCTGGCCGAACAGGAGCAGCAACTGACCCAGTTCATTGCACGGTATCTACGCCCCGGCGACGTGGTCTTCAGCATCTGGCGCGAGGATGGCCATGTCGATCATGATGCGGTCGGTCGGGCCGCCGCCGAGGCGGCCAGGATGGTCGACGCGCACCTTCGTGAAATACCGCTCGGGGCCTGGCACTGGCCAGCTCGCGAACAAGGGCTGATCCCCTGGCAGCGTGCACGCAAGATACGTTTGGACAGCTGGACAGTAGCCCGCAAAAGCCATGCGACCCATGCCTATGCCAGCCAACTGGATGGCGACCCGGCCATTGGTATCGCGCCGATGCTCTCACGACCGGTGCTGGAGCGCTTGCGCCTGCCCTACGAGATCGTGTTCGTGTAAGCGCCAGGAGTGGATCGACGCGTCCGAAACTCTGAACTGCCGGGCAAAGCATCAGTCGCATAAGTAACGGCCCTGATTCAGAGGAGTGACCGTGACCAGCGATTCAGACAGGTTTGCTGTCAGCTCGGCAGTACTGAAAAACCTCCCGGCGATCCATCGCCTGAGAGTCCTGACGGTTAACACTCACAAGGGGTTCACCGCCCTGAACCGGCGCTTCATCCTTCCGGAATTGCGCGAGGCCGTTCGCAGCACCTCGGCTGACCTGGTGTTTCTGCAAGAGGTGTTGGGCGAGCACGACCGCCTAGCCTTGCGCTACCACAACTGGCCGCAACAGTCACAGTACGAGTTCCTCGCCGACAGCATGTGGAGCGACTTCGCCTATGGTCGCAATGCGGTCTATCCGGACGGCCACCATGGCAATGCACTGTTGTCGAAATACCCGATCCGCCAGCACCGCAATCTCGACGTATCGATCACCGGACCCGAACGTCGCGGGCTGTTGCATTGTGTGCTGGAAGTACCGGGGCATGCCGAAGTGCATGCGATCTGCGTGCATTTGAGTCTGCTGGAAAGCCATCGCCAATTGCAGTTGGCCCTGCTCTGCCTACTGTTGGAATCATTGCCCGAGGAGGCACCGGTGATCATTGCCGGCGACTTCAACGATTGGCAGCTGCGGGGCAATATCACCCTCGCCCGTCAAGACTACCTGCACGAAGCCTTCGAACGCCATCTTGGACGTCCGGCCAAGACCTATCCGGCGCGTTGGCCCCTGCTGCGCCTGGACCGCATCTACCTGCGCAATGCCAGCAGCCACCAGCCGAAAATCCTCAGCCACAAGCCCTGGCCCCATCTCTCCGATCACTTGCCCCTGACGGTGGAAGTGCACCTCTGAGCGTCTGAAAATCCCGCCTGCGATAGCACGATCCTCGATTCGGCACAACTGTCAGATCTGACAGTACCGCTTGTCGGCTGCCCAATCATCAGACAAAAAAAGCGACTAGTACTTTGCTTGTCTGAAGGAACAGATTTTTCAGTCCATTAGTGCAGAACCTTCAAGTCAGCCATGAGCTTTGTTGAATATCTGCGGCAGGAATTCACCACAGGAAGTCTTAAAACAACCACGGACCCGGACCTATCATGAACCGTAAAAACCAGTCATTATCGACAGCTTTATTGCTGACCGACTCACTGCTCACGCTCTCCTCGGCACCGACTGAAGCGGGCTGTACCCTCACGCCTGGTGTCGGTAATGACGCCTTCACCTGTGACAGTGGCAGCAGCGGCGCGCTCACCGATCTGGCGGGCGACAACAGCCTGACGTTCCCCGCCAATGGCACGGGCGCCATCAACGGCAATGTCAGCTTCGGCGCAGGCAACGATCGAGTGCAGATGGATTCGGGCACCATCACCGGCACCCTCAACCAGGGCGATGGTCGGGATACCTTGCAGATCAGCACCGGGCAAATCACCGGCGCGGTCAGCCAGGGCAGTGGCATCGATGATTTCGTCATGAACGGCGGGCGTATTCAGTCCCTGGCCCAGGGCGATGGGCTGGATAGGTTCCTGATGACCGATGGCACTATCGTCGGCGCCTTCGAGGACGGGGATTTCGCGGAGCTGACCAACGGCGAAATCGGCCGGGTGGATATGAAACTCGACGACAACACCTTCGATATGTCGGGAGGCAAGATCCTTGGCAATCTGGTCACCGGCTTTGGCAAGGACACCATCATCGTCTCCGGCGGCAGCATTGGCGGCAATGTCAGTGTCAGCGGTGGCGACGACAGCATCGCGGTCAGTGGCGGAGTCATTGCAGGGCAAATACGCGCCAGCGCCGGCAATGATAGCTTCACCTGGAAGGATGGCGGCCAGATCCCGTCCGCCATCCTGATGGGCGATGGCGACGATAACGCGCGACTCGGCAACCTGAATGAAAGCTTTCTGTCCTCGAACCCGTCTCTGGATGGTGGCTTGGGTGATGACGGTCTCACCTTCGATAACAGCAGCGCTGCTGGCGCGACGCGTTATGTCGGTTGGGAGTCAGTCGAGCTGACCAACAACTCACGCTTTGACCTGGCGGGTGATTTTTTCCTGGGCGACAGCGCAACTGGAACAGGCGTCTTCTCCATCGATGCCAGCAGTGCCCTGGCAGTGACCCAAGGCAGCATCCGGCCCTATACCGCCGGCCAGTTGGCGACCCTTGGCAACGCCGGCGTCATTGACATGACAACTGGCAGCAGCAGCGCGACAGACTCACTGACCGTACACGGCAACTATGTCGGCAGTAACGGTCAGTTGCTACTGCAAACCGTACTCGGCGAAGACAGCTCAGCCAGCGATAAACTGCTGGTGTCTCAAGGCACCATCAGCGGTTATACCCAGCTTGGCATCAGTAACCTCGGCGGGCTGGGCGGGCTGACCCGGCAGAACGGCATCGAGGTCGTACAGGCTCAAAATGGCGCCACCAGCAGTAGCGATGCCTTTGCACTGAACAGTTCGGTTTCCGCCGGCGCCTACCAGTATTATCTGTTCAAGGGCGGGGTCACGGCCGGCTCGGAGAACAACTGGTACCTGCGTTCATCGGTCGTAGCGGTAACGCCGCCCGCCGTCCCGCCCGTAGCTCCAACGCCACCTGTGGTGCCACCCGCACCTCCTGTCGTACCAGCCGTTCCGCCCACCATCGATCCGGATGAGCCGCCAGTCGAGCCCCCCACTGCCCCAGCCGTGGCCCCTGTTGCACCACCGGCCCCGGCACCTGCGCAGGTAGCTGCCCAGACCTCCCCGGTGCCGGCCATGACGACACCGCCATTGCCCACTGCGGCAGCCGGCGCAGACCCGATCCCACTGTATCGCCTGGAAGTGCCGGTGTACTCGGTGGTGATACCCGCCGCCCAAGTGATGACCTTGCAAGCCCTTGGCACCTTCCATGATCGCCAGGGCGAACAAAGCCTGCTGACTGAAACCGGAGCGGTCCCCGCGGGTTGGGCCCGGGCCTATGGCAGTGACTTCCAGAAGAGCTGGTCAGGGACAGTGACGCCGCGTTTCGACGGCTCGCTCAAGGGTTTCCAGATCGGCCATGATCTCTATGCATCGCAAACCAGCGCCGGGCAAATCCAGCGTGCAGGCTTCTTCGTTGGTCGAAGCCGCCTTCAGGGTGGTGTCGATGGTTTTGCCGAAGGATTCCAACACCGCCGTGCAGGCAGGGTAAAGCTTGACGGCGAAAACTTTGGCGCCTACTGGACCCTGACCGACCCAACCGGCTGGTACGTGGATGCGGTCGCCATGGGCACACACCTGGATGGCCGTAACCGCTCGGATCGCGGCGTAAAAATGGACACTGAAGGCCATGCCCTGACGCTCTCGCTCGAGGCTGGATATCCGATTGCTGTTTCCACCAACTGGGTGGTCGAGCCGCAAGTTCAGGTGATCAACCAGCGTGTCGATCTGGACGATCAGAACGACGGTATTTCCGACGTGTCATTCGACTCCCAGGATTACTGGACAGGTCGGCTGGGAGCCCGCCTCAAGGGTCGCTACCAGGTGCGCAACGTGCCAATCGAACCCTATCTGCGAGCCAATGCCTGGCGGACCTTCGGCGGTTCCGACACGGTGACCTATGACGGTGTTGACCGAATCAAAAGCGAACACAAATCGTCCACCGCGGACCTTGGCGTGGGCATTGTCGCCAAGCTGTCATCCGCTGTCAGCGTCTATCTGGCTGCCGACTACAACACCAATCTGGATAGCAACCAGATGGAGGGGGTCAGCGGGAACGCGGGAATTCGGCTGAGTTGGTAATCCCATAGCAACCTAATGAAAGCCTCTAAACCGAGGCTTTCCAGATGATTTTGCGTACAAACAAGAGCTTAGAGAAACCTTAATTATCAAATATTTGACGCCCTTAAAATAACGCTACCACCCATCATTCAGTTTCTTGACGCGAGGTCTCGGGTCTTCTTAGCTTCATCTTACTACCCCCGGAAGTACCATCCGGGGCAAGCCTCGAAGCTCCTGCGCAAGCGGGCGGGTGGGCCTTGCCTCATTGAATTCGGTCGCCCCTCATTCGGGGTAGGAGAGACGCCATAGCGAGATAGGCATGCCATTGCAGGTAGACCTCCATGAAAACTTCAATCACCCCACAAGAGATCAAAATCACCATTTGCGCCGTATCGACTACCCTGCTGCTCTGTTCCTCCATGGAGGTTCAGGCAGGCTCCGCCGAAGATGAGCCGACGCCCTGGTATCGCCAGGACATTCCAGTGTTCAACTTGCCGACACCGGATTCGACCTTCACCGGACCTCACACCTCCAATCTGCACCTCGACACTCAGTCGCTGACCCTGAATGAAGCCGCCCCTGCCGCCTGGGAGCGGGTCTATGGTCAGGCCTCCAGACAGGCTGAAATCGATTATCTCGCTTCGCAGTTCTCCGGCAACCTTTCCAAAGGACCGGCCCTCTACACCCTGAAAAATGACAGCGGGCCTACCCAGCGTGTCGGCCTGGTCGGTGGCCACAGCCAGTTCCAGGGTAACAGCAACGGTATGCTCACCTCCCACGCCATGGCCGACCCGCGACATGACAGCCTCAACCTCGAAGGCCCGAGCCTGGGCGCCTACTGGAGCCTGACCGGTCCGCAAGGCTGGCATGTGGATTTGACTGCCAGCGGCGGCCGGGTCAATGGCTTCAGTCGCACCCAACAGGGCTCCCTGCAGGCAGCAGAAGGGAGGGCGGTGACGCTGTCGGTCGAAGGCGGATTCCCCATCGGCATCAGCGAAAACTGGGTCGTTGAACCCCAGGCCCAGTTGATCAACCAACGCATCAGCCTGGACTCCCCGAATGCCGGCAATGGCAACGCCTCGTCCAGCGACTTGACGTCCTGGAGTGGCCGGGTCGGTGCGCGCTTGAAAGGTAGCTACGAAATTCGCGGTCTGCCGGTCGAACCCTATGTGCGGACCAACTTGTGGCATACGGTGTATAGCGGCGACACCCTGAGCCTCGACCAGGTCGACAAGATCAGCAGCAGTCGCAAATCCTCCACCGTCGATCTGGGTCTTGGCCTGGTGGCCAGGGTCTCGCCCACAGTGAGCCTGTATGTCAGTGCCGACTACAGCAGCGATGTCGACGACAACGATCTCAATGGTTTGATTGGCAGTCTGGGTGTGCGGATGCGCTGGTGAGAGCGGTAACCTGTGGCGAGGGGGCTTGCTTGTGGCGAGGGGGCTTGCTGTGGCGAGGGGGCTTGCCCCCGTTGGGTCGCGAAGCGGCCCCAAAACCGGAAACCGCGTTTTTTCAGGTAGAACGCGTCATCCGTTTTACGACTGCTTCGCAGCCGAACGGGGGCAAGCCCCCTCACCACAGAAAGCCCCCTCGCCACAGAAAGCTCTCTCACCACAGAAAGCTCCCTCGCCACAATATGCCCGCGTTAACCCTCGGGCCGCAGGATCAACACCCCCAGCGGCGGCAAGTTCAACACCAGCGACAGGGCCTGGCCATGACTGGGCTCGTCCTCGGTGAAGACGCCACCCCCGTTGCCGTAATTGGAACCGGCATAGGTATCGGCATCGCTGTTGATCACTTCGCTCCAGCGCCCGGCAAAGGGCACCCCGATCCGATAGGCCTGACGCGGCACTGGCGTGAAGTTGGCCACCACCAGCACCGGCCGCCCCTCCTTGCTCCAGCGCAACCAGGCGTACACGCTGTTGACTGCATCGTCACCGATCAACCACTGGAACCCCTGCGGCGCATCGTCCTGATCGTGCAGCGCCGGCTCTTCGCGGTACAGCCGGTTCAGATCCGCCACCAGCTTCTGCACACCCCGGTGCTCGGGATACTGCAGCAAGTACCAATCCAGCTGCTGATCGTGATTCCACTCCCGCCATTGGCCGAATTCGCAGCCCATGAACAGCAGCTTCTTGCCTGGATGCATCCACATGAAGCTCAGGTAGGCGCGCAGGTTGGCGAATTTCTGCCAGCGATCGCCGGGCATTTTATCGATCAGCGAATGTTTGCCGTGCACCACTTCGTCGTGGGAGATCGGCAGGATGAACCGCTCGGACCAGGCGTACACCAGGCCGAAGCTCAACTCGTTGTGATGGTGAGCGCGATACACCGGATCCTGCTGAATGTAATGCAGGGAGTCGTGCATCCAGCCCATATTCCATTTGTAATTGAAACCCAGACCACCCTGCTGGGTGCCCTGGCTGACACCGGGCCAGGCCGTCGACTCTTCTGCAATCATCAGCGCCCCTGGAGCCTCCAGCGCGACCACATCGTTCAGGTGCCGGACAAAATCGATGGCTTCGAGGTTCTCGCGACCGCCATGGCGATTGGGTACCCACTCGCCGGCTTTACGTGAATAGTCGCGGTAGAGCATCGAAGCCACCGCATCCACCCGCAGGCCGTCGACGTGGAAATGCTTGAGCCAGTGCAGCGCCGAGGCCAGCATGAAGCCGTGGACTTCGGTGCGCCCCAGGTTGTAGATCAAGGTATCCCAGTCCTGATGGAAGCCTTCCTGGGGGTTGCCGTATTCGTACAACGCGGTCCCGTCGAATTCCGCCAGGCCGTGGGTGTCGGTGGGAAAATGCGCGGGCACCCAATCGAGGATCACCCCGATGTTCGCCTGGTGGCAGGCGTTGATGAAGTAACCGAAATCCTCCGGTGAGCCGTAACGGGCGCTCGGGGCGAATTGCGACAATGGCTGGTAGCCCCAGGAGCCCCCGAACGGATGCTCCATGATCGGCATCAGCTCGATATGGGTGAAGCCCAGTTCCTGGACGTAGGGGATCAAGCGTTCGGCCAGCTCATGCCAGTTGTATTGGCGCGCGACTTCACCGAGGTCATCGACCTCGCACTGCCAGGAGCCGGCATGCAATTCGTAGATCGACAGCGGTGCATCCGGTCGGTGGCGCTCGCCACGAGTCTGCATCCACTCCTGGTCCTGCCAGTCGATCCGCAGTGGCGATGCGACCTTGGATGCGGTATCCGGCGGCAGCGAAGTGGCCAGCGCCACAGGGTCGGACTTGAGTGGCAGAATCCCGTTCGCGCCTAGAATTTCGTACTTGTAGGCCTCCCCTGCCTGCAGGCGCGGGATGAACAATTCCCACACCCCGGACGGATGACGCAAGCGCATCGGATGTCGACGGCCGTCCCAGACGTTGAAGTCACCGACCACCGAGACCCTTCGGGCATTCGGTGCCCACACCGCAAAACGCACGCCATCGACGCCGTCCACGGTTTTCAACTGCGCACCCAGGCACGCGCTCAGGTCGCGATGATTACCTTCGGCGAACAGATAAAGATCCATCTCGCCGAGCAACGGGCCAAAGCTGTAAGGGTCTTCGCTGGTCTGCTCGCCGCCCGCCCAGTTGATCCGCAATTGATAGGCTTGCGCGCGGTCGAAATGCCCGACAAACAAACCCGGTACCTCGGTCGCCTCCAGGTTTGCGAGTACTTCACCGCTATCGCTGGCCAGTACCTGAACACTCAAGGCACCGGGCAGGAACCCACGGATAAACTGCCCGCCGGCACCATCGCCATGGGGCCCCAGGATCGCGAACGGATCGTGGTGCTCGGCGCGCACCAACGCATCGATATCCTTGGCACTGGGCAACAACGCCGCTCTCGAATGACCCTGTTCCTTGTTTGAGAAACTCATGACTACTCTCCACTGGTCTCTGTGTCGGAAAAGGGTTTGAGCCCACTCAATAACCCGTACAAACCGTGCAATGGCACCGGCAGCCAGGTGGGACGATTCTCGGCTTCATAGACTACCTCATAAGCCGTTTTTTCCAAGCCGAACAACGCCAGCGCGGCGTCCTCACCTTCGGCGTCCTGCCATCCATGA
This sequence comes from Pseudomonas fluorescens, assembly GCF_902497895.1. Classification (GTDB taxonomy): domain Bacteria; phylum Pseudomonadota; class Gammaproteobacteria; order Pseudomonadales; family Pseudomonadaceae; genus Aquipseudomonas; species Aquipseudomonas fluorescens_BP. The sequence goes on from NZ_CABVHQ010000013.1 coordinate 70,163, forward strand.
GCAAGACTAGCCGTTGCCTGCCGATATGCCTGAACAAAAGCCTCTCGCGCCTCAATGATATAGCGCTCGGTCACGCGCCGACGCGCGGCATGGGCCTGGGCCGAGCCATCGACGTTCTGCACATTCAACGCCATCGCCGCCGCATAGTCGAACGAGCGCAGCACGCCGCTGACATCTTTGTACGGGCTGTGCTTGCCCCGACGTTCATGCAATGCCCGGGCCGGTTCGCCTTCGAAGTCGATCAGGTAGGCATCCCCCTTGACCACCAGCACCTGACCCAAATGCAGGTCACCGTGCACGCGAATGCGCAAACCGCCGGTGGCCTGTTTCGCCAGCGCCTGAATATGACTGAACAGCGCCTTCTCGTGTTGCAGCAAATGGCTGACCAGCAGCTGATCCTCGGGCCGCAACTCGGCCTTATGTTGCTTGAGCATCTGCAAGGCGCGTTCCAGTTGCTCGCCGATATGCCGGGTCCATGCCTGGGCATCCTTGAGCGTACTCTGTTGCGGGCTGAAATCAGGATTGTCGGTCGGCGCCGCGAGTATCTGATGCATCTCGCCCAGACGCTGACCGAGCATCCCGGCGAAATCCTTCAATTCGCCGAGGGCGTTGTAGTGCTGTTCCTGCTCGGACATCGCCTCGGCCAATTCATCGCGAATCGCTCGCTCAAGGTTATTCTGCGTCCACTCCCAGGCGTCGCCCTGATTGCTCAGGTAACCCTGGGCGATCATCAGCAAGTTGTCCTCGCCCTGCTCATCGCGGCGAATCACCGAGCCGAGCAACGGTGAGATATGGAGGAAACCGGCTGCGGTCAGATAGGCGCCCATCTCCAGTTCCGGATGCACACCGGCGCTGACCTTGCGAATCAACTTCAACACCAGGCTGCTGCCGATCACCACTGAACTGTTGGACTGTTCGGCCGACAGATAACGCACTTCGGATTCGTCGTTCAAGCCCAGCTTCGCCAGTTCGGCGGTCGGCTCGAAGCGGATCTCGCCGGCACTGGTCGGCAATACGGACTGCGCCTGTATTTCCTGCAGGACCGCCCGTACAAAACTGTCGAGGCTGAAGGCATCGGTGATCAAGCCGACTTGCCGTCCGCGCCGGACCCGGGCCAATGCCAGCTGCTGCGGCAAGGCCGCACTGTATTGATCTTCTGCGAGGAAGCCGAAGGGCAGCTGATAGCGGTTGGTCTGACCATCGCTGCTGACCTCGATCTCGCTGAACAGCACCGGATGCTGCGGGTCGCCAAAACGCACGCCGTAGACGATATGCACCTGCCCGATCGTCGAATCCTTGCTGGCAAACCAACGGCGATTCGGCAACCAGGCCGGCAGCGAAGTCTGCTCCAGAGTGGTGCGCGACGGGGCTTCGAGCAATTCTTCGAGGCGCTTTTTCAACACAAGGGTGGTGAAGTCCGGGATGCTTTGCGCCGGCTCCACATGCCAGCTGGGCATCTGGTTCTCGGCCGCCAGCACAAACCAGTAGAACCCGTAGGGTGCCAGGGTCAGCAGGAAATTCAGCTGGCCAATCGGCGGGAAGGCGTTACCGCCGAGCATCTCCACCGGCACCATCCCGGCGTACACCGACAAGTCCAGTTCAGCGGCCTGGGCGCTGCGCGACACGTTGGCCACGCAGAGGATGATTTCGTGTTTACCGTCAGGCCCGGTGTATTCCCGGGTATAAGCCAGGATTCGCCGGTTGCTCGGCGAGAGCATTTTCAAGGTGCCCCGACCGAAGGCCTTCGACTGTTTACGCACCGCCAGCATCCGCCGATTCCAGTTCAGCAGCGAATGGGGATCGCTGGCCTGGGTCTCGACGTTGACTGACAGATAACCGTACAGTGGGTCCATGATCGGCGGCAGCACCAGGCTGGCCGGGTCGGCGCGGGAGAAACCGCCGTTGCGGTCGATGGACCACTGCATTGGCGTACGCACACCGTCGCGGTCACCGAGGTAGATGTTGTCGCCCATGCCGATTTCATCGCCGTAATACAGGGTCGGGGTGCCCGGCATCGACAGCAGCAGACTGTTGAGCAACTCGACCCGACGCCGGTCGCGTTCCATCAAGGGTGCCAGGCGTCGGCGAATCCCCAGGTTGATCCGCGCCCGACGATCGGCCGCGTAGTAATTCCACAGGTAATCGCGCTCTTTGTCGGTGACCATTTCCAGGGTCAGCTCATCATGGTTGCGCAGGAAAATCGCCCACTGGCAGTTGGCCGGAATCTCCGGAGTCTGGCGCAGAATGTCGGTGATCGGAAAGCGGTCTTCCTGGGCCAGCGCCATGTACATGCGTGGCATCAACGGGAAGTGAAAGGCCATGTGGCACTCGTCACCGTTGTCCCCTTTGGTATCACCGAAATACAGCTGAGTGTCTTCCGGCCACTGGTTGGCTTCGGCCAGCAGCATGCGGTCCGGGTAATTGGCATCGATCTCGGCGCGGATCTGCTTGAGCACCTGATGGGTCTCGGGCAGGTTCTCGTTGTTGGTGCCGTCGCGTTCGATCAGGTAGGGAATCGCGTCCAGGCGCAAGCCGTCGATGCCCATGTCCAGCCAGTAGCGCATCACCGAAAGCACGGCTTTCATCACTTGCGGGTTGTCGAAATTCAGGTCTGGCTGATGGGAATAGAACCGGTGCCAGAAGTATTGGCCGGCCACCGGGTCCCAGGTCCAGTTGGATTTTTCGGTGTCGAGGAAGATGATTCGGGTGCCGTCGTATTTCTGATCATCATCGGACCACACATAGAAGTCCCGAGCCGCCGAACCAGGCTTGGCCTTGCGCGCCCGCTGGAACCAGGGGTGCTGGTCCGAGGTGTGGTTGATGACCAGCTCGGTGATCACCCGCAGCCCGCGTTTATGGGCTTCGGCGATAAACCGCTTGGCGTCGGCCATGGTCCCGTAGTCGGCATGCACGCCACGGTACTCGGCAATGTCGTAGCCGTCGTCGCGACGCGGTGACGGGTAAAACGGCAACACCCAGATGGTGTTCACGCCCAGATCGGCAATGTAATCGAGTTTGGCGATCAGGCCAGGAAAGTCGCCGATCCCGTCATTGTTGGAGTCGAAAAAAGACTTTACATGTACTTGGTAAATCACTGCATCCTTGTACCAGAGCGGATCCTTGATAAAGGCGGCTGACTTGGGTTTCTTCGCCATCTGTAACTCCTGTTGAATTCATAAAAGCAAGCAGCGCCGCGACCCTTTGTGGCGAGGGGGCTTGCCCCCGCTCGGCTGCGAAGCAGTCGTAAAATGGTCAACAATATAATTACTGACAAAGCACGGTGGCCGGGTTTGGGAGCGCTTCGCACTCCAACGGGGGCAAGCCCCCTCGCCACAAAAAGCCCGTTGGCCACAAAGCCGGTGACATCAAATTGCCGTTATCCGCCAGATCCCGAACGGCTGATGCCAGGGCTCGATCCGCATCCACTGGGTCTTGCCGTACCAGGTCCAGCGATGGCCGCTCATCAGGTCCTCACCGCTGGTTTGCGCGTCGTCAGGCAAGTCCATCTCCCACAACGGCAGTTCGAAACTCGCCTCCTGAGCGTTGACCGGATCGAGGCTGACCGCCACCAGAATGAAATTGCTGCCATCGGCGCTGCGCTTGCCGAAATACAGAATGTTGTCGTTCCAGGCGTTGTAGACCTTCAGCCCCAGATGACTGTGCAACGCCGGGTTCTGTCGGCGGATGCGATTGAGCTGGGCGATCTCGGCAATGATGTTGCCCGGCGCAGTGAAGTCCCGGGGGCGAATCTGGTACTTCTCCGAATCCAGATACTCTTCCTTGCCCGGTACCGGTGCCGACTCACACAGCTCGAAGCCGGAGTACATGCCCCACAATCCCGAGCCCATGGTCGCCAGCACCGCGCGGATGAGGAAACCGGGGCGCCCCGACTCATGCAGGAACCCCGGATTGATGTCCGGCGTATTGACGAAGAAATTCGGCCGGTAGCACTCACGCCACGGCGACTCGTTCAACTCGGTGAAATAAGTCGCCAGTTCGGCCTTGGTGTTGCGCCAGGTGAAGTAGGTGTAGCTCTGGGAATAACCGACCTTGCCCAACCGCGCCATCATCGCCGGCGTGGTAAAGGCTTCGGCGAGAAAGATGACTTCGGGGTACTGCGCCCGCACATCGGCAATCAACCACTGCCAGAACGGCAAGGGCTTGGTGTGCGGATTATCGACGCGGAAAATCTTCACCCCCTCCTCGACCCAACCGATGACGACATCCCGCAGCGCAAGCCAGAGACTGGGAATAGCATCGACCGCGTAGAAATCGACATTGACGATGTCCTGATACTTCTTCGGCGGGTTCTCGGCATATTTGATGCTGCCATCCGGCCGCCAGTTGAACCAACCCGGATGCTCTTTGAGCCAAGGGTGGTCCTGGGAACACTGAATGGCAAAATCCAGGGCGATTTCCAACCCATGGTCAGCCGCGGCGGCCACCAGCCGGCGGAAGTCTTCACGGGTACCCAGTTCCCAATGGATCGCTTCATGCCCGCCCTCCTCACTGCCGATGGCATAGGGACTGCCCGGATCGTCAGGACCGGCGGTCAGGGAATTGTTCGGGCCCTTGCGATAGCTGCGACCGATCGGGTGGATCGGCGGGAAATACAAGACATCGAAGCCCATGTCATGGATCATCGACAGACGCAAGTGCACATCATTGAAGGTGCCATGCCGCGCCGGGTCATCGGTGATCGAGCGCGGAAACAGCTCATACCAACTGGCGAACTGTGCCAGTCCGCGCTCGACGTCCAGCGGATACTCGGGGCTGATACTGAGGAAGGCCCGATGATCGGCCTGGGCCATCAGTTCGGCGCTGCGCTCATGCAAAAACAATGCAACCTGCTCGGCTTCAAGCAAGCCGGACAGTTCATGGTGCAAAGCGTGCAACTGCTCGCTCAATGTCCCTTCACTGCGTGTAGCGGCCTGCTGCACGTGGCTGCGCCCTTCCTGCAACTCCAGACTGACCGGCACCCCGGCCATATGTTTCTTGCCCAACTCATAACAAAAACTGCCGAACTGATCGATCCAGGCTTCAATGCGAAATCCATAACGACCCTGCTCAGTCAGCGTGAACTGCCCTTCCCAGCCGTTATTGCCCAGATCGGTCATGGTCAGGCTTCGCCACTGCGCATCAGCCGAGCCGCGCCAGCACAGCTTCACCGCCAGTTTGTCATGGCCATCGGCGAATACTTTGGTGGTGACTACCACCGGCTCGTCCACCACCACCTTGACCGCAAACTGGCCAGCATCGATCACCGGCGTGGTGCTCTCGATCGCAATCCGTGGCAACAGCAATGCCTGCGACAAGGGTAATTGCGGGTTGTGCTCAAGCTCTGTCGGTTGTTCAGCAATCATCGAGCATCTCTCCTTACGCCCCATGGACGCTCTTGTGCCTGGTCGAATCTCACATGCGTTCGGGTTCTCTGAATGAACTCACTTAGGTTCCGAGCCAGAAGCAGGGGCAAAAGTTCATATGGATTTGCTTGCGGCATGCCCTGGAAAAACCCTGGGGAGTCAAAGTCGTCCGTCGGCGGTCAACCGCTTTACTCCTGTCAACGACAAGCAGAAACGAGGGCACCTTCATGGGTATTCCAATTCCAGCTGAAACACCTGATCCGAACATCGATGACCCGACCCTGCCACCACCTGACCCAACACCCGACCCAACACCCGTTCCGGAGAAGGATCCAACTCCGCCTGGTAGTCAGACGCCGGTGGGCGACCCGCAGAGCGAGGAACCGCCGGTGAAGGCTTGATGCAAGCGTAGTTACAGTTCATGGCAGGCGTGCTTGAGGTAGCTTCTTGAAGTGGCTGATTTTCGTCAATTGAGGCTACCGTTCGTCGCCTTTTTTTAAAAAACAAGTCGCCCAGGAAAGAAAACTCACATACAAAAGAGAAATGACTTACTGGGTCCTACAACCGCGTTTTGATCAGTGTTATTTTTAAATATTTCAGATTAACGACAACTAAAACTAAGTTTTTAAAAGAGTTTAAAAAACACGATACACAGCTTTGCCCTTCCAATATAAAAAGTAGAGCACAAGAACACTCCTTATTATTTGCGTGACTATTCCTTCAAAGCCGAATGAATATTCCTACGCGCATAAATTTGCTCACTTGCAGTTAATCCCACAAACAACTAGAACTATCAACACCACCCAATACCGAGTGGCCATTTCGATGAGTGAAAATAAAAATGAAAAACAATGAACTTGGCGAAGTACTTTTCAATTTCAAAAATGATTTTGGTTCAGATACTAGCCCACAAGTATCTGGAGGCTCCGGAGGGCAAGGAGGTTGTGGCGGCAGCGGTGGGTGCGGCGGTGGAGGTGGATGTAGCGGTGGAAGTGGTGGCGGCAATGGCGGTTGTGGCGGAGGCACTGGGGGAACCGGAGGTGGGGGAACTTGTGGCAGACGTTCAGATTCATGAATTTATTTCAAGTTTTTCGAGGAGATATAGATAGCATTAAAGACTCTTACCTTCGCCATTTCATGAAATGCAATACCTATCAAACATTTGAAGAGATAACGTCACACTTTACGTATCTCCCTATCAGTTCTGGAGAGCCTTGCCCTTACCAATTTGACGTTCAAGGAATGATTGAAACCTTAAGGCAACAAAAAATTGAAGGATACCTTTACATAAAATCAACTCACATAAATGATACTCCCTATACATTCTGCAAATTTACATCGCCTTCTTTATTCATGCATATGGACAACTCAAAAAATATAAATCTGGCCAACGATTATTCTGCACCTTTTTTTTCTTCGATTGATCCAGAAAGAAAAAAAGTAATGGTACCATTCCCATAGGACTAACAACCATGAAAAAAAATACACCCCTAAGAGTTTTGGCGCTTACGCAGCTATTCATAACGGAACAGCTAAAAGAACCTATCGCTTTTTTCTGGATTATGATTTCTCCTTGCGCCCTTTTCTATTTTTTTGCAATAACCAGACAAGATACCAATTACTTTCTGAGCGATTACACAACTGCATCCGCGTGGTTTTACGCTTACATTTCGTCGAGCGTAGCTTTATTTGGATTTGCCTTTTACATAATCGGACGAAGGGAGAGTGGCTTTATCCGTTCATTCATCTACTCTCGAGAATCCAGAGCAATATTTCTTCACTCACACTTTCTAGCCTACTCACTTATATCAATAGCCTATTGCGGAACTTTTTATCTGACAACACGACTACCTTTTGGCAACTACGAAACAAGAGAATTTATAGACATTGCTCTGCGATTTTACATTTGCTTTGTTATGTTTTGTATTTTGGGAGCTATATTTACGTTACCCCCTATTAATTTTCAGGATTCAAACACCATACTATCAATTGTTTCGTTCTGCATGCTAATTCTGGGTGTCATGGGGGCCAGCAGGGCAAACGAAATTGCAGACATTATAAATTCAGGCAATCCACTGATGCTCGCTAACCGATTGATGGCTGAAGGTCTGGAGAAAAATAAAGCCATTACATTTACAATCATACTTACTTTTTCTGCTGCCTTCTTGGGAACACTAAAGTACTTAAGAATAAATCCAGTATGGAGCCGATATTAATGAAGAGCTTTCGTGCGGAGTGCATTGACTTCTTCTATGGAGAAAAAGCGATTTTAACCAAGGCATCCCTAGAAATCCCCGAGGGATCCATTGTCGGCATTCTGGGGCCAAACGGCTCTGGAAAAACAACATTCTTCGATATCGCATGCGAACTCAAAAAAGTAAAGTCAGGTGTGATATGCAATGATTTCACTAAATTTCTTTATCTGTCCCAAATCGTGACTACACCTCCCGCACTTCGTATGCGGGACATATTCAAAATGGTCACCGTACTCTCATCAGACGAACACCTGACTCAATCCCGAGCACTCGACAAACTAAGCCTATGGAGCCCTGGTATAGTTGATCGATACAAAAATATCTGGAACAAAAAATCTTCGTTATGCAGTTATGGCGAAACACGTTGGTTTTTTACCCTGTCACTCCTGGCCATCTCTGCCGAATTCGTGATTCTCGACGAACCGACCGCTGGCGTCGATCCGGAGTTCCGCCACTACATCTGGCAATGCCTTCATGGAGCTGCGGGCGAAGGTACCGCCATTCTGGTTTCATCTCACAATGTCGATGAAGTGGTTAATAACTGTGACTATTTCTATATGATCAGCCAGCAATGCTTCAATCGTTTTGCCAGTGGCTCAGAGTTCATGCGCCGATATGGCGTCGACACTCTGGACGAGGCGTTTATTTGTGCGGTTTCTGAATCCACGCTCTAATTTCCACGGACGGGAACCCCATGATCATTTTCCACCGAGTGAATAAATCCCCTTTTTTCGTAAAAATATATGCAGGCAAAATTATTTTTTGCATCTGACTCCTGTCCCATTTGGAAGACAAAACAATGAACGCATTTTTTAGCTCCAAACAGCGCAACCAAGCCACAGCAGCACAGCCCCGCGTGCTGATTCGCGAGCAACCCGACAATGGCCGACCGCCCTGTGAAACTATTCAACTTCGAGATACTTTTCTTTCATAACAGATCACGCAGAACAGTGGAGCGAAATCCCCATGAAGAAAGACCAGACTTACTGACAAAAACCCTTGAGGAACTTGACAATAACAACCCTGACTTCAGCAAACACGAACTAGTGCAAACGCCGACCGAGAACAGTCTGCCCCCTCGCGAGGTACCTGAACCGGAGCAACGATGACACTTGCCTGACCTATGGCTCATCCTTCTCCAGCAACTTGACCACCATGGGCATCACGCCAAGTATCAGCAGCGCCAACAAGGTACTGAGCACCGCCGTCGCCTCTCGGCCCAGGCCGGCCGAGACGCCGATGGCGGCGGTCATCCACAGGCCGGCGGCGGTGGTCAGGCCTTTGACCCGGCCCTCGTCGCCTTCGTGGTTTTTCAGGATGGTCCCGGCGCCGAGGAAGCCGATACCGGCGACCACGCCTTGGATCACTCGGCTCATCGCGTCCGCCTGGGAGCCGGACATTTGTGGCACCAGCACGAACAAGGCCGCGCCCAGCGCTACCAGCATGTGGGTGCGAACCCCCGCGGCCTTGCCCTTTTGTTCGCGCTCGAAGCCGAGAATGCCGCCGAGGACGGCGGCCATCAGCAGGCGCACGGTGATTCTGGTCATCTGGCTGGCATCGCCGATATCGGCGAACTCGGCTTGCAGCGTCACCCAGACCTCATGCCACCAGGCGTCCATGATGCTCTCCTCTTATCAGTCGATATGCGATGGACAGCGACCGTGGGCAGACGTGCGCCAAGGGTGGCAATGACCATTAATCGGTTATTCAGAACGATGGCCGACCGCTGAAACCTAATGCTCAAATCCCTGACAAAAAGGACAACACCATGACTGTGCGCATCGAAAACCAGATCTGCTACTTCGCAACTGACGAGGTGCAGGAACAACGCCCCGCCGCCGAGGTGACGGTCATCACCGATCCGGAAGTGGCCATGTCGGCGGTCGAGCTCAATGGCGGTCGCGTGTACATCACTGAAGCAGAAGCCGACGCATTGACCGTAGCAGGTGCAGTCGACGGGCGCAGGCATTTGAAGGCCACTGACCGTGGCTCGGTAATTTGACTGAGCTGGATCACAGACATCCGCCGGCGTCTGTGCCAGACGCCAGCGCCTTGTAAGCAAAGGGTTGCCAAGAGGTACAGCAAGTTGTCGCAGGCAGGTCGCAGGCTTTGCCCGGCAGCAGATCCTTGATGCGCTCCCATTGGTCATCGCGCAGCCAGTAGAGCCTCATCCCGCCCCAAATAGCTCAAGGGTATCGAGCGACTCGACTTACCTCAAATGAGAACGCCCTGTAGGGATCTTAAAAAAACTTCCCCTAAGTGTTGGCAGGAAGCCAGCAGCGCTACTAAGCTAATTTGCAAATCAGAGCGTTAAGAAATCCAACAGAATGTTATGCGACACTGGGTCTGGCGTGTTACACGGCAGCGAATGTCGCCTATTAACCTGATAGCAGTTGGAAGTTCAAGGGGAAGAGCATATGATAAATGAACCCTACATCCTGTTTACTAGAATACCAATAATAAAAGATGAAAGTGGCAATATTTTTACCGACCCTCTGTGGGCAAAGGACTTAAAACTACATTTAGACTATATAGAAAATTTCGGAATTTGTTGCCCCGTTGAAAAAAGCACGAATCTCGAAGGATTAAAAGACATTACCAACCTGGGAATCAAGTGGGTTTTTGAATTAAACAAAGATCATGGGCTTAAATCCGTCTTAAAAAACCTGCTGCCGAACTTCAGGGTAGTAAGAAAAGCATGCATGAAAGCAAAAATCGTTCATTCCGGAGGTGCAGGATGGGCATTTCCTTTGTCTTTTTATTTGTTGCCACTTAAGCCATTTATGGCTTTTCAATGGGTTATCGTTATAGAGTCTTCTTTCTGGATGCTCGGCCAGGGTGAGCATAAAACTTTTAGAAAAGTAATCGAACATTACGCTCATAAAATCCTGTTAACACGCTGCTTGACGGCAGCCAATGCAAGAATATTCACCCAATCATTTTACAGGGAATATTTCTTGGGCGATGACAAAAGGCGAACATTGATAAATCCTGCAACCTGGGTAGATAAAAGCAACGCTGCAAGCCCAGGCATTGTTGAATGCAGGTTTCAAAACAGGAGTGACAACACAGTAAGGATATTACTTCCATCACGCCTCGTAATAGATAAAGGCATTCTGGTTGTGCTCGCCGCCATAGAAAAATTGCAATGTACTGATATAAATATAAGCATAACCATCATGGGCGACGGCGAATTAAAGGAAAAATGCCAGCGTTTTGCAACTAATAGCCATGGGAGTATTAATGTCCAATACCAAGAACCTGTTGATTATGGGGAGCAGTTTTTTGAGGCACTTGCCCACTATGATTGGGTATTAATTCCGACTCTAAAGCAGGAGCAGCCTAGAATTATTTTTGACGCTTTCAGTCAAGGGGTTCCCGTAATAGGTTCAGCCACTTCTGGAATAAAGGATATTACCAATAAAGATAACGCTTTTACTTTTGAAACGGGGAATCCATCCAGCTTGGCAGAGGTCATTGGTCATATTGCACGCCATCCTGGTCTCGCACTCAAGATGGGGCTGGCTGGCTTGGAATATGCGGCTGGAAAGACCCATTTGCAGATGCATCAAGACAGAGAGATATTCCTTAAGGAAGTCGTGTCACCGCTCCATGAACCTGAACGAGCCACATGAAAGACCGGACACCGTTTCCCCCTTACGATAAGGGACAGGCAAACGGTTATCGAACCGTGCCTGGTATTTTTCGTCCGGGCCTACGCCAGAAACATGGAAATTTGCAGAGCATTGGCGTGCAAGCATTTGAAGGCTACCGACAGTGGTTCGATGATTTGACTGATCCAGATCACAGACAGCGTCAAGCGTCTGGATGAGGCGCTGTCGTCTCGCTGTGACGGGGCCGCCGAGGGTACAGCAAGTTGTCGCAGGCAGGCTTCGCACGCCCATCTGATCCGCTTTTTATTGCAATACCTGAGTCTGTTATGCAAACAGATTGCTGGTCATAGTGCATCGGCCTGATGGAGGCTGATGAGCGAAAGACCATGAGCGATAGAATCCCCGTCCGAATAGTAGAAACCTTCGAGCCTTCGCGTCCCAGGATGAAGGCCAAATCCAGCGACAACCTGATCCACACTCGCAGCTTTACCGGTTTGTTCCGCAACTTGCGAGTGAGCGGTGCGGGCCTTTTGTTCCTGGCATTTTTCGGCACCGTCTGGCTGAACTGGGGCGGCCGTCAGGCCGTACTCTGGGACCTGGCGCAAAGCAAGTTCCACATTTTCGGCGCGACGTTCTGGCCGCAGGATTTCATTCTGCTCTCGGCGCTGCTGATCATCTGCGCCTTCGGCCTGTTTGCGATCACCGTGTTCGCAGGCCGGGTCTGGTGCGGCTACACCTGCCCTCAGAGTTCCTTTACCTGGCTGTTCATGTGGTGCGAAAAGGTCACCGAAGGCGAACGCAACCAACGGATCAAGCTGCAAGCCGCGCCCTGGGGCCCGAACAAACTGATGCGTCGCTCGGCCAAGCACAGCATGTGGCTGGCCATCAGCTTGCTCACCGGCTTGACCTTTGTCGGCTACTTCACGCCGATCCGCCCACTGGCCAATGAGCTGCTGACCTTGCAGATGGGTGGTGTCAGTCTGTTCTGGGTGCTGTTTTTCAGCGGTGCCACCTATATCAACGCCGGCTGGTTGCGCGAAGCGGTGTGCATGCACATGTGTCCCTATGCGCGTTTTCAGAGCGTGATGTTCGACAAGGACACCCTGACCATCTCCTACGACGTGGCCCGCGGCGAAAACCGTGGCCCGCGCAAACGTGACGTGGCACCGGCTGAAGTCGGCCTCGGTGATTGCATTGACTGCCAACTCTGCGTGCAGGTCTGCCCGACCGGCATCGATATCCGCGACGGCTTGCAGATGGAATGCATCGGTTGCGCGGCCTGTATCGATGCCTGCGATTCAATCATGGACAAAATGGGCTATGCCCGCGGGCTGGTCAGCTATACCTCCGAACATGAACTGCAGGGTGGCAAGACCCATTTGTTGCGGCCACGACTGATCGGCTACACGGCGGTACTGCTGCTGATGATCGGCGCCCTGGCCCTGGCGCTGGTAGAACGGCCGATGGTGTCCCTGGATGTGAGCAAGGACCGTGGCCTGTTCCGCGAGAACAGTCAGGGCCAGATCGAGAACATCTACAGTCTGAAAGTGATCAACAAGACCCAGCAGCGCCAGCAGTACCGCCTGGAACTGGTGGATGGCGAAGGCTTCCAGTTGCAGGGCAGGACCGAGCTGAGCCTGGCGCCGGGTGAGATTGTCGACGTGCCGGTGTCTGTGGCGATGACCACCGAACGGCCGAGCAGCAGTTCGCAGAGCATCAGCTTCAAGATTGTCGACAGCGACGAGCCTGAGATCTACAGCGTGGCGAAGAGCCGGTTTGTTGCACCGATGAATCGGTGAGGCTTTAAGATTGCGAGCCGTTTGATTTGGACAGGGATCGATTCGGGTTTTGTGCGTGACCTGGAGGCCACCCCTCACCCTAGCCCTCTCCCCAGGGGGAGAGGGTTAGGGTGAGGGGGCGATTCCCCTGACACCCAACACAAAAACCTAGCGACAAGGCTCTTCGATGAAACGCTACGAAAAATTCGCCGATGACATCGCCGAACTGATCCGCTCCGGCGTCCTCGGCCCTGGCCAGCGGGTGCCGTCGGTACGCTACGCCAGCCAGACCTACGGGGTCAGCCCGTCCACGGTGTTCCAGGCCTATTACCTGCTGGAACGACGCGGCCTGATCCGCGCCCGGCCGCGTTCCGGCTACTTCGTCAATACCCATGCGCCGAGCCCGTTCTCGGAGCCGGTGATTAGCAGCCAGGTCAGCGAGTCCACCGAAGTCGACGTCAGCGAACTGGTGTTCTCGGTCCTCGACTCGATCAAAGACCCGAGCACCGTCCCGTTCGGCTCGGCCTTCCCCAGCCCGACCCTGTTTCCGCTGCAGCGCCTGGCCCGTTCGCTGGCCAGCGCCAGCCGTGACATGGACCCGCGCATGGTGGTCACCGACATGTCGCCGGGCAACCCGCAATTGCGTCGGCAAATCGCCCTGCGCTATATGGTCGGCGGCCTGATGCTGCCCATGGAAGAATTGCTGATCACCAATGGTGCCCTCGAAGCCCTGAACCTGTGCCTGCAGGCGGTGACCGAACCCGGCGACCTGGTGGCCATCGAAGCCCCGGCCTTCTATGCCTGCCTGCAAGTGCTGGAACGCCTCAAGCTCAAAGCAGTGGAAATCCCGGTGCATCCACGCGATGGCATTGACCTGGGAGTATTGGCGCAAACCCTCGAACGACATCCGATCAAGGCCTGCTGGTGCATGACCAGCTTCCAGAACCCGATGGGCGCGACCATGCCCGAAGCCAAGAAGCAGGAGCTGGTGGAGTTGTTGCGCCGCCATCAAGTGCCGCTGATCGAGGACGACGTCTACGCCGAACTCTACTACGGGCAGCAGGCGCCGAAACCGGCCAAAGCGTTCGACACCGAAGGCCTGGTGATGCACTGCGGCTCCTTCGCCAAAAGCCTGGCTCCCGGTTACCGCATCGGTTGGGTCGCCGCCGGGCGTTATGCGCAGAAAATCGAGCGTCTGAAGTTGATGACCTCGCTCTGCGCCTCGATGCCGGCCCAGGCCGCTATTGCCGACTACCTGCAACATGGCGGTTACGACCGCCACCTGCGCAAACTGCGCTATGCCCTGGAAGAACAGCAAAGCGCCATGCTTGCCGCCATTGCCCGCTACTTCCCGGCCCAGACCCGCGTCAGCCAGCCGGCCGGCGGTTACTTCCTGTGGTTGGAACTGCCGGAACAGATGGATTCGTTGAAGTTGTTCCAGATGGCGCTGGCCCAAGGCATCAGCATTGCGCCAGGGCCGATTTTTTCACCGACCCGGCGCTTCAGGAATTGCATTCGATTGAACTACGGCAGCCCGTGGAACGAGGCGGCGGAAAAGGCCATGGAGACCTTGGGGCGGATTGTGCGGTCGTTCTAAACAGCAAAAAGATCGCAGCCTGCGGCAGCTCCTACACAAGCTCTATACACCCACAAGATAACGGGCGTACGCAAGAACCTGTAGGAGCTGCCGCAGGCTGCGATCTTTTGATCTTGAACCTTAGCGCCCCCCGCCCAGATCCACAAAAGTCCCGGTCGCATACGAGGCCTTGTCCGACAGCAACCAGACTATCGCCTCCGCCACTTCTTCCGGGCGGCCGCCGCGGGCCATGGGGATGGCGGATTCAAGTTTGCTGACCCGCTCCGGATCGCCGCTCAGGGCGTGGAAATCGGTGAAGATGAAGCCAGGCCGCACGGCGTTGACGCGGATGCCCTCGCCCGCCACTTCCTTGGACAAGCCGATGGTGAAGCTGTCCAGCGCGCCTTTGGAGGCGGCGTAGTCGACGTATTCATTGGGTGAGCCCAGGCGCGAAGCAACCGAGGACACATTGACGATGCTGCCGCCCTGGCCACCATGTTTGGGCGACATGCGCAGCACCGCGTGCTTGGCACAGAGGATCGGCCCGAGCACGTTGGTCCGGATGGTTTTGAGAATGCGGAATTCGGACATTTCATCGACCCGGGACTTCTGCCCGACGGTGCCCGCATTGTTGACCAGCGCAGTGACCCGCCCCAGCTCCGTATCGACCCGGTGGAACAGACCAATGATTTCGTCTTCGATACTGACATCGGCGCGCACCGCAATCGCCTGGGCGCCCAGTACCCGGACTTGCTCGAGTACCTGGTGGGCGGACTGCTCGTCCGCCTGGTAATTGATGCAGATCCGATAACCCTGCTGCGCTGCCAAAAGTGCGGTGGCCGCGCCGATGCCGCGACTGCCGCCGGTAATGACCAGGACTTTGTCCATGCTTGCTTTCCTCCGTTCCAAGCTGAAGCAATTCGCTGCAAGAATACTCGCCAGTGACCGCCTTTGCATCGGTTCAAGTCAAGCACAAGGTGCCTCAGCCTGCCGCCAAAAGTTCTGCTCGCTGGATATCGGCCATGAACCGCGCCGCCGGCAGCGGGTGCCCGAGCAGGTAACCTTGCAGCGAATCACAGCCCAATTGAGTCAGGAAGTTCTGCTGCATATTGGTCTCCACGCCTTCGGCGACGATCCGCAAGCCCAGCGCCTGACCGAGGGCGACGATGGCCGAGACGATGGCGGCGTCGTCGCTGTCATGTTCCAGATCGCGGACAAACCCGCGGTCGATCTTCAACTCGTTGGCCGGCAGCCGCTTGAGGTACATCAGGCTGGAATAGCCGGTGCCGAAATCATCAATGGACAGGTCGACGCCCATTGCCGAGAGTTCCCGCAGCACCGTCATGCTCGCATCCGCGTCGCTCATGGCCGTGGTTTCAGTAATTTCCAGGGTCAGGCTGTTGGCCGGCAACTGGTGACGGGCCAGCGCGCCGACAACACTTTGTACCAGCCCGACATGACAAAACTGCAACGCTGACAGGTTCACCGCGATCCGCCAGTCGGTATAACCCTGCACATACCACTCACGCATCTGACGGCAGGCTTCGTTCAATACCCACTCGCCGATCGGAATGATCAACCCGGTCTTTTCCGCCAGATCGATGAATTTATCCGGCAGCAGCATCCCGTGCAACGGATGTTCCCAGCGCAGCAAGGCCTCGGCCCCCAACGGCAGGCCGTTGCCCGCATCGAACTTGGGCTGGTAATACAGACTGAATTGTTGCTGCAGGACCGCAGTGCGCAGGTCCTGCAGCAATTGCAGCTGTCGGCGGGCGTTGGTATTCATCGAGACATCGAAGAAGCGGTAGCCGTTTTTGCCGGTGCCTTTGGCGTGGTACATCGCCGCATCGGCATTCATCAGCAATTCTTGCGCGGTCTGGCCGTTACCCGGGTACAGCGCGATGCCAACGCTGGCGGAGATTTGCAAGTCATGCTCGGCCACCCTGAATGAACGGGAAATCAGCCCGACCTGGCGAGCGGCCAGGCGCAAGGCATCATCCGGTTCGCCAAGCTGCACCAGCAGCACGAACTCGTCGCCGCCGATCCGCGCCAGGGTGTCCTGGCTGCGCAAATCCTCGCGCAAGCGCAGGCTGACCGCACGCAGCAACTGGTCGCCCATGTGGTGCCCAAAAGCGTCGTTGACCGGCTTGAAGCCATCCAGATCGATAAACATCAGCGCAAAACAACCGCCCTGCTCCTGCACCAGGTGCATGGCCTGATCGATGCGATCGGCCAGCAACACCCGATTCGGCAATCCGGTCAGGGTGTCATGCAGCGCAAGCTGGGTAAGCTCCTGGTTGGCCAGGGTCAAGGAGTCGGCCAGGCCAGCGGTTCGGGCTTCCAGGCGGGCATCGAGGATCGAGGTCAGCAAAGCGATGCACAGCACCGCCAGGGTGGTGACCAGCACCAGATTGTCCAGCCCATTGCCGCTCAGGCCATCGAGGGCCGCGCCACAGAAGCTGCCGTCGGCGAAACGCGCGGCAGCCATGGCAGTGTAGTGCATGCCGACGATGGCGATGCCCATGACCACCGCCGCCCCACCACGGACCAATCTGACGTAGGGCGTGTTCTGCCGCAGGCGGAAGGCAATCCACAGCGCAGCGGCCGAAGCCCCGACCGCGATCACCAGGGAGGCGCCGAACAAGGTCGGATCGTAATCGATACCCGGCTGCATGCGCATCGCGGCCATGCCGGTGTAGTGCATGGCGCTGATCCCGGCCCCCATGATCAGGGCGCCGAACGCCAACTGCCAGGCCGGCAAGCGCGGCTGGTTGACCAGCCACAGGGCGAAACCGCAGGACAGGATGCCGATCAACAGCGATAACAGGGTGATCGAAAGGTCATAACCGAGATCGATCGGCAACCTGAAGGCCAGCATGCCGATAAAGTGCATCGACCAGACACCCACCCCCATCGCCAGCGCCCCGCCAGCCGTCCACAGATGCACCGCCCGGCCTTTGGCCGTGGCGATACGCCCGGTGAGGTCGAGTGCGGTATAGGACGCGAGAATCGCCACGCAGAGGGAGATCAACACCAGGACGGGGGAATAACTACCGATGAGCATGGGACTTCTCGGGGACTATGAGCCGAACAGCGTCCATGCTCGGGGGGTAAAGTCGGCGATTGTACCTATTGCGCCAAAGAACGCACTGAGAAAAATTATCAATTGGCCATTGGTCTGATGGCTTGATCGCCAGGCGCTCATTCGTGACACACAACCGCCCGCCCGCGCCCCATTTTCACGCGAACGAAATTTCTGTAGGAGCTGCCGATAGGCTGCGATCTTTTGATCTTTCGTTTTTGATCCAGAAAATGAATTGCCTGAACGGACGTCAGGATCAAAAGATCGCAGCCTTCGGCAGCTCCTATGGATAGGCTGCGATCTTTTGATCTTTCGTTTTTGATCCAGAAAATGAATTGCCTGAACGGACGTCAAGATCAAAAGATCGCAGCCTTCGGCAGCTCCTACGGATAGGCTGCGATCTTTTGATCGTTGTTTTTGATCCTGATAATGGATTGCCTGAACGGGCGTCAAGATCAAAAGATCGCAGCCTTCGGCAGCTCCTACGGGTTCTGCTGCAGCTTTCCATCCCAGCCACCGCCCAGCGCGGCGATCAGTTGCACGCTGGTGATCAGGCGGCTTTGCAGCAGGGTCAGCACACTGCGTTCGTTACTCAGGGCGGCGGCCTGGACCACCACCACATTCAGGTAGGCAATCAGGCCGGCCCGGTACTGGTTCTCGGTCAGGCGCAGGGATTCACGGGCCGATTCCAGCGCCTCCTGGCGCACTGCCGCCTCGTCTTCCAGCACCTTCAACTGCACCAGGAAGTTTTCCACCTCGCGAAAACCATCGAGCACGGTCTGGCGGTATTGGGCCACGGTCTGGTCGTAGACGGCTTCAGTGCGATCGACTTCCGCCGAGCGCTGGCCGCCGTCGAACAGGGTCATGGCCAGTTGCGGTCCCACTGACCAGAAACGGTTCGGCACGCTGATCCAGTTGGCGAAGGAACTGCTGCTGTAGCCACCACTCAGGCTCAGGGTCAGGTCCGGGTAGTAAGCCGCTTCAGCCACACCGATTTCGGCATTGGCGGCGATTACCGAGCGTTCGGCCGCGGCGATATCCGGCCGCCGCTCCAGCAGCTGCGACGGCAGGCTCAAGGGAATCTGCGGCAATGCCGGAATGTCCCGGGTTTCTGCCAGGCTGAAATCCGCCGGCGGCACCCCGGTCAACACGGCGATGGCGTTTTCCAGTTGCGCGCGCTGCCAGATCAGGTCGATCAGGTCGGCCTGGGTGCTCTTGAGCTGGGTTCGCGCCTGGGCGACCGCGTCTTTGCCGGAGACGCCGGCGCGGTATTGGTTTTCGGTCATGGTCAGCGAGCGCTGATAGGCCGCGACTGTGGCTTCGAGTAAACGCTTCTGCTGGTCGATCACCCGCAGTTGCAGGTAGTTCTGCACCAGTTCCGACTGCTGGCTCAGGCGCATCGCCGCCAGATCGGCAAAGCTCGCCTCGGCGCTGGCCGAGTCGGCTTCCAGGCCACGGCGCAACTTGCCCCAGATATCCGCCTCCCAGCTCACCCCCAGCTCAGTGCTGTAGGTGTCGCGAATGCCACTGCTGGAGCTGGTCAGGCTGGAACTGCTGCTGCCTACACCCTGGCTGGAGCGGCTTTTCCCGGCGCTCAGGTCGACAAAGGGAAAGAACGCACCCCGAGTGCTGCGCACCAAGGCCTGAGCCTGGCGGTACTGAGCTTCGGCCTGGGCGACGGTCTGGTTGGCGTTATTGAGCTTCTCGATCAGGCCATTGAGTTGCCGATCACCGTACAGTTCCCACCAGGCGCCACGGGCCAGGGAGTCGCTGGGACTGGCCTGGCGCCAGCCCCGGGCTTCTTTGTACTGGACCGGCGTGCTTATTTCCGGGCGCTGGTAGTCCGGGCCGATGGCGCAGGCGCTGAGCAACAGGCCACAGAGTGTCAGGCCGAGCAACCGCGAAGCGCGGGCCATGCCCGGGTGTCGGGCGCACAGCACGGGGGCTTGGCGAAGCGAACGGTCAGTCATAGCGGAGTTTCCAGAGCAGCATCGGTACGTACCCCACGCCAATGGTTGAAGCGATGGCGCAGTTGGTCGAGATAGAGGTAAACCACCGGAGTGGTGTAAAGGGTCAACACCTGGCTGAAAATCAGCCCGCCAATGATCGTCAGGCCCAGCGGCTGGCGCATTTCCGCGCCTTCGGCGCTGCTCAGCAGCAACGGCAAGGCCCCGAGGATCGCCGCCAGGGTGGTCATCAGAATCGGCCGCAGGCGCAACAGGCAGGCGCTGCGGATCGACTCCAGCGGCTCGAGGCCCTGGTGGCGCTCCAGCTGCAGCGCCAGGTCGATCATGAGAATGGCGTTTTTCTTCACCACCCCGATCAGCAGGAACAGCCCCAATAGCGAGATCAGGCTGAACTCGCCACCCAGTACGTAGATCGACAGCAGCGCGCCGACCCCGGCCGACGGCAAGGTCGAAAGTATCGTCAGCGGATGAATGTAGCTCTCGTAAAGCACCCCGAGCACCAGGTACACCGCCACCAGCGCGCCGAGAATCATCCACGGCTGGCTCTTTTGCGTGGCCGCGAAGGCGTCCGTGGTGCCGGCCATTTTTGCGATCACCTCTTCCGGCAGGCCGACCTTGGCAATTGCCCGCTCGATGGCAGCGCCGCCCTGTTCAACGGTGACGCCCTCGGCCATGTCGAAGGAAATGCTTTCCGAAGCGAACTGCCCTTCATGGCTGACCCGATCGTCTTCCAGACTGTTTTCGTAATGGGCGATGCCCGACAGCGGGATGCGCTGGCCGTCGGCGGTGATCACCTGTACCTGATTGAGGGTGATCGGATCCTGGGCGTACTTCGGATTGACCTCCATCACCACTTGATACTGGTTCAGGCTGTCATAGATGGTGGAGATCTGCCGCTGGCTGTAGGCGTTATTCAGCACCGAGGTGACCATGTCCATGTCGACGCCCAGGCGCTTGGCCTGGTCGCGGTCGACCACCAGCGTCACCTGCTGCGCGCCGCGCCCTTCCCGGGCATCGATGGCGGTCAGCTCGGGCAAGGCCTTGAGCGCGGCGACCACTTTCGGGTACCACTCGCGCAAAGCGCCCAGATCACCGCTTTGCAGGATGTAGGAGTATTGCGAGGTGCTCTGTTCGCGGCCGCCGCCAAATTGCAGGTCCTGGTCGGCCATCAGCATCAATTGCCCGCCGGGCACCTTGGGCATGTCCTTGCGCAAGCGCTCGATGACTTTCTGCGCGGAAATCCGCCGGTCCTTGATCGGCTTCAGACGCACCAGCATGAACGCATTGTTGATGCCGTTGCTGCCGCCAATAAAGCCGGCCACGCTTTCCACCGCCGGGTCGCGCAATACCGCACGGCGGAAGGTTTCCATCTTCGGCTGCATCACGTTGAACGACAGGCCATCGTCGCCGCGCACGAAGCCGATCAACTGCCCGGTGTCCTGCTGCGGCATGAAAGTTTTCGGCACCACCACATACAACGCGACATTGACCCCGATGGTCACCAGCAAGCTGAGCAAGGTCAGCCGCCGATGGCGCAACACCCAGTCCAGGCTGCGTGCATAACCGTTGACCATCCATTCATTGGCCCGCTGGCTCCAGCGTTGCAAGCGGTTTTCCTGGCCTGGCGTATGGGGCTTCAGCCAGCGCGCGCAGAGCATTGGCGTCAGGGTCAGGGAAACCACCAGCGACACCACGATCGCCGCGGCCAGGGTGATGGAAAACTCGCGGAACAGGCTGGCAACGATACCGCCCATGAACAGGATCGAGAGGAACACCGCCACCAGCGAAACGTTCATCGACAGCAGGGTGAAGCCGACTTCCTGCGCCCCGAGATAAGCGGCCTTCATCGGCGGCACGCCTTTATCGATGTGCCGGCTGATGTTCTCCAGCACCACGATGGCGTCGTCCACCACCAGCCCGGTGGCGAGAATCAGCGCCATCAGCGACAGGTTGTTCAGGGAAAATCCGTAGAGGTACATGATGGCGAACGTGCCCACCAGCGACACCGGCACGGCCAGGGTCGGGATCAACGACGCGCGCAAGTTACCGAGAAACAGGAACACCACCAGAATCACCAGGGCCACGGCAATCAGCAGGGTCATTTCCGCTTCGTGCAAGGTCGCCTTGATCACCGGCGAACGGTCCATGGCCAGGTTCAGCTTGACGCTGGCCGGCAACACCGCCTGCAACGCCGGCAGTTGGTCCTTGATCGCGTTGACCGTCTCGATGATGTTGGCCCCGGCCTGGCGGTTGATCACCAGCAGCACCGCCGCGTCATCGTTGAAGAAGCCGCTGTTGTAGCGATCTTCGACGCCGTCGCTGACCTTCGCCACATCGCTCAGGCGCAATGCCGAGCCGTTCTGGTAGCGAATGATCAGCGGTTCGTAATCCTTGGCTTTCTCCAGTTGATCATTGGCCTGCACCTGCCACATGCGCTGGTCGTCTTCCACCGAGCCTTTGGGCCGGCGCACGTTGGCATTGGCGATGGTATTGCGCACATCGTCCAGGGCCACGCCGTACTGGTTGAGTAACTGCGGCTCAAGCTCGATGCGCACCGCCGGCAATGAACTGCCGCCGATCTGCACTTCGCCGACGCCCGGCACCTGGGACAGGCTCTGGGACAGAATGGTCGAGGCCAGGTCATACAGCTGGCCCTTTTGCAGGACCTCCGAGGTTAGCGACAGCACCATGATCGGCGCCTGGGATGGGTTGACCTTCTTGTAGGTCGGCATGCTGCGCATACCGCTGGGCAGCAGGTTGCGCGAGGCGTTGATCGCCGCCTGCACTTCCCGCGCCGCGCCGTTGATGTCGCGATCGAGGTCAAACTGCAGGATCACCCGGGTCGAGCCCTGGCTGGAGCGGCTGCTCATGGTGTTGACCCCGGCGATGGTGCCGAAGGAGCGCTCCAGCGGCGTGGCCACGGTCGAGGCCATGACCTCCGGGCTGGCACCCGGCAGGCTGGCCTGCACCACGATCACCGGGAAATCCATCTGCGGCAGCGGCGCCACCGGCAGCAAACCGAAGCTCACGCCGCCGAGCAGCATGATTGCCAGGCTCAGCAGCATGGTCGCCACCGGGCGTTTGATGAACGGTCCGGAGAGGTTCAAGAGAGGCAGCTCCCAGCTTCAAGCTTCAAGCTGCAAGAGAGCAGCGGCAAGCGGCAAGCTTCAAGCCGCAAGAGAAAAGCAGGTCGTGCACAGGCCGTTAACTTGCAGCTTGCAGCTTGCAGCTTGAAGCTGACGCCCATCACACCACCTCTCGCGTACCGGACTTGGCCCACCGTCGCCCCAACCTATCGAATGCCAGGTAGATTACGGGCGTCGTAAACAACGTCAGTACCTGACTCACCAGCAACCCGCCGACCATCACCAGACCCAATGGCTGACGCAGTTCCGCCCCGGAACCGCTGGCGAGCATCAACGGCACCGCGCCGAACAACGCTGCCAGGGTGGTCATCAGGATCGGCCGGAACCGCAGCAAAGCCGCCTGATAGATCGCTGTCTCCGGGTCCAGGCCCTGGTTGCGCTCGGCGTCGAGGGCGAAGTCGATCATCATGATCGCGTTTTTCTTGACGATACCGATCAGCAAAATAATGCCGATGATGGCAATCATCCCCAGGTCATTGCCGCTGAGCAGCAGCGCCAGCAAGGCACCGACCGCCGCCGACGGCAAGGTCGAGAGAATGGTAATCGGGTGGATGTAGCTCTCGTAGAGCACACCGAGCACGATGTACATGGTCACCACCGCCGCCAGGATCAGCAGCAAGGTGCTCGACAGCGACGCTTCAAAGGCCTGGGCCGCGCCCTGGAACCGGGTCTGCACGCCAACCGGCATGCCGATGTCCCGCTGAACCTGGTTGATCAGTTCGACCGCCTGCCCCAGTGCCACGCCAGGCGCCAGGTTGAACGACATCATTACCGCCGGGAACTGGCCGATATGGGTGATCGCCAGTTGCGCCTGACGTTCCTCGATATGCGCCAGGCTGGACAAGCGCACCTGGCCGCCGTCGGTAGTCTTGACATGGATCTGCTCCAGCGCCTGCGGACCGATCTTCTCGCCGGACTGCGCCTGCAGCACCACGCGGTATTGGCTGGCCTGGGTGTAGATGGTGGAAATCTGCCGCTGGCCAAAGGCGTCATACAACGCATCGGTGATGTTCGACACCGAGACACCGATTCGCGACGCCGCATCGCGGTCGATCACCAGATAGACCTGCAAGCCCTTGTCCTGCAAATCGCTGGCGACGTCGGTCAGCTCCGGCTGACTGGCCAGGGCCTCGACCAGCCTGCCGCTCCACAGGGCGAGCATGTCGGCATCCGGCGAAGACATACTGAACTGGTACTGGGTCCGGCTGACCCGGTCTTCGATGGTCAGGTCCTGCACCGGCTGCATGAACAAGCGGATCCCGGCCAGCTTGTTCAGCTGCGGTTGCATCCGCGCAATCACCTCGCTGGCGCTCAGGTCACGCTCGCCGTGGGGCTTGAGGTTGATCAGCAGGCGGCCGCTGTTCAGCGTGGCGTTATCGCCGTCGACGCCGATGTAGGACGACAGGCTCTCGACCGCTGGGTCTTGCAGAATGATCTTGGCCAGATCCTGCTGGCGCTCGCTCATGGCCGCGAACGAAATCGACTGCGGCGCTTCGGAGATGCCCTGGATCACCCCGGTGTCCTGCACCGGGAAGAAGCCCTTGGGCACCACCATATAGAGGAACACCGTCAGCCCCAGGGTGGCGACGGCCACCAGCAGGGTCAGCGGCTGGTGCTTGAGCACCCACTGCAACTTGCGTCCGTAGGCGGCAATCATCCAGTCGATGCAGGCACCGCTGGCGCGGTAGAAACGCCCCTGGGACTCGATCTTGGGTTCACGCTTGAGCAAGCGCGCGCACATCATCGGCGTCAAGGTCAGGGAGACCACCAGGGAAATCAGGATCGCCACCGCCAGGGTGATGGCGAACTCGCGGAACAGACGCCCGACCACATCAGCCATGAACAGCAATGGAATCAATACTGCGATCAGCGACAGGGTCAGCGAGATCAGGGTGAAACCGATCTGCTTGGCGCCCTTGAGCGCCGCCATCATCGGGCTGTCGCCCTCCTCGATGAAGCGCGAAATGTTCTCGAGCATGACGATCGCATCATCCACCACAAACCCGGTGGCGATGGTCAGGGCCATCAGGGTCAGGTTATTCACCGAGAACCCGGCCAGGTACATCACGCCAAAGGTCCCGATCAACGACAGCGGCACCGCCACCGAGGGAATGATGGTCGCGCTGGCACGGCGCAAAAACAGGAAGGTCACCATGACCACCAGGGCAATGGCGATCAGCAACTCATATTGCACATCGGTAACCGAGGCGCGGATGGTCTGGGTGCGGTCGGTCAGCACTATCACGTCGAGGCCGGCCGGCAGGTTGTCGGTAATGCTTGGCAGCAAGGCCTTGATCCGGTCCACCACCTCGATCACGTTCGCCCCGGGCTGGCGCTGGATATTCAGCAGTACCGCCTGGTTTTCATTGGCCCAGGCGGCGAGACGCTCGTTCTCGGCGCCGTCGACGATCTGCGCCACGTCCTTCAGACGCAGCGGCGCGCCGTTGTTATAGGCGAGGATCAGCTCGGCGTAGTCCTTGGGCGAGGTCAACTGGTCGTTGGCATCGAGCATCGACACCCGGGTCGGGCCGTCGAAATTGCCCTTGGGCTGGTTGACGTTGGAGGCACCGATCAGGGTCCGCACGTCCGAGAGGTTCAGACCGTTGGCCGCCAGGGCCTCGGGATTGACCTTGATCCGCACCGCCTGACGCTGGCCGCCGGCAATGCTGACCATGCCGACGCCGCTGATCTGGGCGATTTTCTGTGCCATGCGGGTATCGACCAGGTCATTGAGCTTGGGTAACAGCATGGTCTTGGAAGTGATCGCCAGGGTCAGCACCGGGGTGTCCGCGGGGTTGACCTTGTTGTACACCGGCGGCGCCGGCAGATCCTTGGGCAACAGGTTGGTGGCGGCGTTGATCGCGGCCTGCACCTGCTGCTCGGCGACATCCATATTGATGTCGAGGTTGAAACGCAAGGTCAGCACCGAGGCGCCGCCGGAACTGGTCGAGGCCATCTGGGTCAGGCCGGGCATTTGCCCGAACTGGCGCTCCAGCGGCGCGGTGACCGCACTGGTCATCACATCCGGGCTGGCGCCGGGATAGAGAGTCATGACCCGGATGGTCGGGTAATCGACCTGGGGCAAGGCCGAGACCGGCAACAACCGATAGGCGATCACACCCGCCAGAATAATGGCCAGCATGCTCAGGGTAGTGGCTACCGGGCGAAGGATGAACAGCCGCGAAATGTTCATGCGCCGCCCTTTTGCGCCTTGTCGGTGGCCGCCGGTTCAGTCGCGTTGGCCGCCGATTTGCCTTGCAGGTGCTCGGTCGGGGTTGCCGGCACGTCCTGGCTGTCGTTGACCACTTCCACTTCACTGCCCTCTTTCAGGCGGTCGGTGCCTTCGAGGACCACCCGATCGCCGGGGGCCAGGCCTTCGTTGACGACCGTCAGGTTGCCGTCGCTGGCGCCGACTTTCAGGGGGTGAATCTTGACCTTCTTGTCGCCATCCATCGCATAGACAAAGGTTCCGTTATTGCCGAACTGGATCGCCGCCGTCGGCGCCAGCACCACGCCTTTCAAGGTGTCGGCGAGCAAACGCACATTGACGAACTGGTTGGGGAACAGGCTTTGATCGCGGTTCTCGTAGCGTGCCTTGAATTTCAGGGTGCCGGTGGTGACGTCGATCTGGTTGTCCAGGCTCTGCAACACACCAGTGGCCTGCAACTTCAGGTCACCGCGATCCCAGGCCTCTACCGGCAGTTTCGCGCCGCTGCGATACCGCTCCAGCACCGTGGCCAGGCTGTTTTCCGGCAAGGTGAAGGCGACGCTGATCGGCTGGGTCTGGGTAATGATCACCAGCGCCGTGGTGTCATTGGCCGCCACCAGGTTGCCGACGTCCAGCTGACGCAGGCCCAGGCGCCCGGCGATCGGTGCGCGAATCTTGGTGAATTCCAGGTTCAGCTTGGCGTCATTGACCGCCGCCTGATTGGTCTTGACCGTGCCCTGATACTGGCCCACCAGTGCCGCGGCGGTGTCCAGGGTCTGCTTGGCGATACTGTCTTCGGCATACAGGCCGCGGTAGCGCTCCAGATCGACCAGGGCGTTTTTCAGTTGCGCCTGGTTCTGCAACAAGGTGCCTTCGGCCTGCAGCAAGGCGTTTTGATAGGGCCGCGGGTCGATCTCGGCCAGCAAGTCCCCGGCCTTGACCATCTGCCCTTCCTCGAACGCGATCTTCATCAGCTCACCGGCCACCCGGCTGCGCACATTGATGGTGTTCAAGGCCGTGACCGTGCCCAGGGCCTTGTAATACAGCGGAAAATCTCCGCGGGTGGCCGGTGCCACTCGTACCGGAACCGGCCCGGCCGCCCCACCGAAACCCGGGCGCATCCCACCGGACCTGCCGGTTTGGCCGTTGGCGGCTTTTTGCCCTGCAGCGTCTTTTTCGGCAACGCCGGTTGGCCAGAACTTCCAGCACAGGCCGACGATGGCCAACAGGACTAGCAGGCCGAACAGCCAGCGACGGGGATTGCGGGAAGCGGAGGATTGCATGGAGTGATCAACCATTGGGCGCGAGAGCATCTTCTACGGAAGGCTGAAAGATAAGCACTGGAGGGGATTTAGCAAAGCGCCTTTACCGGCAATTTACCTTGGGCTTACGTTTGTCAGCGCTTGCTAAGCCACTGAGGCACAAATAAAAACGGCCTGGACAAGGCCAGACCGTTGTTTACTGAGAAGCCTGTTACTTCAAAACGGCCAATGCCGCTTCGTAGTTCGGCTCTTCAGCGATTTCCTTGACCAGTTCGCTGTGCAGGACGTTATCGTTTTCGTCCAGAACCACGACGGCACGGGCAGTCAGGCCTTTGAGTGGGCCGTCAGCAATGGCCACACCGTAGTTCTCGATGAACTCGGCGCCACGCAGGGTGGACAGGTTCTGGACGTTTTCCAGGCCTTCGGCGCCGCAGAAACGAGCCTGGGCGAACGGCAGGTCAGCCGAGATGCACAGCACCACAGTGTTGGCGACGTCATTGGCCTGGGCATTGAACGTGCGCACCGAGGTGGCGCAGGTCGGGGTGTCGACGCTTGGGAAAATGTTCAGCACTTTGCGCTTGCCGGCCAGGCTCGCCAGGGTAACGTCGGACAGATTGCCCGCCACCAGGGAGAAGGCTGGCGCCTTGGAACCGACTTGCGGCAGTTCGCCGTTGACTTGAACCGGGTTGCCTTTAAGAGTGACTTGAGCCATGAACGGAGTCCTTTTAAGCAGAGTGGTCGTAGGGTGTTGCGAGGAGCCAAAGTTAAACACGAAAGTGCCTTTGAGCCTATCCCGCAATGCTGCCAAACGACTCCGAATCCGTGACTTGAAATGTCTGACAAGGACGTCAGGCGAACCGTAGCAGCTGACGAGCTTGCGAGGCTGCGTTCGGCTGCGCAGCAGTCGTAAAATCAGGCGCTGCGGTATTCCAGAAAACCCGCGAAAGCAGGATTTACGACTGCTGCGCAGCCGAACGCAGCCTCGCAGGCTCGGCAGCTGCTACGGTTTGCCCGCGATGAACGATCACGCGGTCAACCTGCCGGAGCCACCTGCTCCAGCGCCTCATTCACCAACAACTGGCTCAACTCGATCATCTGCTGAATCGCTAGCGCGACATTGCGGCATGAGCCTTCGACATCGAAAGCCAGATCGCTGGCGAGGACATTGGCGCTGGCAAGCGTTTCACAGGCATTGGCCAGCAAAGTTTCGGTGTTGAGACCGGGGACGACGGCGAAGATGTTCACAGGACGGGCGTCAGCGTGCCTGGACTTGTCGGAGGCTGGTGGCAGGCAGTGATCGAGGGCTCGCTGCGCGGCCTCGTGGAGCCTGCTGGAATCGAGGGATTCGTAGAAACCGTTTTCGGTTTCAGGTGGATCGGGGGTGACTTTGACCATTGAGTGATTCTCCTGACATTAAAGGAGCTCACCAACATCGTGACCAAACGATAGGTGGTGGGCTGTACGCAGGTTGGTCAACCGGGAAGTCAGGCACCCGGCGCACTCGAAAGTGCCCCGCGCACAGCTCACCGCAAAGCATTTAACAAGCACAAAAAAAGCGCCCGACATGCTGAGGTTGGCGCTCGTGCGCCTGACATTAAACGGGTGACCAAACCCGATCGCTGATTTTGCAGCGACCCACAAAGATTATCCGCCGACCCGCACCAAAGCAACCCCACATTCACCACGATAATGCGATCAACCCCGCACAACTGTAGGAGCTGCCGCAGGCTGCGATCTTTTGATCTGCAACACCGCCAAACGAAACGCGTTCTAATGGTTAATTCAGCGCTCCCGGATCGCCCCCCAACCGCCGCTGCCTAGCAGTTCTGCTAGTAGACAGCCTCGGCAGCAACGACGAACCTGATCATCCTGCCCCAAAGGACCCAGGAGTTCGTCCGATGTCTTCCCGCCGCGAAATCGTACTCTGCCGCTACCGCTACGACCCGCTGGACCGGCTTACCGCCACTACACCATTGTCGGCCGCCGAGCTTCAGCGCTTTTACTGCAAAAGCCGCCTGGCTACGGAAATTCAGGGTCAGGTAAAGCACTCGATTTTCCAACACGACGACCAACTCCTGGCGCAACAACGGCGCAGCGACAATGCGTTTGAGGCCACATTGCTGGCCACCGATCAGCAGCGTTCGGTGCTGCAGACACTCAGTACGAGTCCGCCCCAACCCATCGCCTATTCCCCCTATGGCCATCGCCCCGCCGAAAACGGGTTGCTGAGCCTGCTGGGATTCAACGGCGAACGACGGGATCCGGTGACTGGGCATTATTTATTGGGCAATGGCTATCGAGCGTTCAATCCGGTGTTGATGCGCTTCAACAGTCCGGACAGTTTAAGTCCATTTGGGAAAGGGGGCGTGAATCCGTATGCATACTGTCTAGGGGATCCGATAAACCAGAGCGATCCGACGGGGCACATGCCTTTAGCAATATTTTTAAAAAAATATTATATAAAAAAAGGAATCGCCGGATTAGATCAAGCGAAAATATCCAAAGCAACGACAAAAAATGTCGCTACAGGCAACTTGGTGGACAATGTAAAAATCGCCAAAGACAAAATAAAGGCTCTTCCTACAATGTTAGATGAGAGCGAAACATTGGAGCGTGCGCTAACAAAAGGCACAATCCAACCTCTCGAAATAACAACTGACCCTACTGCCGCCATCCAGAATTACTATAAACTGCGAAACAGCAATATGCCTGTTAATAGTGCTGGCATACCCAACCCTAAAGAGCCGATCACTGCAATCAACGCATCCGGACAAGAATATTTACGCACAGATTTTTATAGCGACACAATAAGCTTTGCCCTCTACGAGGCCGGCAAAACCGTTTCTCCAACTTATAAAGCCATAATGCAGCAGTTGGCAGGCGAAGCTTTGATTAAACGGGCTAAATACATCCGCCGACATGCACTCTGGAACACTGAGCCCGCTTCGTAAAAACAGAAACGTACCGCTCGTTCCCTTGCAGGGCGAGCAATGGGTTCCGTAGCAGCTGCCGAAGCCTGCGTTCGATTGCGCAGCAATCGCAATCGGATAGACCGCATATTTTTCCGGGAAAATGCGTTCGCCGGTTTACGACCGCTGCGCGGCCGAACGCAGCCTTCGGCAGCTGCTACGAGGGGAACCCACATCCCACGAAGCCGTGCACAAAAATCAACGAGCCATCCCTTCCCACTGGCTAACCCGCCGTTCCCTGCTAGCTTAATCTGAAGCGTCCTACAGGCTTGCCCCTGCGAACAGTCATACCAATCGGCCACCCTGCGCCGAGTCGTCCGCTGAGCAGGAAGGAACCGGGGAATCATGACGATAAATCACTACGCACCCGCCATGCTATTGGCCGCTACCTTGTCGCCTGCGTTTTGTGCCATGGCCGAAAATGCCGAGACCGTCAATAAAAGCAACAACCCGCTGAACTTCGCGCAGGGAATGAACCTGCAGGACTACTACACGCCGAGATTCTACGACACCAACATCCACACCAATGATCTGGTAGTGCGCGGCACCCTGCCGATTGCGCCCAATGATTACATCGGGGTCCCGCAGTTGCTGCGCGCCACTGCCCCGATCAGCACCCACCCTGATCCCCATGGGGGCTACAGCACCGGCGAAGGTGATCTGAACCTGCTCGATATTTTCCTGCTCAAGACCGATGGCGTGCAACTGGGCATCGGCCCGCAGATCACCCTGCCGATCGCCGACCAGGACGAACTCGGGACCGGTAAATGGCAGGCCGGCCTGGCGGCGATCGCCATCGACTCCTCGCCCCGCGGCCTGCTCGGTGCGCAGGTGCAGTACCAACGCTCATTTGCCGGCGATAGCGACCGCCAGGATGTTGAAACGGCGACCCTGCAGCCATTCATCATTCACAACCTGGACCAGGGCTGGTACCTGCGTTCCACCGGTACCTGGACCTTCGACCTGAAAAACGACACTCACTACATCCCCCTGGGTTTCGGTGCCGGCAAGGTCTGGAGGGACCGCGACAATATTCTCAACGCCTTCATCGAGCCGCAATGGACAGTGGAACGCAAAGGCGAGGGTCAGCCGCAATTCACGCTGTTTGCCGGACTTGACGTCACCTTCGGAAAATAAGGAAAACGCTATGAATAGTTTGCTGCGCGCCGCCGGTTTCAGCCTGTTTGTACTGTTCGCCAGTTGTGGTGTGGGTGCTCAGACCCAGGCCCAGTCGCTGGCAACGCCTCCAGACCCACTGGCGTCCTGCGCCCGATAACAGGTTGAGTTTCAAGACAAAACCGCAGCCCTGAGCGGCGAGCTGATGGTGCTCGACAGACGGGTTCAGTGACTTGCGGATCTACGCCCGACCGAAGCCTGTTTCGCCAAGAATTGGAAGCTCGACGACATCAGCGCCGTGGAATGACGCCCAAAGGACTCATTGAAAGGACGCAACATGATTATTGAAAAAGCGCCGCGCCTGTTATTCGCCGGTCTTTCGCTGCTGCTGAGTAGCAGCACCTGGGCGGACTTCACGGCGACACCGGAGGAAGCGCGGGGAATGGCCAAAGAGGCCTACCTCTATGGCTTCCCGGTGGACGGCTTGCTGAAGATCGTCGGCGCGACCCAAACCGGGATCACAACCGAAGCCTTTATGGACAACACGAAAACCTGGTTGAGCCAGGCTCGTCATCCGAAAACCGGCAGACCCTACACCGAGATGATCTATCAGCCGATGCTGGAGATGCTCGACTACCTGCGCAGCCAGGACTTCAAGACCTACTTCGTCAGCAGCTTTGTCATCCAGTTCCAGATCAAGGACGGTGAACCGTCGATCCTGCGCACCGCCAAGCTGGCCCACACCAACGACGGCCCGGGCAAGCCGCAAAGCATCGACGCGATCATCGGTCGATGCCCGTTGCAGGCCTTCGGCGACTCCGACGGTGACCATGCGTGAGGATAGGGGGAATCCGTATTACCGGTGGTTTGTCGGGGAGTAAGGTTGAATCCGTCAGTTGTTTTGTTGACCGATAGATCGCCATCGCGAGCAAGCTCGCTCCCACAGTTGATCCTGGTCAGCCCCAGGATTGGGCCTGACACAGAACCCTGAATTGATCCTGGTCGTCAGCCCCAGGATTGAGGCTGACACAAAACTCTGTGGGAGCGAGCCTGCTCGCGATGGGGTTTCCAACTCAGCAAGTAGCTAACGGCCCTACTTGGCCTTCAGCTTCAAATACGACTGATGCAGATCCGCCGCCCAACCATCGATGACATTTTTCACATCGTCGGCCTTCATCACCTGCGATTCGCTTGCCAGCGGTTTACCGCTGCCTTTGCGAACGACCTGCGCTACGACCTTGTTGTTTCCGCCATCAAGAAACACCGCTTCGGTAGCCAGATCGGTTTCCTGGTCACGAATGCCGGTGGCCGTGCTGACCGCGGCGGCCACCAAGGCAATCGGGATCACTTCATAGGGTTTGAGACCTTGGGTTTTACTGCTGACGCCGGTGATCGCCGCGCGCATCACCAACACACCCGGGCCGGGGCGGCTGGCCAGGGGCAACGATTTGCTGATCTCACGTTTGAGCGCCTGATCGTAATAGCTGGTAATCCCGGACAAGGTGCTTTGCGGGATTTTCACGGTCGGCTGGGGTTTGGGATAGAACTGACTCGGCTCGATGTAGACGCTGGTGTATTGGTTAAGGTTGAGTTTTGGATCGATCCAGCGCATCACCGCAACCCCTGAAGGGGACTTTTCCTCTCTGAGCTGACTGTAGTCCTTGAGAAACCCCGAATATTCGTCAGGCTGGGGCACTTTGCTGGAACAGCCCACTACCCCGATAGAGGCAATGCACAGCGTGCTCATCATTAGCGCAAGCTTCATTCTGTAACTCCTGTCATATGGCCGGCAACGCTAGTGGGTACCGAAGTTAGGTATAGCCAAAACTGAGGAAATTGTTATTACAAAAGCCGAATATTCATCGATGGCTGTGGGCAATTTCACCAAGGTCGTTTGACAGGCACCCGCCATGCAGCAAAGCTGCAAAGAATTTAAAGGCGCACCTTACGGGTCAACGCATCCGGACTATGGAAGTCGTAATGCCGACGTATAAAAACAAAGCTGCAACACCCCGACCTGATTCGCGTCTTACTCTCGTTACCCGCTATCTGTTCCCCACCCTTACCGCCGTATTGCTGCTGGTCGCCGCAGGGCTATGGCTTTTTCTGCATAACAGCAAACCGATGCCGCTGGCCTATACCCCTGTCAGCGCGCCGGCGGTGCAGCCCGTAAAGCCAACAGGCGCACCTGCGCCACCGGCTAGCATGGTCGATGAGCAGCAATGCCAGGGTTGCCACAGCGCTCAGGTAAAAGCCTGGCAAGGCTCCCACCATCAGTTGGCGATGCAGACTGCCAACGGGGACACCGTGCTGGCCAATTTCAATGGCGTGGCCTTCAAGAACGAGAATGAGTCCAGCCATTTCTTCCGTAAAGATGACAGTTTCTGGGTCAACACCGCCGGTGCCGACGGCAAGAATGCCGACTTCAAAGTCGCCTACACCTTCGGCATCGCGCCGTTGCAGCAATACCTGATCGAAGTCGGCGAGGGTCGCTTGCAAGCCTTGGGCGTGGCCTGGGATACCGAAAAACATCGTTGGTTTCACCTGTATCCCGGCCAAGGCGTGAATTTCAAGAACCCGCTGCACTGGAGCAAACCCAGCCAGAACGCCAATTTCATGTGCGTCGAGTGCCATACCACCGGTTACCAGCGCAACTTTGACGCCGCCAACAACAGCTTCGCCAGCCAATGGAACAGCCTCGGCGTCGGCTGTCAGGCCTGCCACGGCCCGGCGTCCAACCATATCAAATGGACGGCGAAAAAAGTCGACCTGATCCATGCCGGGTTTGCCGTTGATCTCAAAGCCAAGGACGCCACCACCGAGATCGAAACCTGTGCCCGCTGTCATGCCCGTCGCGCGCCGCTGGCTGACGGTTATACCGTCGGCAAACGCTTGATGGATGACTATCTGCCCAGTGTGCTGACCCGCGAACTGTATGCGCTGGACGGCAAGATCAAGGATGAAGTGTTCGAACACGGCTCCTTCGCGCAAAGCAAAATGTTCGACAAGGGGGTGCGTTGCAGCAACTGCCACAACCCCCACAGCACCGCACTGAAGGCCCCAGGTAACGGCGTCTGCCTGCAATGCCACAATACTGCCGGCAAAACCTCGGTGGAGGCAGTCGACGGCAAAGGCCTGCAAGCGAAGAACTATGACGCCCCCGAGCACCATCGGCACCAGGCCGGCCAACCGGGCTCCCAGTGCGTGGATTGCCATATGCCCGGCAAGTTCTACATGGGCAATGACTTCAGGCATGACCACAGCTTCAGCATCCCCAATCCCGAGCGGGCGAAAAAACTCGGCACTCCGGACGCCTGCCTGACCTGCCATCAAGGCAAGGCCGGCGATGGGATCACCGAGCAATTCAAACGCTGGGCCAGCAACCCGATCGCCCGGGCGCCGCGCTACGACGAAAGCCTGGGGCTGATTCGCGGGGGGCAGGCCGGGGCGGCGCAAGTCTTGTATGAGCAATTGCAGCGCAACAACCTGCCCGCGATTCAGCGCGCAACGCTGCTGGCCGAGTTGCCGCTGTATCCGAGCGAACAAGCGCTGAAACTGGCCACCCAGGATTTGCGCAACGTGGCGCCGCAGGTCCGTGAGAGCGCTGTTCGGGCGATCAGCGCTTTCCTTCCTCCTGCAGAACGCGCGCCACTGCTGGCACCGCTGCTCAATGACCCGGTCCGCGCCGTGCGCATCGCCGCCGCCCGCGACCTGTTGAGCGCCGCTAGCAGCGGTTTGGGCAGTGCTCAGACCACCTGGGATGCGGCCATCGCTGAATACGAAGCCGTGCAATTGAGCCTGCTCGAACGGGCCGAAGCCAACCTCAATCTGGCAATGCTCTATCAAGCCAGTGGCCGCAGCGCCAAGGTCGAAGCGCAATTACGCGCGGCGCTGCTGCGCGACCCGGACTTCTTGCCGGCACTGGTGACCCTGGTGCAATGGCTGGAGACCAGTGGCCGCAGCAAAGAAGCTCAGGACCTGCTGGCCAAAGCCCTGGGCGAACACCCTGATGCAGCGCTGCTGCAACACACCCAGGGGCTGGCGCTGGTCCGCGCAGGCAAAACCGCCCAGGCCATGCCCGCCCTGCGCTACGCCGCCCGCCTTGAACCGCAGAACGCCCAATATGGTTACGTACTGGCAGTCGCCCTGCACGACAGCGGACAAATCGACGAAGCCTGCGCACAGCTGGAAAAAATCCTCAAGCTGCAGCCGGCCAACCGCAATGCGCGCCTGTCATTGATCCAGTACTACCTGGACAACGGCCAGGAACCCAAGGCCCAGGTGTTGCTGCAAGGCTGGAAGCAACTGAACCCCGGAGACCCGGCGCTGAATTGACCCCGAAAAACTCGCCGCCTGCGACCGCGTGCACCCGCAATGGGATGGGTGCACACAATCCCCCTTGTAGGAGCTGCCGCAGGCTGCGATCTTTTGATCCTGCATTTGCGGCGGCCCCAAAAGGTCGCAGTCTATCGGCAGCTCCTACGCCAATCGCGTGCACCCGCAATGGGATGGGTGCACACAATCCCCTTGTAGGAGCTGCCGCAGGCTGCGATCTTTTGATCCTGCATTTGCGGCGGCCCCAAAAGATCGCAGCCTATCGGCAGCTCCTACGCCAATCGCGTGCACCCGCAATGGGATGGGTGCACACAATCCCCTTGTAGGAGCTGCCGCAGGCTG
>NZ_CABVHQ010000014.1 GCF_902497895.1 Pseudomonas fluorescens
CTTGAGGGTCTGGTTGGCCATCAGGCGCGGCGGCGGATCGCACTTGCAACGGCAGAGGTCGCCGTCCAGGGCGGCGTGGCGTCCCTCCAGCAGGTCGACCAGGCGCGGGCCGTCGCAGACAATCTCCCCGGTGCTGTTGCATTCCGGGCAATCGACCTCGTCGCCTTCGCGGGCCATGGCCAGGCCATTGATCGTGCTGTACTCCCAGCCGGTGCGCACGGTGCCGTCGACGGTGGTTTTAGCCCCGACGGTGATGTGATAGCGCCTCATGCGGTCTATGTCCTTGTTTTATCTGCAGGGACGAACACGCTAGGTAAGGCGATGCGGGAGATAAATCAGACGTTTCTTTGTCTGGTGTAGGTCGATTCTGCAATCAGGCAGCGTCGCCGCTGAGGAAATTGTAACGGCCCCGGCATCGGCGATACCGGTGGGCTGTGCCAGAATAGGCGATCCATTTTTTCCAGGAACACCCATGGACGCTGCCAAACCCGCCCTTATCCGCGAAACTTTCCCCGTCGGCCCTTTGCAGTGCAACTGCACGATCATCGGCGACCCGATCACAAAAAAGGCCATCGTCGTCGATCCTGGTGGCAATCATGAGTTGATCCTGGCGCGGCTCGATGCCTTGGGCCTGAAGGTGGTGAGCATCATTCACACCCACGCCCATCTGGATCACTTCCTCGCGTCTGGCCTGTTGAAGGAAAAAACCGGCGCCACGCTGCATCTGCATAAAGAGGATCAGTTCCTCTGGGACAACCTGGAGATGCAATGCAGTATGTTCGGCGTGCCCTATACACCCGTGCCGCCTCCGGATCGCTGGTTGGCCGATGACGAAGAGTTGGCCTGCGGCTGTGGCGTGGCGTTGCACACACCCGGTCATACTCCAGGGTCTATGAGCTTCTGGTTTTCCGATGCCAAGCTGCTGATTGCCGGTGACACACTGTTTCGTCGCGGGGTAGGGCGCACGGATTTGTGGGGCGGCGACCAGGCGACGATCGTGCGCTCGATAAAACAGCGTCTGTACACCCTCGATGAAGACGCAACCGTGATCACCGGGCATGGCCCCGACACCCGTCTGGGCGATGAAATGCGCGAAAACCCTTTTGTACGGGCCTGATTGATTTGCCTGGACGAGTTGATGGAATTTTTGCCGTCCGTCGTGTTCCAACGCCAGCTAAAGTCTATTGCCAACGTCCGCTGCACCTCAGAATGCAAAAAAAACAGGAGCTTTCCATGTTCACCTCGCGTCGTTTGATTATTGTCGCTACTGCCGTGGCTTTGCTGTCTGGCTGCGCTTCGCCTAACCCGTATGACAACCAGGGTCAGGCCGACAGCTCCACGGGCATGAGCAAGACCGCCAAGTACGGTGGGCTGGGTGCTTTGGCCGGGGCGCTGGCCGGTGCCGCTATCGACCACAACAACCGTGGCAAGGGTGCGCTGATTGGCGCCGCAGTGGTCGGTGCTTCCGCCGCCGGTTATGGCTACTACGCCGATCAGCAGGAAAAGAAACTGCGTGCGAGCATGGCCAATACCGGGGTCGAAGTGCAGCGTGAGGGCGATCAGATCAAGCTGATCATGCCGGGCAACATCACCTTCGCCACCGATTCGGCGAACATCGCCTCAGGCTTTTATCAGCCGTTGAACAACCTGGCGGGCTCCCTCAAGGAGTTCAACCAGAACCAGATTGAAATCGTCGGCTACACCGACAGCACCGGCAGCCGTCAGCACAACATGGACCTGTCCCAGCGTCGCGCTCAAAGCGTCGCGACCTACTTGACCTCCCAAGGCGTCAGCGGTGCCAACCTGACTTCCCGCGGTGCCGGCCCGGACAATCCGGTCGCCAGCAACGGCGACGTCAATGGTCGTGCGCAGAACCGTCGGGTCGAGGTCAATCTCAAGCCGATTCCCGGGCAGCAGTACCAGTAAGCCCGCCTCGGCTACTGGCGTAAAAAAGCCCGGCCGATCAATGATCGGCCGGGCTTTTTAGTGTCGCTCGAAAAGTCCGGTTATTTCTTCAGACCATAATGCTCATCGAGCATGCCGGGAGCATTCGGCGTTTTTGGCGCGTAATCTTTCGGCGCTTCCTGACTGCGCGGTGGCGTCAGGCGTTCCCGTGGAGCCTGCACGGAATCGGCGTGCAGTGCAGCCAGCAGGCGTTGGCGAGTCAGTTCGTCCAGGGCCAGACGATTGGCGCCCTCGGCGAGATGATCTTGCACATCCTGATAGCTTTGAGTGAGCTTGTGCACCAAAGACGCAGTGCTGTTGAAATGGGTGACCACTTCATTCTGATAACTGTCAAAACGTTCCTGAATATCATCCAGCTGACGTTGCGTGCGGTTAGGCGCGGCATTCGGCAGCAGCCGGGCGATCAGGAATCCAATGGCGACACCAGCAACCAGGGCAAGAGTCGGCAACAGCCAAACTAAGAGCGAGTGTTCCACGAGTCCTTCCTCTATAAACGGCTTTGCTTTACGTTAACGGCTCGGACCTGCGCTGTATACCGCGACGAGATCGCAATCATGCCAGGCGCAGACTTTTAGCTAGACGAGTCGACCCAATTCGAGGTCACGGAGTTCCTTCCTTGCTTATGCGCGAAACCCCTGTATTTATCGATGGCCCGGTTGGCCAATTGGAAGCCTTGTACCTGGATCAGCCCGACGCCCGTGGCCTGGCGCTGATCTGCCACCCCAATCCGGTGCAGGGTGGGACCATGCTCAATAAAGTCGTGTCGACCCTTCAGCGCACAGCGCGGGATGCCGGCCTGATCACCTTGCGCTTCAATTATCGCGGGGTTGGCGCCAGCGCCGGCAGCCATGACATGAGCGCCGGTGAAGTCGATGATGCGCAGGCTGTGGCCCAATGGTTGCGAGCCAGACACCCTGACTTGCCAATGACCCTGTGTGGTTTCTCCTTTGGTGGTTTCATTGCGGCCAGCCTTGGCGGTCGCCTCGAAGCCAAGGGCGAAACACTTGCTCACTTATTCATGATCGCGCCTGCGGTGATGCGTCTGGGCGATCAGGATCAGTTGCCGCAACACTGCCCGCTGACCCTGATTCAGCCAGAAACCGACGAAGTGATCGATCCGCAACTGGTCTACGAGTGGTCAGCAGCCCTTGATCGCCCCCATGAGCTGCTGAAAGTGGCAGAATGCGGACACTTTTTTCACGGCAAGCTGACGGATCTCAAAGATCTGATCCTGCCGCGCCTTTCGAATTGATTGCAGTCTGATAAGCGATTACCCATGACTACTCGTACGCGAATTCTCACCGGCATCACCACCACCGGCACGCCGCACCTGGGCAACTATGCCGGGGCTATCCGTCCGGCGATCCTTGCCAGCCGTGACAGCAACGCCGATTCGTTCTACTTCCTGGCCGACTACCACGCCCTGATCAAGTGCGATGACCCGCTGCGCATCCAGCGCTCGCGTCTGGAAATCGCCGCGACCTGGCTGGCCGGTGGTCTGGATGTGAATCGGGTGACGTTCTATCGCCAGTCCGATATCCCGGAAATCCCTGAGCTGACCTGGCTGCTGACCTGCGTAGCGGCCAAGGGCCTGCTCAACCGTGCCCACGCCTACAAGGCCTCGGTGGACAAAAACGTCGAGACCGGTGAAGACCCGGACGCCGGCATCACCATGGGCCTGTACAGCTACCCGGTGCTGATGGCCGCGGACATTCTGATGTTCAACGCGCACAAGGTGCCGGTCGGTCGCGATCAGATCCAGCATGTGGAAATGGCCCGCGACATCGGCCAGCGTTTCAACCACCTGTTCGGCCAGGGCAAAGAATTCTTCACCATGCCCGAAGCAGTGATCGAAGAGGGCGTGGCCACGCTGCCAGGTCTTGACGGCCGGAAGATGTCGAAAAGCTACGACAACACCATTCCGTTGTTCAGCAGCGCCAAGGAAATGAAAGACGCCATCTCGCGGATCGTTACCGACTCCCGCGCTCCTGGCGAAGCCAAGGATCCGGACAATTCTCACCTGTTCACCTTGTTCCAGGCCTTCGCCACGCCGGCACAGGCTGACGAATTCCGCAGCGAACTGTTGCAGGGGCTGGGCTGGGGCGAAGCCAAAAGTCGTTTGTTCAAGCTGCTGGACAACGAGCTGGGCGAGTCCCGCGAGCGTTATCACCTGTTGCTCGAACGTCCGGCGGACCTGGAAGACATCCTTCAGATCGGCGCGAAGAAAGCCCGCAGTGTCGCCACACCGTTCCTTGGCGAACTGCGTGAAGCGGTCGGCCTGCGTTCTTTCGTCAATCAGGCGCAAACCACCACGGCCAGCAAAAAGAAAGCCGCAAAAGCCGCGCGCTTCGTCAGCTTCCGTGAAGATGACGGCAGTTTCCGCTTCCGGCTGCTGGCGGCTGATGGCGAGCAATTGCTGCTGTCGCGCAACTTCGCCGACGGTAAAACCGCTGGCGCGGTGACCAAGCAACTGCAAGCCGGGCAAGACCTGGATCTGCGCAGCGAAGACCTGAGCTTCAGCGTCTGGCTGGAAGGTGAATGCGTGGCGGACAGCCCGACATTCGCCGACAGTGCTGCGCGTGATGCCGCCATCGAGGCTTTGCGGATCGCTCTGAGTCCTTCCCAGGACTAATCAGGGGCCAGCCCGACTAAGGGTTGATTGCCATTCTCCAGGGCCGTCGCTACAGTGACGGCCCGTTTTTGTTGTCCTTGCCAGCGAATTATGACGCCCCTAGAACGATATCAAGCTGATTTGAAACGCCCGGAATTCTTCCATGACGCCGCCCAGGAAACTGCGGTGCGTCATTTGCAGCGCTTGTACGACGATCTGGTCGCCGCCTCGCAGAGCAAGCCGGGCCTGTTCGGCAAACTGTTTGGCAAGAAAGACCAGGCACCGGTCAAGGGTCTGTACTTCTGGGGCGGCGTTGGCCGCGGCAAGACCTACCTGGTCGATACCTTCTTCGAAGCCCTGCCGTTCAAGAAAAAAGTCCGTACTCACTTCCACCGCTTCATGAAGCGCGTGCACGAAGAGATGAAGACCCTGCCAGGCGAGAAAAACCCGCTGACCATCATCGCCAAGCGTTTCTCCGATGAAGCGCGGGTGATCTGTTTCGATGAATTCTTCGTGTCCGATATTACCGACGCGATGATCCTCGGCACGCTGATGGAAGAGCTGTTCAAGAATGGCGTGACCCTGGTCGCCACCTCGAACATCGTCCCGGACGGCCTGTACAAGGATGGCCTGCAACGTGCGCGCTTCTTGCCGGCTATCGCCCTGATCAAGCAGAACACCGACATCGTCAACGTCGACAGCGGCGTGGATTATCGTCTGCGTCACCTCGAGCAGGCCGAACTGTTCCACTTCCCGCTGGACGCTGAGGCCAACGAAAGCCTGCGTAAAAGCTTCAGTGCCCTGACGCCGGATTGCACTCTGGCTGTCGAAAACGATGTGCTGATGATCGAAAACCGCGAAATCCGTGCCTTGCGCACCTGCGAAGACGTGGCCTGGTTTGACTTCCGCGAACTCTGCGACGGTCCACGCAGCCAGAATGACTACATCGAACTCGGCAAAATCTTCCATGCTGTGTTGATCAGTGGCGTCGAGCAAATGAGCGTCACCACCGACGACATTGCCCGACGTTTCATCAACATGGTCGACGAGTTCTACGACCGCAATGTCAAGCTGATCATCTCCGCTGAAGTCGAGCTCAAAGACCTCTACACCGGCGGTCGCCTGAACTTCGAATTCCAGCGCACCCTCAGCCGTCTGCTGGAAATGCAGTCCCACGAATTCCTGTCGCGGGCGCACAAGCCGTAGGACATTTCGGAAAATAAAAAGGGTCTGCATTGCAGGCCCTTTTTTGTGCTGAAGATCAAAAGATCGCAGCCTGCGGCAGCTCCTACAGGGTCATGCCGTACACCGCGTAGGAGCTGCCGCAGGCTGCGATCTTCATCGATCTCCTATGCGCCGAAGAAGCGTGGTGGTGCGATCTCCTCTACACCGAAGAAGCGTGGGTGCGATCGCGCTTTCCTACGCCGCCTGCTGAAACTGCTGCCGATACTGATTCGGTGACAGTTCGGTGTGCTGGCGGAACAGTCGGGCGAAGAAGCTCGCATCGTCGTAGCCGACTTCATAGCTGATGGTCTTGATGCTTTTGCGGCTGGCGGAAAGCAGGCCCTTGGCAGTTTCGATGCGCAGGCGTTGCAGGTAATGCAGCGGCTTGTCGCCGGTGGCGGTCTGGAAGCGGCGCATGAAGTTGCGGATGCTCATGCCGTGTTCGCGGGCGACGTCTTCGAAGCGGAATTTGTCGGCGAAGTGTTCTTCGAGCCAGTGCTGGATCTGCAGGATGATCACGTCCTGATGCAGTTTCTGCCCGCCGAAGCCGATCCGGCCTGGCGAATAGTTGCGCTGCACTTCGTAGAGAATGTCGCGGGCCACGGCCTGGGCGACGTTGGCGCCGCAGAAACGCTCGATCAGGTAGATGTAGAGGTCGCAGGCCGAGGTGGTGCCGCCGGCGCAGTACAGATTGTCGGCGTCAGTCAGGTGTTTGTCCTGATTGAGCTGGACCTTGGGGAAGCGTTCGCTGAAGGCATTGAAGAAACGCCAGTAGGTGGTCGCTTCCTTGCCGTCGAGCAAACCGGCTTCGGCGAGCCAGAACACCCCGGTGGCTTCGCCGCAGAGCACCGCGCCGCGTTTATGTTGCTCGCGCAGCCATGGCAATACTTGTGGGTAGCGCTGGCAGAGGGTTTCGAAATCGTCCCAGAAGGCCGGGAGGATGATCACGTCGGTGTTTTCCAGGCCGCCATCCACCGGCAGGATCACGTCACTGAAGCTGCACACCGATTGGCCATCAGGGCTGACCAGGCGGGTTTCGAAGGCCGGAGTCAGGCCGTGACCGAGTTGTTTGCCATAACGCAGGCTGGCCAGATGGAAGAAATCCTTGGCCTGCATCAGGGTGGAAGCGAAAACCCGGTCGATAGCCAGGATGCTGACGCGCCGCAGAGGCGTGGAGAGCTGGATAGACATAAATTCAATTATTCTTATAGGGGAAAGTGGTCACCAAACGGCTGGATCGTCTTATTTTTTGTCGCATGTGTCCAGTGTCCTGTATCGGATCGCAGGCTTAGGCTCTGTGAGTCAATCCCGACTAACAATAATTACAGGTGCCCCGATGATCCCCAGAACCTTGTTCAGCTCCGAGCACGAACTGTTTCGCGACAGCGTGCGCACGTTCCTCGAAAAAGAGGCCGTGCCGTTCCATGGGCAATGGGAAAAACAGGGCTACATCGACCGCAAACTGTGGAACAAGGCGGGGGAGGCGGGGATGCTCTGCTCGCATCTGCCGGAAGAATACGGTGGCCTCGGGGCAGATTTTCTCTACAGCGCGGTGGTGATCGAGGAGGTCGGGCGTCTCGGCTTGACCGGCATCGGTTTTTCGCTGCACTCGGACATCGTCGCGCCGTACATCCTGCATTACGGCAGTGAAGCGCTGAAGCACAAGTACCTGCCGAAGCTGGTCTCGGGCGAGATGGTCACGGCCATCGCGATGACCGAGCCGGGCGCCGGTTCCGACCTGCAAGGGGTGAAAACCACGGCGGTGCTGGACGGGGACGAGTACGTGATCAATGGCTCGAAAACCTTCATTACCAACGGTTTTCTCGCCGATCTGGTGATTGTCGTGGCCAAGACCGACCCGAAAGCCGGCGCCAAGG
The DNA here is from genome assembly GCF_902497895.1 of Pseudomonas fluorescens. Lineage (GTDB taxonomy): Bacteria > Pseudomonadota > Gammaproteobacteria > Pseudomonadales > Pseudomonadaceae > Aquipseudomonas > Aquipseudomonas fluorescens_BP. The sequence goes on from NZ_CABVHQ010000014.1 coordinate 7,678, forward strand.
GCACCAGCCTGTTCCTGGTGGAAGCGGATACGCCGGGCTTCGCCAAGGGCAAGCGCCTGGAAAAGGTCGGGATGAAGGCCCAGGACACTTCCGAGCTGTTCTTCCAGGACGTCCGTGTGCCCAAGGAGAACCTGCTGGGGCAGGCCGGGATGGGCTTTGCCTATCTGATGCAGGAGTTGCCTCAGGAGCGCCTGACGGTCGCCATAGGCGGCCTGGCGTCGGCCGAGGCGGCATTGCAGTGGACGCTGGACTACACCCGTGAACGCAAGGCGTTCGGCAAGGCGATCGCCGACTTCCAGAACACCCGCTTCAAACTGGCCGAGATGGCCACCGAGATCCAGATCGGTCGGGTGTTTGTCGATCGCTGCCTGGAGTTGCATCTGCAAGGCAAGCTGGACGTGCCAACGGCGGCAATGGCCAAGTATTGGGGCACCGACCTGCAATGCAAGGTGCTCGACGAGTGCGTGCAGTTGCATGGCGGTTACGGCTTCATGTGGGAATACCCGATCGCCCGCGCCTGGGCGGATGCGCGGGTGCAGCGGATCTATGCGGGAACCAATGAGATCATGAAGGAGATTATTGCGCGGTCGCTTTGATCAATCTGCGGTGCCTGAAAAAAGATCGCAGCCTGCGGCAGCTCCTACAAGGATCGGGTGCAACCGGGAACAAACGGTTTACCTCGATCCCGTAGGAGCTGCCGCAGGCTGCGATCTTTTCGGGAGCGACGAAAATTACGGCGCCGGGTTCGGATGATCCTTGTGAATCGCCTCGATCCCCGCCAGCACTTCATCCGACAATTTCAAATCGAAGCTGGCAAGGTTGCTCTCCAGCTGCTCCAGGGTGGTGGCGCCAATGATGTTGCTGGTCACGAACGGCTGTTGCGTAACGAATGCCAGCGCCATTTGTGCCGGGTCCAGGCCATGTTCCCGAGCCAGTGCCACATAACGGCTGCAAGCAGCTTCGGACTGTGGGTTGAAATAGCGGCTGAAGCGGCTGTAGAGGCTCAGGCGGCCTTTGGCCGGGCGGGCCCCACCTTCGTACTTGCCGGAGAGAAAACCGAACGCCAGCGGCGAATAAGCCAGCAGGCCGCACTGTTCGCGGATGGCAATTTCCGCCAGGCCGACTTCGAAGCTGCGGTTGAGCAGGTTGTAGGGGTTCTGGATCGACACCGCCCGCGGCCAGCCACGGCTTTGCGCCAGGGCGAGGAACTTCATGGTGCCCCACGGGGTTTCATTGGACAGGCCGATATGGCGGATCTTGCCGGCCTTGACCTGCTCCTCCAGTGCTTCAAAGGTTTCTTCCAGTGGGGTGAAATCCTCGTCGGCCTTGTGCGTGTAGCCGAGCTGGCCGAAGAAGTTGGTGCTGCGCTCCGGCCAGTGCAGCTGGTACAGGTCGATCCAGTCGGTCTGCAGGCGTTTGAGGCTGGCGTCCAGCGCCTCGACGATGTGTTTGCGGTTGTGCTTGAGCTGGCCGTCGCGAATATAATCGATGGTGTTGCCGGGGCCGGCGATCTTGCTCGCCAGTACCCAGTCGGCGCGATCACCGCGGGTCTTGAACCAGTTTCCGAGGTAGCGTTCGGTGCTGGCGTAGGTTTCGGCTTTGGGCGGCACCGGATACATTTCGGCGGTGTCGATGAAATTGATCCCGGCGCTCTTGGCCTGCTCGATCTGGGCAAAGGCCTCTGCCTCGCTGTTTTGCTCGCCCCAGGTCATGGTCCCGAGGCAGATGGCGCTCACGTTCAGATCGGTTCTGCCTAGCTGGCGATAGTCCATCAGGTGCTCCCTTGGCAAAACATTCATAAAAGCAGGTTGAAAATTTTTTCGCAATCTGCATAATTGCGCACCTCTTTCTGCAGTGGAAGTGATGCGCCGCCTGCCGAAGAATCTTGCCGTTGAACGGACGCGCTGACCCGAGCCCCCGATAGCGTCTGTATCCGGCTGCCTTTGACTTGTCAAAGTACGCACTATTCAGTAAGATCCGCCGTCTAATTTATCAGGGCGGCCCCTGAGGCTATAAAGAATGAAAACTTTTACTGCTAAACCGGAAACAGTAAAGCGCGACTGGTTCATCGTCGACGCTGCTGGTCAGACCCTGGGTCGTCTGGCCACCGAAATCGCGAGCCGCCTGCGTGGCAAGCACAAGCCTGAGTACACTCCGCACGTTGACACCGGTGACTACATCGTCGTGATCAACGCTGAGCAAGTACGTGTCACTGGCGCCAAGTTCACTGACAAAATGTACTACTCTCACTCCGGTTTCCCGGGCGGGATTAAGTCGATCAACTTCGAAAAGCTGATCGCCAAAGCTCCTGAACGCGTGATCGAGACCGCGGTTAAAGGCATGCTGCCTAAGAACCCGCTGGGTCGCGACATGTACCGTAAGCTGAAAGTCTATGCGGGCGCTGTACACCCTCATACTGCTCAGCAGCCCCAAGAACTGAAGTTTTAACGGAATAGTTCATTATGTCGGCGACTCAAAATTACGGCACTGGCCGTCGCAAGACTGCAACCGCACGCGTTTTCCTGCGTCCGGGCACTGGTAACATCTCCATCAACAACCGCACCCTGGAAAATTTCTTCGGTCGCGAAACTGCCCGCATGGTAGTTCGCCAGCCGCTGGAATTGACTGAGACTGTCGAGAAATTCGACATCTACGTCACCGTGATCGGTGGTGGTGTAAGTGGTCAAGCTGGCGCAATCCGCCACGGTATCACTCGCGCTCTGATGCAGTACGACGAAACTCTGCGCGGTGCACTGCGCAAAGCTGGCTTCGTTACTCGTGATGCACGTGAAGTTGAACGTAAGAAAGTTGGTCTGCGTAAAGCGCGTAAGCGTCCGCAGTACTCGAAGCGTTAATTCGCTTTTGCGTTCAAAAGCGCCCAGTTCCTCACGGAGCTGGGCGTTTTTTATGGGCGACTGTTTTAGCTGTGACAACTTGCCACATCCGCAGCCCCCTTGCGTTACAAGGCTTCGCGCTGGAGAGGGCTGGTAATTACCTTGTCAGAATAGGGGCTTTTCATTACCATTCGGCAAAATTTTTATAAGTTCAGATTTTTACTTAGTAGATGCCTGATTTAACAGGCCACAAAGCTGATGGGAGAGGACTGAATGAGCAATGACGGCGTGAATGCAGGCCGGCGTCGCTTCTTGGTAGCAGCCACATCCGTGGTGGGTGCTGCAGGAGCGGTGGGGGCTGCGGTCCCGTTCGTGGGGTCATGGTTTCCCAGTGCCAAGGCGAAAGCCGCAGGTGCACCGGTGAAAGTGAATGTCAGCAAGATTGAGCCAGGTCAGCAGATGATTGCTGAGTGGCGCGGTCAGCCGGTGTTCATTGTCCGCCGTACGGAGGAAATCCTGGGGAATCTTAAAAAGATCGAGGGGAAGCTTGCTGACCCTGACTCCAAGAACTCGGACCAACCGACTTATGTCGACCCGGTAGTGCGTTCGATCAAACCAGAAATTCTGCTGCTGATCGGAATTTGCACACACCTGGGCTGTTCGCCGACCTTCCGTCCAGAAGTGGCGCCTGCGGATCTGGGCGCGGACTGGGTAGGGGGCTATTTCTGCCCTTGCCACGGTTCCCACTACGATCTGGCTGGCCGCGTCTACAAGTCGCAACCTGCGCCTTTGAACCTGCCAGTTCCCCCGCATTCCTATGAGTCGGACGACGTCATTGTCGTTGGCGTCGATACGGAGAAAGCGTGATGAGCAAGTTCATGGATTGGGTTGATGCGCGCTTTCCCGCCACCAAAATGTGGGAAGACCATCTCAGCAAGTACTACGCCCCGAAGAACTTCAACTTCTTCTATTTCTTTGGCTCCCTGGCACTGCTGGTGCTGGTTAACCAGATCGTTACCGGTGTCTGGCTGACCATGAGCTACACCCCGTCGGCGGAGGAGGCTTTCGCTTCCGTCGAATACATCATGCGCGACGTCGAGTACGGCTCGATCCTGCGTCTGCTGCACTCCACCGGCGCCTCGGCGTTCTTCGTGGTGGTCTATCTGCACATGTTCCGTGGCTTGCTCTACGGTTCGTATCAGAAGCCGCGCGAACTGGTGTGGGTGTTCGGCATGCTGATCTACCTGGCGCTGATGGCGGAAGCCTTCATGGGCTACCTGCTGCCGTGGGGCCAGATGTCCTACTGGGGTGCCCAGGTGATCATCTCGCTGTTCGGTGCGATCCCGCTCATTGGCGACGACCTGACCCAGTGGATTCGTGGTGACTACCTGATTTCGGGTATTACCCTGAACCGCTTCTTCGCGTTGCACGTAGTCGCCTTGCCGATCGTGATTCTCGGCCTGGTGGTGCTGCACGTCCTGGCGCTGCACGAAGTCGGTTCGAACAACCCGGACGGCGTGGACATCAAGAAACACAAAGACGAAAACGGCGTACCGCTGGATGGCATTCCTTTCCATCCGTACTACACCGTGAAAGATATCGTCGGCGTGGTGGTGTTCCTGTTCATCTTCTGCTCGATCGTGTTCTTCTTCCCGGAAATGGGCGGCTACTTCCTCGAGAAGCCGAACTTTGAAGTGGCGAACGCCTTCAAGACCCCGGAACACATTGCGCCGGTCTGGTACTTCACACCGTTCTACGCGATCCTGCGGGCGATTCCGGACAAGCTCATGGGTGTTATCGCCATGGGTGGCGCGATCGCCGTGCTGTTCGTCCTGCCCTGGCTTGACCGCAGTCCGGTCAAATCCATGCGCTACAAAGGCTGGCTGAGCAAGATCTGGCTCTGGGTGTTCTGCATCTCGTTCGTGATTCTGGGTGTGCTGGGTGTTCTGGCGCCGACTCCGGGTCGTACGCTGCTGTCGCAGGTATGTACCTTCCTGTACTTCGCCTACTTCATTCTGATGCCGTTCTACACCAGGCTCGAGAAGACCAAACCGGTTCCGGAAAGGGTGACTGGCTGATGAAAAAGCTATTTGCTGTACTGATTCTTGCTGCCATGCCTGTCTTGTCCTTCGCGGCCGAGCACGGTGGTCCTGCGTTGGAAAGCGTCGATATCGACGTTTCCGACAAGGCCGCAATGCAGGATGGCGCGCGTACGTTCGCCAACTACTGCATGGGCTGCCACAGCGCCAAGTTCCAGCGCTATGAGCGCGTTGCCGACGATCTGGGCATTCCCCATGATCTGATGCTCAAGAACCTGGTGTTCACCGGTGCCAAAATCGGTGACCACATGAACATCGGCATGCAATCGGCCGATGCCAAGAACTGGTTCGGTGCGGCTCCGCCCGACCTGACTCTGGTGGCTCGTGTTCGCGGTACGGACTGGCTGTACGGCTACCTGCGGTCTTTCTACGAAGATCCGTCGCGTCCTTATGGTGTGAACAACAAGGTATTCCCGAACGTCGGTATGCCTAACGTTCTGGTCGGCCTGCAAGGTCGTCAGGTGGTAGGCTGCAAACAAGTTCAAATCGTCGAAGACGGCAAGAAGCAATTCGATCCACTGACCGGCACGGCTTTGACTCACGAAGCCTGCGATCAGCTGACCGTATTGCCGAAAACCGGCACGCTGAACGAAGAGCAGTTCGACGAGAAGGTCAAGAATCTGGTGACCTTCCTGGCCTACTCGGCCAACCCGGTGAAGCTGCAGCATCAGCGCATCGGTACCTACGTGTTGCTGTACCTGGCCTTCTTCTTCGTATTCGCTTATCTGCTCAAGCGCGAATACTGGAAGGATGTTCATTGATTAAGTTGTAAGCAATTGCTGTTAATCGTGCGCGCCCAAGGGCGTCTCTGAAAGTGTAACGAGTCTGGATCTCCAGGCGTTACGGGAGGCGCCCTCTGGGCGCGCTCGTTTTTCCGCTCCCGATAATTTCAACAAGCGAGGAGGACCGCCATGGGCGTGACCAATCGGTTGGCCTGTTACTCCGACCCCGCCGACCACTATTCCCACCGAGTACGCATCGTGCTCGCAGAGAAGGGTGTCAGCGCCGAGATCATCAGCGTGGAGGTGGGTCGTCATCCACCGAAACTGATCGAAGTGAACCCTTACGGTAGCTTGCCCACCCTGGTCGATCGTGACCTGGCGTTGTGGGAGTCAACCGTGGTGATGGAATATCTGGATGAGCGTTACCCGCATCCACCCTTACTGCCGGTGTATCCGGTGGCGCGTGCCAATAGCCGTCTGCTGATTCATCGCATTCAGCGTGACTGGTGTGGGCTGGTGGATCTGATTCTGGATTCGCGCAGCAAAGAAGCCGCTCGCGTCCAGGCTCGTAAAGAACTGCGCGAAAGCCTCACCGGTGTTTCGCCGCTGTTCGCCGACAAGCCGTTTTTCCTCAGTGAGGAACAAAGTCTGGTCGATTGCTGCCTATTGCCAATACTCTGGCGTTTGCCGATTCTAGGTATTGAATTGCCGCGGCCGGCCAAGCCGCTGCTTGATTATATGGAGCGCCAGTTTGCGCGTGAGGCTTTCCAGGCGAGTCTGTCTGGTGTCGAACGCGATATGCGCTAAAAAGCTTAAGGAGCCGCTATGAACTCCAGTCGACCTTATCTGGTCCGTGCGCTCTATGAGTGGATTGTTGACAACGATTGCACCCCGCACATGCTGGTCAATTCCGAGTACCCGTCGGTGCAGGTGCCGCAGGGCTTTGCCAGTGATGGCCAGATTGTCCTGAACGTATCGCCCAGTGCTGTGCGGCATTTGCACATGGATAACGATGCAGTCAGCTTCGAAGGGCGTTTCGGCGGTGTGCCGCATACGCTGTACGTGCCTATCGCTGCGATCCTGGGTATTTATGCTCGGGAGAATGGCCAGGGTATGGTCTTCGACCTGGAGTCTTCCCTGGAAGACGATGAGGACGTCGAGCCCGATGATGACGTTCCACCACCCGATGACGAGCCGCCGCGTCCCACTGGCCGGCCGAGTTTGAAAGTGGTCAAATAACAAAAAAGGCGATCCGCAAGGATCGCCTTTTTTGTTACGTAGGAGCTGCCGCAGGCTGCGATCTTTTGATTTTGCTTTTCAAGATCAAAAGATCGCAGCCTGCGGCAGCTCCTACAGGGTGTATCTCAGATCGCCTTTTTTATTAGGTGCATCTCAATCGATGTACTCGAACAGTTTGACGATCTTCTGCACGCCGGAAACGCCCTGCACCAGGCTGGTGGCCTGGGCAGCTTCCTGTTTGGTCACCAGCCCCAGCAGGTAGACGATGCCATTCTCGGTCACGACCTTGATGCGCGAGCCGGGGATGTTGGCGTCGGCGAGCATCTGGGTCTTGATCTTGGTGGTCAGCCAGGTGTCGTTCTGCCGCGCCAGGAGCGAGGAGGGCTGGATGACCTGCAGTTCGTTATGCACCTTTTTCACGCGCTGGACAGCGCTCGCAACCTGTTCGGCCTGGGCCTTGAGGTCGGCGCGCGGTGTCTGTCCGGCTAGCAGGACGACGCCGTTGAAACTGGTGATGACGATGTGCGAGTTTTTGTCCAGGTCCGGATTGGCTTTGGAAATGTTCACGCCAGCCTTGGTTTCGATCAAGGAGTCGTCGATCGTGCTGCCGAAGGTGCGTGTGCCGCGGTCGTCATCAATGGGTTTTTCGCGGCTGGCAGTCACTACCGAGGTGCAGCCGCTGATGCTCAGGCACAGAGTCAAGGCCAGTAGGCCAAGGCGATTAGGGGTCATTCTTCACTCCCGAACAGTTGGCTGTCGATCAAGTCGCAAAGACAGTGGATCGTCAGCAGGTGGACTTCCTGAATACGTGCGGTGACATTGGCCGGTACGCGGATTTCGACATCTTCGGGCAATAGCAACGAAGCCATGCCGCCGCCATCGCGTCCAGTCAATGCTACGACAATCATTTCGCGATCATGTGCGGCCTGGATCGCTTGAATGATGTTCGCCGAGTTGCCGCTGGTAGAAATCGCCAGCAAAACGTCGCCGGGCTGGCCGAGGGCGCGGATCTGTTTCGAGAAGATTTCGTTGTAGCTGTAGTCGTTGGCGATCGAGGTAATCGTCGAGCTGTCGGTGGTCAGGGCGATGGCCGGCAGGCTCGGGCGTTCGCGCTCGAAGCGGTTGAGCAGCTCGGAGGAGAAATGCTGTGCGTCGCCGGCAGAGCCGCCGTTACCGCACGAGAGCATTTTGCCTTCATTGAGCAGGGCGTTGACCATCACCTGGCTGGCTTGCTCGATGTGCGGTGCAAGTACGTCCATCGCCTGTTGCTTGGTATCGATACTGGCCTGAAAAAGCTGGCGAATTCGGGATTGCATGTCCATCTGTGTGACCTTAAGTAGCGCGGCTTTCCGGCACATGAAAGTGCAGCCCGCAAAGCAAAGAGCAAAATGGTTGAGTGAAAATGACCGGCTCGGCTTGAGCGCTTCGATCAACTGTCAAAGGCATTCCGTAGCCAGTTCAAATGAGGTGCTGCGCCCGTGGCGCTGTCTATGGCGACCACATCGAAACGGCAGGGGTGATCGGCCCAGCGGGACTCGCGCAGCAGAAAATACTGCGCGGCGAGTATCAGCTTCCGGCGCTTGCGGGCATCGATGCTGCCGAGTGCGCCGCCCCATTGAGTGTGTTGTCGATAACGGACTTCGACGAATACTACTGTATCGCCGTCAAGCATGACCAGATCAAGCTCGCCGCGTTTGCACAACCAGTTCTGCGCCAGCAGGCGCAGACCCTGTTGCTGGAGATGCTTGAGCGCCTGGCTTTCCGCATCTCGACCGCTTTGCTGGCGTGACCTGTCGGGCATCAGTGCGGGGTATCGGGCAGGCGTTGAACCTGGCCGCTGATGAACTCGGCCCAAGGCAGTTGGCGCTGAATCCGTTGGGTCTGGCTCATGCTCAAGCTGCCCGACAGTCCCTCGATGCGGCTGTCTGGCAGTGCCTTGAGCTGACCCAGGCGCGGCGCCAGGCGATAGGCATCGACGCCCATGGCGTACAGGCGACCCAGACTGCCGCCGGCTTGTGGCCATTGTGCAGTCACTTCCTTGCGCAGCGGATCGTTGGGGTCCAGCAGCCATGGCGTTTCACAGAAGCGCACGCCATTCATGTCGTTGTACTGGTTCTGATCGCCACTGGCACTGAACACGTGGGAGGTGGCATAAACCGGCACATCGCCTGCGTACTGGAAATTCAGGGTCGGTTTGATCTGCTGCGCCTGTTGTGGGGTCGCGGCGAGGAACAGGAATTCGATGTCCTGGCGGCGCGAAGGCTGTGCGGCGACTTGCGAGCCGACGGTGCTCTGCAAACTTTTGGCGCGGCCTTCGCTCTGGCGCAGCTGGAACAGATTGGCAATCTGCTGGGCCAGGGCCACTGGTTGATCCACGCGCTCGACACCGATCACGGTGCCGCCGTTGGCTTCCCAGTCCTGACGGAAGGCCTTGAGTACGCGATCGCCCCATTCGCCTTTAGGGACCATGGCGGCGGCGCGTTGCAGGCCATCGGCACGGGCGCGGCGCGAGACTTCGCGGGCTTCGTCTTCGGCGGAAAGGCCGAACTGAAACAGTTGCGCCGGGCCCTGGTTGCCTTCGCTGTAGTTCAGGGCGAGGGTGGTAATGGGCAGTTGCGGGCGAGCGCTGAGTTGCTTGACCAGGGGTTTTTCCAGCGGGCCGATCACCAGTTGCACGCCATCGGCCTGGGCCTTGCGGTAGAACTCGTCCAGGGAGGTCAGGCGCGAGCTGTCATAGAACTCGATGCTGGGTGGCTTCTGCCCGGCTTGCTGGGCCTGGTAGTGAGCGGCCATGAAACCTTCGCGCAAGGCCTTGGCCACCGAGGCCAAAGGACCTTCCTGAGGCAGCAGCAAGGCGATCTTGCTGATCGGCTGGCTGGCCAGTTGCTTGAGCTGGGTCAGCGGTAGCGGCAGTTGAATGGCGGCCGGATGTTTCGGGTTCTGGGCGCGCCAGCTGTCGATAGCGGCCTGTTGCTGTTCCAGGGTGCCGGCGGTTTTTACCGCCAGCGCCAGGCTCAGCCAGCCGCCGAGATCGTCATCGCTGGTGGGTTGCAGCTGATCGGTGGGCAAGGAGGCAATCAACGTCCAGATCGCGTCATGGTTCTTGCTCGCGGCCTCACCGCTGAGCAGCGGAGCAATGAAAATGCGCTCCCGGGCGGCGGCCAGGGTCTGGCCATCGGCCTCAAGCGCCAGGGCATGAACAGTGCCGGTGCGGGCCTGTTGCTCTTCCGGCATTTCACCCAGGCGCTGCAGGCTCGGATGGCTCAAGGCACTGAGTGCTGCCTTGGGCTGGTTGCGGGCCATGGCCAACTCGGCCGCCAGCGTACTGGCGAAGATCTGTTGGCCGGGCTTGAGTTGTTCCAGCGGGACTTGCGCAAGGATCTGCGCGGCCTGGCCGGGATTGTTCTGGTGGTAGGCCAGGTCCGCCGCGCTCAGGCGCAGCAACGCCGCTTTCTCCGGCGTTTTGCTGGTGGCGGCCTGTTCGAGCAGCTGCTCGATACTGGCATCCGGAGTCCGTGGGAGGTCGCCAAGGCTGGACGAGGGCGAGCTGGCGCAAGCCGCCAGTAGGGCAGCGAGGCAGAGGGCAGAGAACAGCCGCAGGCAAGCGATCATGTAAGTGTTCCTGATACTCGATCAAATTAGCGTGGAATTGTACCCAAGCACTGGCCGGGGCGCGATGTTACTGGCGTTAAACTGATTATTTAGCTGGTGCAAATGTTGCGATGCATCGCAAAAGGCTGAAAAACACGGCAATACAGTATGTCCGTAACGCGCATTCGCAGAGCCTCTACGCGCTACAATGGCGCTTTTTAACGATCACGAGGTGTGCGCTTTGACTGCTCCAGGTGCTTTGAATTCCGCTGCTGGCTCGCTTTATGTGGTGGCGACGCCCATCGGCAACCTGGACGACATCAGTGCACGGGCGCTGAAAATACTGCGTGAGGTGGCGTTGATCGCCGCCGAAGATACGCGTCATTCCATCCGTTTGCTGCAGCACTTCGGAATTTCGACTCCGCTGGCAGCCTGCCATGAGCACAATGAGCGCGACGAAGGCAGCCGTTTTATTACCCGATTACTGGCGGGTGACAACCTGGCACTGATTTCCGACGCGGGCACCCCGTTGATTTCCGACCCTGGCTACCATCTGGTTCGTCAGGCCCGTGCTGCCGGTATCAATGTGGTTCCGGTTCCGGGTGCCTGTGCGCTGATTGCTGCACTGTCCGCGGCAGGTTTGCCCTCCGATCGTTTTATCTTCGAGGGCTTTCTGCCGGCCAAGGCGGTTGGGCGCCGGGCTCGTCTTGAGCTTTTAAAGGAAGAGCCGCGCACGTTGATCTTCTACGAAGCGCCGCACCGGATTCTTGAATGCCTGCAGGATCTGGAGTTGGTGTTCGGTGCCGAGCGCCCGGCTCTGCTGGCTCGTGAGTTGACCAAGACCTTCGAGACACTCAAGGGGTTGCCGCTGGCGCAGCTGCGGGCTTTTGTCGAGGGCGACAGCAATCAGCAGCGTGGCGAGTGCGTGGTACTGGTCGCCGGCTGGTCGGCGCCGGAAACCGAGGAGGCGGTCAGTAGCGAGGCGATGCGCATTCTCGATTTGCTGCTCAAGGAGATGCCACTCAAACGAGCTGCGGCGCTGGCGGCGGAAATTACCGGCGAGCGGAAAAATGTCTTGTATCAGGTTGCCCTGGATAAGCAGAAAGACGAGTAGCCTGCGGGCTGTAGAGTGGCGAAGGGCGTTTAGCGCTTGTTCTTCGACGGTTCTGCCGTTAATCTTCGCCGCGGAGAGTCGATTGGACAGTCGCTGCCTTCTATGAAAATTAGAGGGGGGAGGAAAGTCCGGGCTCCATAGGGCGGAGTGCCAGGTAATGCCTGGGAGGCGTGAGCCTACGGAAAGTGCCACAGAAAATAACCGCCTAAGCACTTCGGTGCCGGTAAGGGTGAAAAGGTGCGGTAAGAGCGCACCGCACGACTGGCAACAGTTCGTGGCTAGGTAAACCCCACTCGGAGCAAGACCAAATAGGGCTCCAAGGCGTGGCCCGCGCTGGAACCGGGTAGGTTGCTAAAGATGTCCAGTGATGGCCATCGTAGACGAATGACTGTCCTCGACAGAACCCGGCTTACAGATCGACTCTCCACCTTTTTCCCTCCCGCCCGGTCGCTGACGACAGGGCGTTGCAATACCGCTATCTCCCTGCTTGAATCGTTGACAGCGGGGGGCTAGTTTTGGCGATTTCCCTCCCTGCTGAAATCAATGGCAGAAGCGCTTTTATAAGACCGAAAAAATCTTACTCTTAATAAATTACATTAACTTCTGATCGTAGCTTCCTGGTTCGGTTGAAGTTCGCGATTCGAATCATCCGCCAAATTCTTGTTACTCCCTCTTTAGAGTCTCCTAAATCTCAGTTCTGTAAGGCTTTTCGTTGAAACCGCGCCTTGACGGTGCGGTGGGCGCATTCCTATAGTGTGCACAAGTGGCGAAAAGTGGCATGAAGTGGGTTTTTTGAACGAAAAACGCTAAAATTTGGAGAAACGCAGAAGTGTTTCGCGGAGCTAACGCTATCAGCCTCGATGCAAAGGGTCGGCTTGCCATGCCGAGCCGGTATCGTGACGAGCTGGTTTCGCGCAGTGCTGGCCAATTAATTGTCACCATTGATGCCGTTGACCCTTGTTTATGTGTTTATCCCCTCGATGAGTGGGAGTTGATTGAAACCAAGCTACGCGCACTGCCTTCGCTACGCGAAGAAAACCGTCGTTTGCAACGTTTACTGATCGGCAATGCCGTCGACCTCGAGCTCGATGGTAGTGGTCGTTTTCTGGTTCCGCCACGTCTGCGCGAGTACGCAAAACTCGATAAGCACGCGATGCTGGTCGGCCAACTGAACAAGTTCCAATTATGGGACGAGGATGCCTGGGACGCAGTTTCTGCTGCGGACCTGGCTGCTCTTCAACAACCGGGCGCCATGCCTGATGAACTGCGTGATTTGATCCTGTGACTATTGATAGCGGCTTTAACCACATCACCGTACTGCTTGACGAAGCCGTGGAGGCTCTCGCCGTACGCGCTGATGGCTGCTATCTGGACGGAACGTTCGGACGCGGCGGACACAGTCGCCTGATACTCAGCCAGCTCGGGCCCGATGGTCGGGTGCTGGGGTTCGACAAGGATCCTCAAGCGATTGCCACCGGGCAAGCGCTAGCGGCCGAAGACGGCCGCTTTGTCATTGTGCAGCGCAGCTTTGCCGAGCTGGGTTCGGAAATCGCCGAACGCGGCCTGGCCGGCAAGATCAACGGTGTTCTGCTCGACCTGGGCGTATCCTCGCCGCAGCTCGATGATCCGGAGCGCGGCTTCAGTTTCATGAATGATGGCCCGCTGGATATGCGCATGGACCCGAGCCGCGGGGTCAGTGCTGCCGAATTCATCGCCACGGCTCCCGCGGAAGAAATCGCCCGGGTGTTCAAGGAGTACGGCGAGGAACGCTTCTCCGGGCGCATGGCCCGAGCGGTCGTCGAGCGCCGTGTAATCAAACCGTTCGAGCGCACCGGCGATCTGGCCGAAGTCCTGAAAGTTGCCAAACCGGCCTGGGAAAAGGGCAAGCACCCGGCGACCCGGGCTTTCCAGGGTTTGCGCATTCACGTCAATAACGAATTGGGCGATCTGGAAACCGGCCTCGAAGCCGCGCTGCAAGCCCTTGAAGTGGGCGGCCGCCTGGTGGTCATCAGCTTCCATTCGCTGGAAGACCGCATCGTCAAGTTGTTCATGCGTCGCCTGGTCAAAGGTGAGAGCGACAACCTGCCGCGCAACCTGCCCGTGCGCTTCGAAGCCTTCGTTCCGAAAATCAAGGTTCACGGCAAGGCGCAGTTTGCCTCCGAAGCCGAACTCAAGGCCAATCCACGTTCGCGTAGCGCCGTCATGCGTGTGGCGGAGAAGCTGCGGTGAGCAAGCTCTTCGCCAAACCACTTCCGGGCGGGAGCTTTTTCATGCTGCTCCTGTTTATTGGAGTGCTGGTTTCCGCGATCGCGGTGTCATACAGCGCCCACTGGAACCGGCAGCTGCTCAATACCCTGTACGGTGAGTTGAGTGTGCGTGACAAGACGCAAGCCGAGTGGGGCCGGTTGATTCTCGAGCAGAGTACCTGGACTGCCCACAGCCGAATCGAAGTGCTGGCGACCGAGCAACTGAAGATGCGCATTCCTGGCGCGGCTGAAGTTCGGATGGTGGCGCCATGATGAAACTCGAAGGCGCCCTTTATCCTTGGCGTTTCCGTCTGGTGCTGGGTTTGCTGGCATTGATGGTGGGTGCGATCGCCTGGCGCATCATCGACTTGCAGGTCGTGGACAGGGCCTTCCTCAAAGGTCAGGGCGACGCCCGCAGCGTTCGGCATATTCCTATCCCTGCACACCGCGGCTTGATTACCGATCGGAATGGCGAGCCGTTGGCTGTCAGCACCCCGGTGACCACCTTGTGGGGCAACGCCAGGGAAATGCAGCAGGCCAAGGACAAGTGGCCGGCGTTGGCCGCCGCGCTTGGGCAAGACACTAAAGTGCTGACCGAGCGTCTCGAGGCTCAGGCCACTAAAGAATTCATCTACCTGGTACGCGGCTTGACCCCGGAGCAAGGCCAGTTGGTGCTCGATCTGAAAGTGCCGGGTGTCTACGGCATCGAAGAGTTCCGACGCTTCTACCCGGCCGGTGAAGTGACCGCGCATATGGTGGGCTTCACCGATATCGATGACCGCGGACGCGAAGGGGTCGAACTGGCCTACGATGAGTGGTTGGCCGGAGTGCCCGGCAAGCGACAAGTCATCAAGGATCGACGAGGCAGGTTGATCAAGGATGTCCAGGTCACCAAAAACGCCAAGGCCGGCAAGCCCTTGGCGTTGTCCATTGATCTGCGCCTGCAATATCTGGCCAACCGCGAACTGCGCAATGCCATCGTCGAAAACGGTGCCAAGGCCGGCAGTCTGGTGATCATGGACGTGAAGACCGGCGAGATCCTGGCCATGGTCAACCAGCCGACCTACAACCCGAATAACCGTCGCAACCTGCAACCGGCGGCGATGCGTAACCGCGCCATGATCGACGTGTTCGAGCCAGGTTCGACCATGAAGGCGATTTCCATGAGTGCCGCCCTGGAAACCGGGCGCTGGAAGCCGAGCGACACCGTCGAGGTGTATCCGGGCACTTTGCAGATCGGCCGATACACCATTCGTGACGTTTCCAGGACCGAAGGGCCGGTGCTCGACCTGACCGGGATTCTGATCAATTCCAGTAACGTCGGCATGAGCAAGGTTGCCTTCGATGTCGGTGGTGAAAACATCTACCGCTTGATGCAGAAAGTTGGCCTGGGCCAGGACACCGGTCTGGCTTTCCCGGGCGAGCGCGTCGGCAACCTGCCGAACTACCGCGAATGGCGCAAGGCCGAAACGGCCACGCTGTCCTACGGCTACGGTTTGTCGGTCACCGCCATTCAGCTGGTCCATGCCTTCTCGGCGTTGGCCAACCATGGCCGGATCGCACCCCTGACCCTGATCAAATCCGATAAGCCTGCGCAAACCACCCAGGTGATTTCCGAGCATGTCGCCAAAACCATGCAAGGCATGTTGCAGCAAGTGATCGAAGCACCGCGCGGCGTGTTCCGCGCACAGGTGCCGGCGTATCACGTGGCTGGCAAGAGTGGTACCGCACGCAAGACGTCGGTAGGCACCAAAGGCTATGCCGAAAATTCCTATCGCTCGCTGTTCGCCGGTTTCGGTCCCATGGACGACCCGCGTTACGCGATCGTGGTGGTGATCGATGAGCCGAGCAAGGCCGGCTACTACGGTGGCCTGGTTTCGGCACCGGTGTTCAGCAAAGTGATGTCCGGCACCCTGCGCCTGATGAATATCACCCCGGACAACCTGCCACCCGTGGAACAAGCCAATGCCACACCCGGCAATTTAGTCAAAGCTAATGGAGGGCGCGGCTGATGTCTCTTAGCCTGAACAAGATTTTCGCCCACGCTGGCCGTGATCTGTTGATTCGCGAGCTGACGCTCGATAGCCGCAATGTACGTGCCGGTGACCTGTTTCTCGCGGTTCCGGGCGGCAAGGTGGATGGTCGTACGCATATCACCGATGCTTTGCAGCGCGGCGCGGCGGCGGTGGCCTATGAAGTTGAAGGCGCTACCGTTCTGCCTATCACCGATGTGCCACTGATTCCGGTCAAAGGCCTGGCGGCGCAGTTGTCGGATATCGCCGGTCGTTTTTACGGTGATCCGAGCCGGCACCTGAATATGATCGGGGTCACCGGCACCAACGGCAAAACCAGCGTGACCCAATTGATCGCCCAGGCGCTGGACCTGCTCGGCCAGCATTGCGGCATCGTCGGTACTCTGGGCAGCGGCTTTTATGGCGCGCTGCAAAGCGGCCTGCACACCACGCCTAACCCGATCGCCGTGCAGGCGACCCTGGCCGACCTGAAAAAGGCCGGCGCCAAAGCCGTGGCGATGGAAGTCTCCTCTCACGGCCTGGATCAAGGTCGCGTCACCGCGCTGGCGTTCGATGTGGCGGTCATGACCAACCTGTCCCGCGATCACCTGGATTATCACGGGACCATGGAGGCTTACGCCGACGCCAAGGCTAAGTTGTTCGACTGGGCTGACCTGAGCTGCCGGGTGATCAACCTCGACGACGATTTCGGTCGGCAGCTGGCCGCTGAAAAACGTGAGTCAAGACTGATCAGCTACAGCCTGGAAGATTCCAGCGCCTACCTGTATTGCCGTGAAGCGCAGTTCGATGACGAGGGCGTACGCGCCACCCTGGTCACGCCCCAGGGCGAACATCATTTACGCAGCACCTTGCTGGGTCGTTTCAACCTCAGCAACGTGCTGGCGGCGGTCGGCGCCTTGCTGGGCCTGGACTACGCGCTGGACGAGATTCTGCGGGTGCTGCCGAAACTCGAAGGCCCGGCCGGTCGCATGCAGCGTCTGGGCGGCGGTACGCAACCGCTGGTGGTGGTCGACTACGCCCACACCCCGGATGCACTGGAACAAGTCCTGACCGCTCTGCGTCCGCATGCCAAGGGTAAGTTGCTCTGCCTGTTCGGTTGCGGTGGTGATCGTGATCGCGGCAAGCGTCCGCTGATGGCCGAAGTGGTCGAGCGTCTGGCTGACGGTGTGCTGGTCACCGACGACAACCCGCGCAGCGAAGACCCGACGCAGATTTTCGACGATATCCGCGCCGGCTTCAGTGCTGTGGATAAAGTCAATTTTGTCGCCGGTCGCGGCCAGGCCATTGCCCAACTGATTGCCAGCGCTTCGGCCGACGACGTGATCGTCCTGGCCGGCAAAGGTCATGAGGACTATCAGGAAATCCACGGTCAGCGCCTTGACTTCTCGGATCTGGTCGAGGCCGACAGAGCCTTGACCGCATGGGAGGTGGCCCATGCTTAAAGCTCTCAAATTGAGCGAGTTGAGCGGGCCTTTGGCCGGTCGCCTGATCGCTGGCGATTGCAGCTTCGACGGCGTCAGCATCGACAGCCGCGCGATTAAACCGGGGCAACTGTTTATCGCGTTGAGCGGTCCGCGTTTCGATGGCCATGACTATCTGAATGAGGTTGCCACCAAAGGCGCGGTCGGCGCACTGGTAGAACGTGAAGTGGCCGATTCGGCTCTGCCGCAATTGCTGGTGAAGGACACCCGTCAGGCCTTGGGTGAACTCGGTGCGTTGAATCGAGCTGCGTACAGCAATCCGCTCGCGGCCATCACCGGCTCCAGCGGCAAGACCACGGTCAAGGAAATGCTCGCGAGCATCCTGCGTACGCGCGGCCCTGTGCTGGCGACCCGTGGCAACTTGAATAATGACCTCGGCGTGCCGCTGACCTTGCTCGAACTGGCCCCGGAACACACCGCGGCGGTGATCGAACTGGGTGCTTCGCGAATCGGCGAGATTGCCTATACCGTGGGCATGACCAAGCCCCACGTGGCCGTGATCAACAACGCCGGGACCGCCCATGTCGGTGAGTTTGGCGGTCCGGAAAAAATCGTCGAAGCCAAGGGCGAGATCCTGGAAGGGCTGGAGGCCGATGGCGTCGCCGTGCTCAATCTCGACGACAAGGCTTTCGCCATCTGGAAGACCCGCGCTGGCGGTCGTCAGGTGCTGAGTTTCGCCCTGAACAATAGCGCTGCCGACTTCCATGCAACTGATCTGGATCGCGATGCACGCGGTTGCCTGGCGTTCAACCTGCACAGCCCGCAGGGTGTGGCGCGGGTGCAGTTGAATCTGCTCGGCAGCCACAACGTCGCCAATGCGCTGGCCGCGGCGGCTGCGGCTCATGCACTGGGTGTCTCGCTGTCTGGCATTGCCAGTGGCCTGGGCGCGGTGCAGCCGGTCAAGGGTCGGACTGTCGCGCAACTGGCGAGCAATGGCATGCGCGTGATCGATGACACTTACAACGCGAACCCCACCTCTATGTGCGCCGCGGTTGATATACTTGCCGGCTTTTCCGGTCGCACCGTCCTGGTGCTCGGGGATATTGGCGAGTTGGGCGAGTGGGCGGAGCAGGGGCACCGTGACGTGGGTGCTTATGCCGCCGGCAAGGTTTCTGCACTCTATGCGGTCGGACCCATGATGGTTCACGCAGTGAAAGCTTTCGGCCCACAGGCATATCACTTCACCACTCA
Source organism: Pseudomonas fluorescens (assembly GCF_902497895.1). Taxonomy (GTDB): domain Bacteria; phylum Pseudomonadota; class Gammaproteobacteria; order Pseudomonadales; family Pseudomonadaceae; genus Aquipseudomonas; species Aquipseudomonas fluorescens_BP. The sequence continues at coordinate 26,228 of NZ_CABVHQ010000014.1, forward strand.
GGCTGAACTGATCGAGGCCCTGGGTGCCGAGCAAGACCCTAATACCACTATTTTGATCAAAGGCTCGCGCAGCGCAGCGATGGAAAACATCGTTGCGGCTTTCTGCGCGACCAGTCTGGAGAAACATTAATGCTGCTGCTGCTGGCGGAGTACCTACAACAGTTCCACAAAGGCTTCGCGGTCTTCCAGTACCTGACCCTGCGCGGGATCCTCGGTGTGCTGACCGCGCTGTCGTTGTCGCTGTGCCTGGGGCCATGGATGATCCGCACCTTGCAGAGTCGCCAGATCGGTCAGTCGGTGCGTAACGACGGACCGCAATCGCATTTGTCCAAATCCGGTACGCCGACCATGGGCGGCGCGCTGATTCTTTCGGCGATCGGCATCAGCACGTTGCTGTGGGCGGACCTGAGCAACCGTTATGTCTGGGTAGTGCTACTGGTGACCCTGTTGTTCGGCGCTATCGGCTGGGTCGACGACTATCGCAAGGTGATCGAGAAGAACTCCCGTGGGCTGCCAAGCCGCTGGAAGTATTTCTGGCAGTCGGTGTTTGGTCTCGGTGCGGCGATCTTCCTTTATATGACCGCGCCAAGCGCGGTTGAAACCACGCTGATCCTGCCAATGCTCAAAGACGTGACCGTTCCGCTGGGCGTGGGCTTCGTGGTGCTGACCTATTTCGTCATTGTCGGTTCGAGCAACGCGGTCAACCTGACCGACGGTCTCGATGGCCTGGCAATCATGCCGACGGTCATGGTCGGCGGTGGACTGGGGATCTTCTGCTACCTGTCGGGTAACGTGAAGTTCGCCGAATACCTGCTGATTCCTTATGTGCCGGGCGCGGGTGAATTGATTGTGTTCTGCGGCGCGCTGATCGGTGCCGGCCTGGGTTTTCTCTGGTTCAACACCTACCCGGCACAAGTCTTCATGGGCGACGTTGGCGCACTGGCGCTGGGCGCGGCCCTGGGCACCATTGCGGTGATCGTCCGTCAGGAAATCGTCCTGTTCATCATGGGCGGGGTGTTCGTGATGGAGACCCTGTCGGTGGTCATTCAGGTCGCGTCTTTCAAACTGACCGGTCGCCGGGTGTTCCGCATGGCACCGATACACCACCACTTTGAACTCAAGGGCTGGCCCGAGCCGCGCGTGATCGTCCGTTTCTGGATTATCACGGTGATTCTGGTTCTGGTCGGCCTTGCCACCCTGAAGCTGAGGTAGAACGAGTGTCTCTGATCGCTTCTGACCACTTCCGCATCGTTGTCGGCCTCGGCAAGAGCGGCATGTCCCTGGTTCGCTTCCTGGCGAACCGGGGCGTGTCGTTTGCTGTGGCCGATACGCGGGAAAATCCACCGGAGCTGGCCACGCTAAGGCGTGACTATCCGCACGTGGAAGTGCGTTGTGGCGAGCTGGACGTCGAGTTCCTGTGCCGTGCCGACGAGCTCTACGTGAGCCCCGGCCTGGCCCTGGCGACCCCGGCCCTGCAGGCTGCCGCCGCCCGTGGAGTGAAATTGTCCGGCGACATCGAGCTGTTCGCGCGTAACGCGAAAGCGCCGATTGTCGCCATCAGTGGCTCCAACGCGAAAAGCACCGTGACGACCTTGGTCGGCGAGATGGCGGCAGCGGCCGGTAAGCGCGTCGCGGTCGGCGGTAATCTCGGTACGCCAGCGCTGGACCTGCTCAGCGACGACGTCGAGCTGTACGTGATGGAACTGTCGAGCTTCCAGCTGGAAACCACCGATCACCTGGGTGCTGAAGTGGCCACCGTGTTGAACATCAGCGAAGACCACATGGACCGCTACAGCGGTCTGCCGGCCTATCACCTGGCCAAACACCGGATCTTCCGTGGCGCCAGACAGTTTGTGGTCAACCGTCAGGACGCCCTGAGTCGTCCGTTGATTGGCGAAGGTCAGCCGTGCTGGACCTTCGGTTTGAGCAAACCCGATTTCAAGGCGTTCGGGATACGGGAAGAAGACGGCGAGAAATACCTGGCCTTCGAATTCCAGAACCTGATGCCGGTGCGCGAGCTGAAAATTCGCGGCGCCCATAACCAGTCCAATGCCCTGGCGGCATTGGCTTTGGGTCACGCCGTTGGTCTGCCGTTCGACGCCATGCTCTCGAGCCTGCGCACCTTCGCCGGACTCGAACATCGCTGCCAATGGGTTCGCGACTTGAACGGCGTGAGCTACTACAACGATTCCAAAGCCACCAACGTCGGCGCCGCACTGGCCGCCATCGAAGGCCTGGGTGCGGACATCGACGGCAAGCTGGTGCTGATTGCCGGTGGCGATGGCAAGGGCGCGGAGTTCAAGGACTTGCGCGGTCCGGTCGCGGCCAACTGCCGCGCCGTGGTGTTGATGGGTCGGGACTCCGAGCTGATCGGCCAGGCCATCGGCGATGCCGTGCCGCTGATTCGTGTCAACTCGCTGATCGAAGCGGTGGAACAATGCCGCTCGATCGCAGAAAAGGGCGACGCGGTGTTGCTGTCGCCGGCCTGCGCCAGTTTCGACATGTTCAAGAACTACGAAGAGCGTGGGCAGTTGTTCGCCCAGGCCGTGGAGGGCTTGAAATGATCTTCAGTAACATCATCAAGCCGTATCCATCGCCGCTGATCACCGGGCGCGGTATCGATCTCGACTTCCCGATGCTTGCCGGTTGCCTGGCCCTGCTCGGCCTGGGCCTGGTAATGATCACTTCGGCGTCCTCGGAAGTCGCCGCGGTGCAGTCCGGCAACACCCTGTACCACATGATGCGCCACCTGATTTACCTGATCATCGGTCTCGGCGCCTGCCTGGTGACCATGATGATTCCGATTGCCACCTGGCAGCGCCTGGGCTGGCTGATGCTGATCGGTGCGTTCGGTTTGCTGGTGATGGTGCTGCTGCCGGGTATCGGCCGCGAAGTGAACGGTTCGATGCGCTGGATCGGCTTCAGCTTCTTCAACGTGCAGCCGTCGGAAATCGCCAAGGTGTTCGTGGTCATCTACCTGGCCGGTTATCTGGTGCGGCGTCAGAAAGAAGTGCGCGAAAGCTGGATGGGTTTCTTCAAGCCATTCATCGTGCTGTTGCCCATGGCGGGTCTGTTGCTGATGGAGCCGGACTTCGGTGCCACCGTGGTGATGATGGGCGCTGCGGCGGCCATGCTGTTCCTCGGCGGCGTCGGCCTGTTCCGCTTCACCTTGATGGTGGCCCTGGCAGTGGGCGCGGTGACGGTTCTGGTTCAGGCCCAACCCTACCGTATGGCGCGTCTGATTACGTTTACCGACCCGTGGGCCGACCAGTTCGGCTCCGGTTATCAATTGACCCAGGCACTGATCGCCTTCGGTCGCGGTGAATGGCTGGGCGTCGGCCTGGGCAACAGCGTGCAGAAACAGTTCTACCTGCCCGAAGCGCATACCGACTTCGTGTTCTCGGTGCTGGCCGAAGAACTCGGCATGGTCGGCTCGCTGCTCACCGTCGGGCTGTTCGTGTTCGTCTGCGTGCGGGCCATGTACATCGGCTTGTGGGCAGAAAAATCCAAGCAATTCTTTGCCGCTTACGTCGCCTATGGGCTGGCGTTCCTGTGGATTGGTCAGTTCCTGATCAACATCGGGGTGAACGTCGGCCTGCTGCCGACCAAAGGCCTGACCTTGCCGTTCCTCAGCTACGGCGGCAGCTCGCTGGTGATCTGCTGCGCCTGCCTCGGTTTGTTGCTGCGCATCGAATGGGAGAGTCGAACCCACTTGGGCAGCGAAGAGATGGAATTCAAAGAGAGCGACTTCGCCGAGGAGCCGACTCATGGGCGCTAACGTGCTGATCATGGCTGGCGGCACCGGCGGGCACGTGTTCCCGGCGCTGGCCTGTGCGCGCGAGTTCCAGGCGCGTGGCTACACCGTGCACTGGCTTGGCACGCCTCGCGGAATTGAAAATGAATTGGTGCCGAACGCGGGCCTGCAGTTGCATCTGATCAACGTCAGCGGCCTGCGCGGCAAGAGCAAGTTGTCCCTGCTCAAGGCGCCATTCGTGTTGCTCAAGGCGGTGTTGCAGGCACGCAAGATCATTCGTCAGTTGCAGCCGGTTTGCGTCGTCGGATTTGGCGGTTATGTGACCGGCCCCGGTGGTGTTGCGGCAAAACTGTCCGGCGTACCGGTGATCGTTCACGAACAGAATGCCGTGGCCGGTACCGCCAATCGGCTGCTGGTGCCCTTGGCTGCCCGAGTCTGCGAAGCTTTCCCGGATACCTTCGGGGCATCGAACAGCCGGCGTACAACCGGTAACCCGGTGCGTACCGAGCTGTTCCTCGCGACACCGCGTCAGGCCCTGGCCGGACGCAAGGCGCATTTGCTGATCCTGGGCGGAAGCCTGGGGGCAGAACCCTTGAATAAATTGCTGCCTGAAGCCCTGGCGCAGGTCTCCCCCGAGCTGCGTCCGCAGGTATTTCATCAGGCCGGTAAAAACCACGATGAAGTGACTGCCGAGCGCTATCGCGCCGCTGGCGTCGAGGCGCAAGTGCAGCCGTTTATCAAAGACATGGCCCAAGCCTATGGCTGGGCCGACCTGGTGGTCTGTCGCGCAGGTGCGCTGACTGTCAGTGAACTGGCTGCCGCCGGTCTGCCCTCGTTGCTGGTGCCTTTGCCCCATGCAATCGACGATCACCAGACCCGCAATGCCGATTATTTGGCCCGCGAAGGCGCTGCCTTCCTGATGCCGCAAAGAACGACTGGCGCAGCGGATCTCGCTGCACGCCTGACAGAGGTATTGATGCAACCGGAACGACTCAACGCTATGGCCACCGCGGCTCGCCGCCTGGCCAAACCCGATGCCACCCGTAACGTGGTCGATATCTGTCTGGAGGTGGCCCATGGTTGAGAATAAGAAAGCCATGCCACAACCGGAAATGCGCCGTATCCGTCGCATCCACTTCGTCGGTATCGGCGGTGTGGGCATGTGCGGGATCGCCGAAGTGTTGCTGAACCTGGGCTATGACGTCTCGGGCTCCGACCTCAAGGCCTCGCCTGTGACCGAACGTCTCGAATCTTTCGGTGCGCAGATCTTTATCGGCCACCGTGCCGAGAACGCCGTGAATGCCAATGTGCTGGTGGTTTCCAGTGCAGTGAACACCTCCAACCCGGAAGTCGCCATTGCCCTGGAACGGCGGATTCCGGTGGTGCCGCGCGCGGAAATGCTCGCCGAGCTGATGCGCTATCGCCATGGCATCGCGGTTGCCGGTACCCACGGCAAAACCACCACCACCAGCCTGATCGCCTCGGTGTTCGCCGCCGGTGGCCTGGATCCGACCTTTGTCATTGGTGGCCGGCTGAATGCAGCAGGCACCAATGCACAGCTGGGTACGAGCAGATACCTGATCGCCGAAGCCGATGAAAGCGACGCCAGCTTCCTGCACTTGCAGCCACTGGTCGCGGTCGTCACCAACATCGACGCCGACCACATGGCGACCTACGACGGTGACTTCAACAAACTGAAGAAAACCTTCGTCGAGTTCCTGCACAACCTGCCGTTCTACGGGTTGGCGGTGGTCTGCCTGGACGATCCGGTGGTCCGTGAGATCCTCCCGTTGATCGCTCGGCCAACCCTGACTTATGGCTTCAGCGAAGAAGCCGACGTGCGTGCGATCAATGTGCGCCAGCAAGGCATGCTGACCTTCTTCACCGTGCTGCGTCCTGATCGTGAGCCGCTGGATGTCTCGGTGAACATGCCGGGCAACCACAACGTCCTGAACTCCCTGGCGACTATCGCCATTGCCACCGACGAGGGCATCAGCGATGAAGCCATCGTTCAGGGGCTGTCGGGCTTCCAGGGTGTCGGTCGACGCTTCCAGGTCTACGGCGAACTGCCGATCGATGGCGGCAGCGTAATGCTGGTCGATGATTACGGTCACCACCCGACCGAAGTCGCGGCCGTGATCAAAGCGGTACGCGGTGGCTGGCCGGACCGGCGTCTGGTGATGGTTTACCAGCCGCACCGTTTCAGTCGCACCCGTGACCTGTACGACGACTTCGTGCAAGTGCTGGCCGATGCCAACGTCCTGCTGCTGATGGAAGTCTACCCGGCCGGTGAAGAACCGATCCCGGGCGCGGACAGCCGTCAGCTGTGCCACAGCATCCGCCAACGCGGCCAGCTCGACCCGATCTACATCGAGCGTGGCGTCGAACTGGCGCCGCTGGTCAAGCCGCTGCTGCGTGCCGGCGACATCCTGCTGTGCCAGGGCGCCGGTGACATCGGTGGTCTCGCGCCAAAACTATTGAACAGTCCGTTGTTTGCGGGTGCCGTTGCCGCTCCCGCTCCGGGGAAAGTGAAATGACTGCTGCCTATGCCAACCTGGTCTCGACAATCGAGCCGAAAGACTTCGGTCGCGTCGCCGTGCTGTTCGGCGGCAAGAGCGCCGAGCGTGAGGTTTCGCTGAAGTCCGGCAATGCCGTGCTCGACGCGCTGCTGAGCGCCGGCGTGGATGCCTTCGGCCTCGACGTCGGCGACGATTTGCTGCAGCGCCTGCTGAACGAGAAGATCGACCGCGCCTTCATCATCCTCCACGGTCGTGGCGGTGAAGACGGCAGCATGCAGGGCCTGCTGGAATGCCTGGGCATTCCTTACACCGGCAGCGGAATCCTCGCCTCGGCGCTGGCCATGGACAAGCTGCGGACCAAGCAGGTCTGGCACAGCCTGGGCATTCCAACACCGCGTCATGCAGTACTGAGCAGCGAAGCCGATTGTATTTCTGCGGCGACGGAACTGGGCATGCCTTTGATCGTCAAACCGGCCCATGAAGGTTCAAGTATTGGTATGGCCAAAGTGACCAGCGCGTCGGAATTGATCGACGCCTGGAAAACGGCCAGTACCTACGATTCGCAAGTGTTGGTCGAGCAATGGATTCAAGGTCCGGAGTTCACCATCGCCACTCTGCGTGACCAGGTGTTGCCACCGATTGCCCTGGGCACGACCCACAGTTTCTACGATTACGACGCCAAGTACGTGGCTTCCGATACCCAGTACCGGATTCCGTGTGGCCTCGACAGCGACAAAGAAAAACAACTGATGGACCTCACGGCCAAAGCCTGTGAGGCGCTGGGTATTGCCGGTTGGGGCAGGGCTGACGTGATGCAGGACGCCGATGGGCAGTTCTGGTTCCTGGAAGTCAACACCACACCGGGCATGACCGACCACAGTCTGGTCCCGATGGCGGCTCGTGCCGCCGGCCTGGATTTCCAGCAACTGGTGTTGGCAATCCTGGCGGCAAGTATGGCCAGTAACGCCGCCAGCAACAAAGAGCCACGAGGTTAAGTCCATGCAAGGCGCATCGCTACGTCATCAGTCACCCGCTCCCGGCCGCAAGCCGGTGCCGCGTGGTGCCAGCCGAATGGTGGCCAAAGAGCCGATGTCGTCGCGCCTGCCGAAAGCCAATTTCGGCTTTCTGAAAAGCCTGTTCTGGCCGGTGCTGCTGGTGGCGCTGGGATTCTGCACCTACGAAGGCGCGCAGCGTTTGCTGCCGTACGCCGACCGGCCGATCACCAAAATCAATGTCCAGGGCGATTTGAGTTACATCAGCCAGCAAGCCGTGCAGCAGCGAATCGCCCCTTACGTTGCCTCGAGCTTCTTCACCATTGATCTGGCAAGCATGCGTACCGAGCTTGAAAAAATGCCATGGATCGCTCACGCCGAAGTGCGTCGCGTCTGGCCTGATCAAGTGGTGATTCGCCTGGAAGAGCAGCTGCCAGTAGCCCGTTGGGGTGACGAAGCGCTGTTGAACAACCAGGGCGAAGCGTTCACCCCGCGTGAACTGGCGAACTACGAACATTTGCCACAGTTGTTCGGCCCACAGCGGGCTCAACAGCAAGTGATGCAGCAGTATCAGGTGTTGAGTCAGATGCTCCGGCCGATGGGCTTTTCGATTGCCCGTCTGGAGTTGCGTGAACGTGGCAGCTGGTTTCTGACCACTGGTGCAGGAAGCGCCGGCCCGGGGATCGAGTTGTTGTTGGGTCGCGGTTACCTGGTGGAAAAGATGCGCCGCTTCATTGCCATCTACGACAAGACGCTTAAAGAACAGATTACGAACATTGCGCGCATCGACCTGCGTTATGCCAACGGCCTCGCCGTCGGCTGGCGGGAACCTGTAGCGCCGACGACAGCCGCACCCGCTGTCGCGAAGAATTAAGAGAGGCAGGACCATGGCAAACGTGCAAAGCGGGAAAATGATCGTCGGTCTGGATATCGGCACCTCCAAGGTGGTCGCACTGGTGGGCGAGGTGGGGGCCGATGGCACCCTGGAAATCGTCGGTATCGGCACTCATCCATCCCGTGGCCTGAAGAAGGGCGTGGTGGTGAATATCGAATCCACCGTGCAGTCGATCCAGCGCGCCATTGAAGAAGCGCAGCTGATGGCCGGTTGCCGTATTCACTCGGCATTCGTCGGCGTGGCGGGTAATCATATCCGCAGCCTGAACTCCCACGGCATCGTGGCGATTCGTGACCGCGAAGTCAGCGCTGCGGATCTGGAGCGGGTACTCGACGCGGCCCAGGCCGTGGCGATTCCGGCCGACCAGCGCGTGCTGCACACCCTGCCGCAGGACTACGTGATCGATAACCAGGAAGGTGTGCGCGAACCCCTGGGTATGTCGGGCGTGCGTCTGGAAGCCAAGGTCCATGTGGTCACCTGCGCTGTGAACGCCGCACAGAACATTGAAAAATGCGTGCGCCGCTGCGGTCTGGAAATCGACGACATCATTCTCGAGCAGCTGGCCTCGGCTTATTCGGTGCTGACCGATGACGAGAAAGAGCTGGGTGTGTGCCTGGTGGACATCGGAGGCGGCACCACCGACATCGCGATCTTCACCGAAGGCGCGATTCGCCATACCGCGGTCATCCCGATAGCCGGTGATCAAGTGACCAACGACATCGCCATGGCGTTGCGCACTCCGACCCAGTACGCCGAAGAAATCAAGATTCGCTACGCCTGCGCCCTGGCCAAGCTGGCCGGTGCCGGTGAAACCATCAAGGTCCCGAGCGTCGGTGACCGTCCGCCGCGCGAACTGTCCCGTCAGGCCCTGGCCGAAGTGGTCGAGCCGCGTTACGACGAGCTGTTCACGCTGATCCAGGCCGAACTGCGTCGCAGCGGCTACGAAGACCTGATTCCGGCCGGCATCGTGCTGACCGGCGGTACTTCGAAGATGGAAGGCGCGGTGGAACTGGCTGAAGAGATTTTCCACATGCCGGTCCGCCTCGGCGTACCCCATGGCGTCAAAGGCCTCGACGATGTCGTGCGCAACCCGATTTATTCCACTGGTGTGGGCTTGCTGATGTATGGACTGCAAAAACAGTCCGACGGCGGTGTTTCCTTTTCCGGAATCAGCAGCAACCGCGACAGCTACAGCAGTGAAGAGGCCAAGACCCCGCTGTTCGATCGTTTCAAGAGCTGGGTTCAGGGCAATTTCTAAAGATTTACCGCAAGAGAGCAGTGACAAGTTTCAAGCGGCAAGCAGCAAGTAAAAAGCGGCAGGCAGCAAGCAACAAGCGGTAGGCAGCAGCAAAAAGCAGTAGGCGAAAAACTAGAGAAATGTAAGGAGAGGGAAAATGTTCGAACTCGTAGACAACATCCCCGCAAGCCCGGTAATCAAAGTTATCGGTGTCGGCGGTGGCGGCGGCAACGCTGTCAACCATATGGTCAAGAGCAACATTGAAGGTGTGGAATTCATCTGCGCCAACACTGATGCCCAGGCGCTGAAAAGCATCGGCGCACGAACCATCCTGCAACTGGGCACTGGCGTGACCAAGGGCCTGGGTGCTGGCGCAAATCCGGAAGTCGGTCGTCAGGCCGCTCTGGAAGACCGCGAGCGCATTGCCGAAGTGCTGCAGGGCACCAACATGGTGTTTATCACCACCGGCATGGGCGGCGGTACCGGTACCGGTGCTGCGCCAATCATTGCCGAAGTGGCCAAGGAAATGGGGATCCTCACCGTTGCGGTGGTGACCCGTCCGTTCCCGTTCGAAGGCCGAAAGCGCATGCAGATCGCCGATGAAGGCATCCGTCTGCTCTCCGAAAGCGTCGACTCGTTGATCACCATTCCCAACGAGAAGCTGCTGACCATTCTTGGCAAGGACGCGAGCCTTCTGTCGGCTTTTGCCAAGGCTGACGACGTGCTGGCGGGTGCCGTTCGCGGTATCTCCGACATCATCAAGCGTCCGGGCATGATCAACGTCGACTTTGCCGACGTGCGTACCGTGATGAGCGAAATGGGCATGGCGATGATGGGCACTGGCTGCGCCAGCGGTCCGAACCGTGCACGTGAAGCCACTGAAGCGGCGATCCGCAACCCGTTGCTCGAAGACGTGAACCTGCAAGGTGCACGCGGTATCCTGGTGAATATCACCGCCGGTCCTGACCTGTCCCTGGGTGAGTACTCCGACGTGGGTAGCATCATCGAAGCCTTCGCTTCCGAGCACGCAATGGTCAAGGTCGGTACTGTTATCGATCCGGACATGCGCGACGAGTTGCACGTGACAGTGGTAGCCACGGGTCTGGGCGCAAAAATCGAGAAGCCTGTTAAACTTATCGATAATACCGTTCATACCTCCATGGCAGCTCAATCGCCGGCACCTGCCCGTCAGGAAATGCCGTCGGTCAACTACCGCGATCTGGACCGTCCAACCGTGATGCGCAACCAGGCTCAGGCCAGTGCTGCGACCGCGGCGAAACTGAATCCGCACGATGATCTGGATTATCTGGACATCCCGGCATTCCTGCGTCGCCAGGCCGATTGATGAAATGTATCAGGGGTATTAGGGTGATTGGTGTTCAGCAAAGGTCTGGTCTGCTATTATCGCCAGCCTTTGTTGATACCAGTTCGCAATTTGCGCTGAAGCGGCCCAAGCCATGATTAAACAACGCACCCTGAAGAATATTATCCGTGCCACAGGTGTAGGTCTGCACTCCGGGGAGAAGGTATACCTGACTCTCAAGCCTGCGCCTGTAGACACCGGCATTGTGTTTTGTCGTGCCGACCTGGACCCTGTGGTGCAGATACCTGCTCGCGCAGAAAACGTTGGTGAAACCACTATGTCGACCACATTGGTCAGCGGTGACACTAAAGTGGACACGGTGGAGCACTTGCTCTCGGCCATGGCTGGCCTGGGCATCGATAACGCCTACGTCGAGCTCTCCGCGTCTGAAGTCCCGATCATGGATGGTAGCGCTGGACCCTTCGTATTCCTGATTCAATCTGCCGGCCTGGAAGAACAGGACGCAGCCAAGAAATTCATCCGTATCCTGCGTGAAGTGACTGTGGAAGACGGCGACAAGCGCGCCACTTTCCTGCCTTTCGAAGGTTTCAAGGTGAGCTTCGAGATCGATTTCGATCACCCGGTGTTCCGTGACCGCGTTCAAAGCGCCAGCGTGGATTTTTCCAGCACTTCGTTCGTAAAAGAAGTCAGCCGCGCCCGGACCTTTGGTTTCATGAGTGATATCGAGTACCTGCGCAAGCACAACCTCGCACTCGGCGGTAGCGTTGAAAACGCCATCGTGGTCGACGCGGATGGAGTACTGAACGAAGACGGCCTTCGCTATGAAGACGAATTCGTGAAGCACAAGATCCTCGATGCAATTGGTGACCTCTACCTGCTGGGCAACAGCCTGATAGGTGAGTTCCGCGGCTTCAAGTCGGGGCATGCACTGAACAACCAGCTTCTGCGCAAATTGATTGAGCAGAAAGATGCCTGGGAAGTCGTGACCTTCGAAGATGCCAGCACTGCACCGATCTCTTACATGCGTCCGGTTGCGGCCGTGTAAGTAACACTCTCTTTCTTTAGTTTTTAAAGGCTGCCTTCGGGTGGCCTTTTTTTATGGGTGCCTCTAATTTGGCGGCGCCTATCAGGACGCCATCGCGAGCAAGCTCGCTCCCACAGTTGATTTGCATCAACCCGCAATTTTGTGTCCAACGCAGATCTAATGTGGGAGCGAGCTTGCTCGCGATGAGGTCAGAGGCCACGCCGCAGCTTTCATCCAGTCACCACCCGATTGCGGCCTCTTTCCTTGGCCTGATACAGCGCCTTGTCGGCGGCGAACAGCAAGGTCTTCAAGCTCTCTTCAGGCGCTCCGGACCAGGTGCTCAAGCCGATGCTGACGGTAATCGGTGACACATCACCCTTGGTCCGCGGCAAGCGTTCGACCGCGGCGCGGATGCTTTCGGCGATCTGTAACGCGCCAGCCCGATCGGTCTCGGCCAGTACTACCGCAAATTCCTCGCCACCATAACGCGCCACCAGATCGGCCGGCCGGCGGACGCTCTCGCCGATGACCTTGGCGACCGTGCGCAAGACGTCGTCGCCGACCTGATGGCCATGTCGGTCATTGAACGCCTTGAAGTGATCCGCATCGATCATCAGCACCGACAGCGGTTTGCCCGTACGCTGCGCGCGCGCCCACTCACCGCTGAGCACCTGATCCAGCGCCCGGCGGTTGGCGACGCCGGTCAGCGCGTCGGTGGCGGCCAGTTGCGCCAGTTCCTGCTCGGCGTGATGGCGCAGCTTCAGCTCGCGGCAGAGCAACCAGGTCAGCCACAGCAGGCCGATACAGAGCACTCCGGTGGCGCTGCTGATGACTATCGCAGTGCGCTTCCAGGCGGCGAATACTTCATGGGTAGACAGGGCCACCATCACCGTCAAAGGCAGGTTGCCAACCTGGGAAAAGGTGAACAGGCGGATTTCCCCGTTGACGCTCGATACACCACTGAAGCTGCCAGAGCCTTCGCTAAGAATGCGTTCGACGTTCGGCCGGGCGCTGAAGTTTTTGCCGATCAGATCCTTGTTCCGCAATGGGTGTTGCGCCAGCATGATGCCGTCGCGGTTAATGACGTTGATGGTGCTGTCGTTGCCGATGTTCAGGCTGTTGAACAACTGATCGAAGTACCCCAGGCGCATGGAAGCCACTGCGACCCCCTGAAACTCGCCAGTGACGGAGGATAGTCGTCGGCTGAAGCTGATGCGCCATTCGTCACGCTCGTTGCACTCGCAGCGGAGCTTGAAGGGGCGGCTGATGAACATCCCCGTATCGCGGTTGAAGGCATGGGCGAGGAAGTAGTCGCGGTCGGCAAAATTGGCCGGTTTCGGCTGGATCAGCGACGAGTCGGCGATCACCTCGCCATACTTGTCGAGGAGCAGGATCTCGCCCTTGAAGGGGGCGCTTGTGGCCCGGTCGAACAGCGCCAGGTGGCGTATCTGCGGTGATACCTGCTTGAGGTCGTCACGCTGGGCGGCGGCGATCAGACCTTTGAGGGACAGGTCATAGAGTTCGACATTGCGCAGCACGTCGGCATTGATCAATTGCACGATATTGGTGGCGCTGCGGGTTGCGGCCAGCTCGGCGCTGCGGTGTTCGCGGATCAGCAGAAAGGTCACGATGCTCAGTATGGCGATCACCGTCAGCGAACTGCCAGCAATCAGGATCAATACCGAGCGACTGACAGGGGGCGGGCGCAGTGATGTCGCACTTCTCACACTCATGGTTCTGACTTCTGCTGTCCGGGACGGTATCAAGAGGGTTGCGAGCAAGCGTGCAGAGTGGCAGAGACCAGTCGCGCCTGGGGCGCCTGTATAAATCCGAAGCATAAAAAAGGCCAGCAAAAAATGCTGACCATTTGCATCATTGAGCTTAGAACACATTCAGTGGGTAATCGACGATCACCCGGTATTCGTCAGTGTCCTGATCCAGCGCGCCGTAGCCATTGCCGCCGCGGTGGGTCGCCCATTGCAGGCGCAGCGCCAGATCCTTGGCCTTGCCACTCTGGACCACGTATTTCAGATCGATGTCGCGCTCCCAGTGTTTGGCTTGCTTGCCATCGGCGCTGTACCAGGTTTCGCCGTAGCCCGCGCTCTGCGGATCGACCTTGCTCAGGTCCAGTTCGCCGCGCGAGTAAGACACCGCCGAGGTCAGGCCCGGCAGGCCGAGACCCACTAAGTCATAGGCGTACTTGAGTTTCCATGAGCGTTCGTTCGGGCCGTTGAAATCCGAGTACTGCTGGGAATTATCGAGATAGACGCTGTCGCCCTGGTTGATGTAATCGAAGGGGGTGTTGCCATTCACCCGTTGATAGGCAGCGGTGACGGTGTGATGACCGACGGCGACGCCCAAGTGAAGACTGAAGGTGTTGTTGTTGATCTTGCCCAGCAGTGCATCGCCGGTGTCCTGGGTGTGATAGAAGTGCAGGCCCGGGTTGAGGCTGACCTGATCGGTCAGCGCATAGTTGTAGTCCAGGTCGTAGTAGTACTGGTTCCAGATGTCCTTGAGCTCAGAGGCATACAGGCTGCTGGTCAGCCCTGGCAGACTGCTCCAGGCGACCCCGGCCCAGTTCAGGTGCTGGCTTTCTTCACCCGCTGGCAGGCTGCCATAAGAGGTACCGATGCGCTGATGACCGCTCTGGTTGTAGAGCTTGGTGAAGCTGGCCTGGCCGCCTTCGATCAGCCAGCCGTCGATACTCTGGTTGCTCAGGCTGATGCCGCGAAAGGTCTGCGGCAACATGCGGGTCTCGCCGCCGGCAATCACTGGATTATTCAGGAACAGATCACCGGCTTTGAGTTCGGTATCCCCAGCGCGCATTTTCAGCGTGGCGCCTGCCGTGGAGAATCCGGGGGGTGCTTTGCCGTTGCCGCTACCGATGGGCAGGATGCTCGAGCTGTCGGTACCGCCACCACCATCGAGCTTGAGCCCGAGCATGGCGTGGGCGTCGAGGCCGAAGCCGAGGGTACCCGGGGTGTAGCCGGATTCGAAAATCCCCAGCAAGCCCTGACCCCATTCAATGTTGTCATCCGCGCCCTGCAGACGGTTGCGGTTCATGTAGTAATTACGGGCGTTGAGCTTGAGGCTGGAACCTTCGACGAAGCCTTCGGCCGGTTCGTCTGCTGCGTGCGCGGTTGAGGCGATAGTTACAGCCATTGCAATGAATAGCGGGCTGAGCTTTAGTGAAAGATACACGTGGGGTTAAAACTCCTTCGATCGATAATGGCAGTTATTATTGTGTTGAGGGGGTGTTTCTTATTCGGCAGGACCGGGCATTCGAGGTGTTTTTCACCACGAAAAAAAAGCCGCTGAGAGCAGCGGCTTTGAAGACAACTTCTCGGGGGAAAGAGCCCTGAAAGTGTCGAGGGAAATAGAGCGGTAGTACAGATCAGCTATCTATATCAGCCGGCGCTTGCGCTTGATTGACTGAGGTTTGCTGGGGTTTCTCAGCGGTTTTGGTCTTGGCGGTCAGTTCGCTCCGGGACTGTTCCCAGGCGTCGGCACGTGCGGCATTCTGGGCAACGAATGCTGGCGACTCTTCAGCCATGGCGAACGGCGACAGAAACAAGGAAGACAAAACAAAAGCGCTGGCAATACCCATAGTGTTGGACATCTTGAAAACCTTCTTGCAGAGCAAGTGATATTTGGTGTGGCAAAAGTACCGGTCTTGGGCGTGGGGAAAAAGAGCGGATCGCTTAAAGGACTGTTGCGTAAAGGGCAATAGTTGCGACAGGCCGTAGCAGCTGCCGAAGGCTGCGTTCGGCTGCGCAGCGGCCGTAAGATCAGGCACTGCGGTTTTACAGGTTAACCGTGGCGGCATGATTTACGACTGCTGCGCAGCCGAACGCAGGCTTCGCCAGCTGCTACGGGGGAAGGTAAGCCTCCTCACCAGAAGTCCAACCGACTACACCGGCAGATAAATCCCGAAGGTATTCATCCCGTCATCACTGCGCACAAACACATCGCCGCCATGCATCAAGGCAATGGCCTTGACGATTGCCAGGCCCAGCCCATGGTTGGCGCCGCTGTTGCTGCGTGAGGCGTCGACCCGATAGAAGCGTTCGAACAACCGCGACAGGTGTTCGCGGGCAATGGCTTCGCCGGGGTTGGCAACGCCGATGGCGACCTGGTGTTCTTGCATTTCAATCTGTACGCGAATGGTTTGCCCGGGCGCGGTGTGTTGCACGGCGTTGTTCAGCAGGTTGATCAGTGCCCGGCGCAGGTGGGCGATTTCGATCTGCACCTGGGCATCGCCGCTGACCTCGACCTTGACCTGAGCATCTTCGAGGATGAAGTCTAGGTAATCCAGGGTGGTCGCGACTTCATCGGCCAGTGAAGTCGAGGTGAGGGCGGTGGCTTTGCTGCCCTGATCGGCGCTGGCCAGAAACAGCATGTCGTTGATGATCGAGCGCAGCCGCTCCAGCTCTTCGAGGTTCGATTGCAGGACTTCAAAGTAGTGTTCGGCCGAACGTCCGCGAGTCAGTGCAACCTGGGTCTGGCCGATCAGATTGGTCAGCGGCGAGCGCAGTTCGTGGGCCACGTCGGCGTTGAACGACTCCAGGCGCGAGTAGGCTTGTTCCACCCGTTCCAGGGTCGAATTGAAGGCGCTGACGAATTGGTTGAGCTCCGGTGGCAGCGGCGACAGTTGCAGGCGTCCGGAGAGTCGCGGGGGGGCCAGGCGTTGTGCCTCCTGGGACAGTTTGATCAGCGGTTTCAAACCGATCCGCGCCACCCAGTAACCCAGCGCCGAGGCCAGTAGCACGCCGATGATGGCCAGGCTGATCAGGGCGACCAGCAACTGATGCTGGGTCTGGAAGAAGGTTTCGGTATCGATGCCGATCATGAAGCGCAGCGGCGGACGCTGGTCCTTGGCCGGGAACTGGCTGACCAGTACTTTCAACGGGTAGGGCTGGTCTGGCAGTTGCAAGTCGCGCCTACCCAGCGGGCCTTCGGCAAAGGCACGAATCTGCGGGGTCGGGTTGCCATATTCATAGTCAGGATCGCCGCTGATGATCCAGAAGCGGATACGTTTGTCTTCTTCGCCGAGCAACTTGAGTTTGTTGTTGATCTTGACCCAGTGTTCCGGGGTGCCATAACGGCCAACCGTCGATTCCAGCACGCTGTAGCGCGCATCCAGTTCGGCTTCGGGCAGCAGGCCCAGGCCTTTGTCGACTTGTTGATACAGCGCCCAGCCAATCAGCAGGAACACCACTAGCGCCACCAGGGTGAACATACCGCTCAGGCGCAGGGCAATCGAGTTACTCACTGCGGCTCTCCAGCACATAACCCATGCCGCGAATGGTGTGCAGCAGTTTCTCTTCGAACGGCCCATCGAGCTTGGCCCGCAAGCGCTTGATCGCGACTTCGACGACATTCGCATCGCTGTCGAAATTGATGTCCCAGACCATTTCGGCAATGGCGGTTTTCGAGAGGATTTCACCCTGACGCCGGGCCAGCACGCTGAGCAGCGAAAACTCCTTGGCGGTCAGGTCCAGGCGCGTGCCGCCGCGGGTGGCCTTGCGACTGATCAAATCTATCCACAGGTCGGCGATGCTGATCTGCACCGGTTCATGACCGCCGCTGCGGCGGGTCAGCGCTTGCAGGCGCGCGACCAGTTCGAGAAAGGAAAAGGGTTTGCCCAGGTAATCGTCGGCACCGTCGCGCAGGCCCTTGATCCGGTCTTCCACCCGTTCGCGGGCAGTGAGCATGATCACCGGGGTTTGCTTGCGCGCGCGCAAGGCGCGCAGTACGCCAAAACCGTCGAGGCCGGGCAGCATCACATCCAGCACGATCACCGCGTAATCGCTTTCCAGCGCCAGGTGCAGACCTTCGACGCCATCCCGGGCCACGTCCACCGTATAGCCTTGTTCGGTCAAGCCGCGGTGCAGGTAGTCCGCGGTTTTTTCCTCGTCTTCGATGATCAGAACGCGCATGACCCCGCCTCAGTAAGTGGTCGCCAGCACCGGGGCTGGTTTGGGCCGATGGAAGAGCCGCTCAAGCCACAAGTATATGACCGGAGTGGTGAACAACGTCAGCGCCTGGCTCACCAGCAACCCGCCGACCACGGCGATCCCCAGCGGCTGGCGCAGCTCGGCGCCGGTGCCGTAGCCGAGCATCAATGGCAAGGCGCCGAGCAGCGCGGCGAGGGTGGTCATGATGATCGGCCGGAACCGGGTCAAACAGGCCTGGTAGATGGCTTCCTCCGGCGTCAGGCCGCCTTTGCGCTGGGCGTCGAGGGCGAAGTCGATCATCAGGATGCCGTTCTTCTTGACGATCCCGATCAGCAGCACCAGGCCGATCAAGGCCATGATCGAAAAGTCCTGACCGCAGATCCACAGCATGATCAGGGCGCCAAGGCCGGCCGAGGGCAGGGTCGAAATGATCGTCAGGGGATGCACGAAACTCTCGTACAGCACACCCAGAATGATGTAGACCGCCACCAGCGCCGCGAGGATCAGCCAGGGTTGGCTGGCCAGGGAACTCTGGAACGCCTGGGCCGCGCCCTGGAAGGTGCCGATGATCGTGGCCGGCACGCCGATCTCGTTCTTCGCTTGGTTGAGCATGCTGACTGCATCGCCCAGGGCCACGCCCGGCGCGAGGTTGAACGACAGGTTGGCCGCAGGGAACATCCCGTCATGGGCGATGGACAGCGGGCCGACCCTGGGGGGATCGACCCTGGCCAATGCCGACAATGGCACCATCTCGCCACTGAGGGGCGAACGCAGGTAGAAGTAATTCAGACTTTCGGCCTTGCCGCGCTGTTTGGCGTCGAGTTCGAGGATCACGTTGTACTGGTTGGTCTCGGTCTGGAATTCGTTGACCTGGCGTTGGCCGAAGGCATCGTAGAGCGCCTCGTCGACATCGGTGGCGGTCAGGCCAAAACGCGCCGCGGCGCTGCGGTCGATGCTGATGTGGGTGATGCTGCCGCCCAGTTGCAGGTCGTTGGACATATCGCGGAACGCCGGGTTGGCCCGCAGTTTCTCGGTCAGACGCTGGGTCCAGGTGTGGAGGGTCGGTCCGTCGTTGCTTTTGAGCACGTACTGGTACTGGCTGCGGCTCGGTCCGGAGCTGAGGTTGATGTCCTGCCCTGCGCGCAAATACAGGACGATGCCCGGCACCCTGGTCATTTGCGGCCGGATACGGTCGATAAACTCACTGGCCGAGACGTCCCGATCACTGCGGTTCTTCAAGGCAATCCAGAAACGCCCGTTGGCGATGGTCTGGTTGTTGCCGGATACGCCAACCGAATGGGAGAAGGTCTGGACGGCAGGGTCGGCGCCGAGGATTTTCGCCAACTGCTTATGTTTTTCCACCATATCCGGGAAGGAAATATCGGCGGCTGCTTCTGTGGTGCCGAGCACGAAGCCGGTGTCCTGTATTGGAAAGAAGCCTTTGGGGATCGTCACGTAGCCGGCGATCGCCATGGCCAGGGTCAAGCCGAAAAGCCCGAGCATCAGCCGTTGGTGGGCGAGGGCGCGGCGCAGGCCTTTTTCGTAGAGCGCCAGCAAGCGCTCGCCGAAACCGTGGGTGTGGTGCGCCGGCCTGCGCATGAACAGCGCGGCCAGGGTTGGCGCCAGGGTTAGCGACACCACCACCGAAATCAGGATGGTCGAGGTCGCAGTCAGGGCGAATTCCTTGAACAGCCTGCCGACCACGCCGCCCATGAACAGCAAAGGGATAAACGCCGCCACCAGCGAAAAGCTGATGGAGACCACGGTGAAGCCGATCTCGCCGGCCCCCTTGATCGCGGCTTCGCGCATGCCGTCGCCGGCCTCGAGATGGCGATGGATGTTCTCGACCACGACTATCGCATCGTCGACCACAAACCCCACGGAAATCACGATCGCCACCAGGGTCAGGTTGTTCAGGCTGAAGCCCATCACATACATCAGGGCGAAACTGGCAATCAACGACACGCCGAGTACGCTGGCAACGATCAGCGTCGCCGACAGCTGGCGCAGAAACAAAGCCATCACCGCGACCACTAGCAACACGGTGATCAGCAGGGTAATTTCCACTTCATGCAAGGAAGCGCGAATGGTTTTGGTCCGGTCCGAGAGCACAGTCACTTGCACCGAGGCTGGCAGCATCCCTTGCAGGCGCGGCAGTTCGGCCTGAATGCGGTCAACGGTCTCGACGATGTTGGCCCCGGGCTGCCGGAAGATCACCAGATTGAGCCCCGGCTGGTCATTGGACCAGGCTTGCACATAGGCATTCTCGGGGCCGGCGATTACCCGCGCGACATCCTTGAGCAGGACCGGCGCACCGTCCTTGTAGGAGACGATCAGTTGCCCGTATTCCTCGGGGTGGAACAGTTGATCGTTGGTCGACAGGGTGGAAATGCTCGACTGACCGTACAGCGCGCCCTTGGCCAGGTTCAGGCTGGCCTGCTGCAGGGCCACGCGGATGTCGGCCAGGGTCAGGCCGATGGCCGCCAGCTTGTCCGGCGAGGCCTGCACGCGAATGGCCGGGCGTTGCTGGCCGCTGATGTTGATCAGGCCGACTCCGTCGATCTGGCTGATCTGCCGTGCCAGCAAGGTTTCCACGTAGTCGCTGAGTTCGGTGCCTGGCATCTGCGTCGAGCTGATAGCAAGGATCAGCACCGGGCTGTCGGCCGGGTTGACCTTCCGCCAGGTGGGCAGGCTCGGCATATCATTGGGCAATTTGCCGGAGGCCGTGTTGATCGCCGCCTGGACTTCCTGGGCGGCGGTGTCGATGCTTTTGTCGAGGACAAATTGCAGGACCAGGTTGGTCGAACCCAAGGCGCTGCTGGAGGTCATCTGGGACATGCCGGGAATGGCACTGAATTGCACCTCCAGCGGTGTGGCCACCGAGGACGCCATGGTTTCCGGGCTGGCGCCGGGCAGTTGGGCGTTGACCTGAATGGTCGGGAATTCCGCTTCCGGCAACGGTGCGATGGGCAGCTTCGGGAAGGCGATCGCCCCCAGGAGCACCAGGGCAAAGGTCAACAACAGCGTGGCGACCGGATGATCAATGCACCAGGCCGAAATCGAGCCATGGCCTTTCATGGTTGCACCTGCGTCTTCGCCGTTTCAATGACTTGCGGCGGCTCGCTGAGCACCTCGATCCTGGAACCTGCCTTGAGCCGCGACTGGCCGTCACTGACCAGCACATCGCCAGGCTGCACACCGGTAATGATGTTCAGGTTGCTGTTCTGATAGACCATTCGCACTGGCACGATTTCGACGGTATTGGCGTTGACCCGGTAGACGAAATGCTGGTCCAGGCCGCGTTGTACCACTGTCGGCGGTACCACGAGGGCGGCTTTGTCGAGAGCGGTCTGGATCTTGATGGTCACCAGTTGCCCCGGCCAGAGCTTTTGCCCCGGGTTGTTGAATTCGGCCTTGGCGCGAATGGTCCCGGTGTTGGTATTGATCTGGTTGTCGATCAGGGTCAGCTGCCCTTTACCCAGCAGGTCACCGGTTTCGCCATCGGTATCGGCGCCCATGTAGGCACTGACTTCGGCCTGGCGCGGAGCGCCGATCAGCCCTTGCAGGGTCGGCAGCATCTGTTGCGGCAGGGAGAACTCGACGGCGATCGGGTCGATCTGGATGACCGAGAACAGCCCTTGAGCGTCAGCCATGCGCAGGAAGTTGCCTTCATCAACGGAGCGAATGCCGACCCGACCGGTCACCGGCGAGCGAATCTGTGTGTAGGAGAGTTGCACTTGCGCGGCGTCGATGGCGGCCTGATTGCCCTGGGCAGTGGCTTTCAACTGATTGACCAGCGCCTGTTGCTGATCGTAGGTCTGCTTGGAAACGCCATCATCGACACTCAGCAGCTTGTAACGTTTGAGATTGACCTGTGCCACTTGCAGTTGCGCCTGGCTTTCGCCCAATTGCGCGCGGGCCTGATCGAGGCTGGCGCGGATCGAGCGATCGTCGAGGGTGGCCAGCAGATCACCGGCTTTCACCAGCTGACCTTCCTTGACCAATATTTTGGTGAGGATCCCGTCGATCTGCGGACGAATGATCACACTGTGCAGCGACAGCACCGAACCGATACCGCTGACATAACGCGGCACGTCCTGCTCGCTGACTTTGACTACCCGCACTGGAATCGCGCTCGGTGCCGCCACTCTGGCCGTGGCGGGCTTGGTCAGGTACCAGCCGGCAATGGCGGCCAGGAGGATCAGCAAGCCTGCGATCACGATGTTTTTTTTCTGAATGCGCATGCTGTCAGGACGCCAGAGCAAGTGATCAATGGATTGGCCAGTATCAATGACTACTTATAGCCCTCTGACCCGGTCAGCAAAATGACTGCTGACTGACAGCGCTGTCAGTAAGGCTGGATCGCCGCTCAACGGTGCAGATTAAAGCGGCCGCAGAGAATTTTGCAACGGGCGACCGAAGGTGAGCGTGCGGGCACCAGCCGGGCAGGTATACTGCCGCCTTTCGCGGCCCGCCATCCTGGCCCGACTCTTATTTATGCATCACCCGGAGCTTTCATGACTTCCCCTAAACAACCGTCTGCTGCTGACGTTCAGAGCGACGAACAGGCTGAGCTGCAAAACAGCGTCGACTCCAGCGCAGAGACCGAAGACAAGGCCGCTATCCCCGCGTTCAAGTTCCCGTTCAACCCGGGCGAACTGACCGCGGCGAAGAACGCCAACCAACCGTGGTACAAAAACGGCGCCAAGAACGGTCACACCAAGACCCCGGGCGTAGCGCCTCCCGGCACCCGTCGCTCGATGGGCAAGCGCTGATTCGCGCAGTTTTAGCTGACTTTCCCTTGCGGAGCAGTAATCAAGCTGCTCCATTCCAGGCCTCGTCCTACGCCAAGCCCAGATTCTTCCTGTAGAGGGGAAGCGGAGATTGGTTGAAAGTTCATTGCCCGTTCAACGTTGCTCATCCCGGAGGAGGTCGTTGCGGGTTCCATTGATCTTTCTGGAAGGACGCCACGATGATGTCTGGAAAACCCCTGACGACGCTGCTTTTGTCCATGACCCTGGGTGGTCTGTGTTCGCTGGTTGTCGCAGATGAACGGAAATGGGCTGAAATCCTCTTCGGGGTCGAAGCCCTGGTACCACCGTTCGAAAGCCGCAATGCCCAAGGTGAGCTGGTCGGACTGAATATCGAGCTGGGCAACGCCCTGTGCGCCGAACTCGATGCCCGCTGTGTCTGGGTCGATCAGGATTATGCAACCAACATTGCAGCGCTCGAGGCCGGACGTTTCGACGCGATCATGCCGATGAGCGCGACGCCCCAACGCCGGCAGAAAATCGATTTCACCGAGAATCTCTACCCCCTCGGCAGCCGGCTGGTAACCCGCAAAAATATGGTTTTAATGCCTGATGGGCAACTGCTCAAGGGCAAGCGGGTCGGTGTCCTGGCCGGCACCAGCCGGGAAGCCTTTGCTCAGGCTCGGTGGGCTCCGGCCGGAGTACTCATTCAGAGTTTCAAACTCAATGACGAACTGATCGACAGCCTGCTGACGGGCAAGATCGATGCAACTCTGCAAGACACCATCGAGATTTCCGCTGCCTTGCTCGATAGGCCTCAAGGCCATGACTTCGGTTTCTCCGGGCCAGTGATTATCGACGAGCTGCTGGGCAGTGGTGTGGCGATGGGGGTGCGCAAGACCGATCCTGATCTGCGCGATGCCTTGAACAAAGCGCTGGCGCAAGTTAAACAAAATGGCCAGTACGACTCCATTATCAAGCGCTATCTATCTGAGTCGTCCGCCTCTGCGACGGTTGAACCTGTTGCGGCAAACTCATTGCAGTACAGCCCCGAGGGGAAAGGCCTGCCTTTTTCGCAAGCCGTGCGGCTGGGTTCGACGCTGTACCTATCCGGGGTGCTGGGCATCGGTACCAATGAGAAACTGGTGCCCGGGGGCATTCGCGCAGAAATGACCCAGGCCATGAACCTCTTGGGTAAGGCGCTTGAGCGCAACGGTTCTTCCTTTGCTCATGTGGCGAAATGCACGGTCATACTTGCCGATATTGGCGACTTTTCCGCGATGAATGCAGTGTATGTCAGGTATTTCCCTGAGGATCGCCTGCCTGTCCGTACGACGTTCTCTGCCAGAAAATTGTTACTCGATGCCCGCGTCGAAGTGGAATGCCTGGCGGCCATCAAGTCCTGAATTGGCCTGACGACACTGTCATCTGACTTCGCCGCAAGCCCAAACCCACAAGTATTGCGCATGTCACCTGTGGGAGCAGCGGTGCGGCGATCCGACTTGCCCGCGAAGAGACCCGTACAGCCAATGGAAATCTCGAGTTGGGTCTTCAGGCCGCTCGCAACGAGATAAACGCATAATTCACCGGCTCCGCCGTCACCAGCTGAGCCCCGGCCGCTTGCACCTGTTCGGCGATATCGTCTCCCGAAACATGAAACTGCCACTCGCCGGTCGAGCCCGCCAGCACCTGCCCTTCAAGCTGTTCAATGGCCACGGCGAACGCCGACATATCCGGCAGGTAAGCGGTAAACCCGTCACCCTTGAGCGCTGTGGTGCGAATGCCCAGTCGTTCGCAAATGGCTTCCTTGGTCTGGATGTCGTCCCGGTCAGCCTGGCGCGAACGCTGGATCAGATCGGTCAGTTGCCGGTCGACTAACTCGCCACCGACAATCAGCAACGGGCCTTTTTCCCAGGATTGCGACGGGCATTCCTTGGTGGTTGGCTTGAGCGCGATGTGCGGATTGATTTCCATCGGGTAGATGCGACAGACCAAAGGCCGGCGTTCATAGATCCGGCAGAGGTTGTCTTCGTCAAGATTCCGGCAGGGACCGACGTTGTACGCCGCGAAGGTGATTGCCACATACGCCTCGGTCGAACCGCTGGGCACCACGCAGGAGCGTCGCTCGGCATGTTCGCGCTGGGCTACAGGCAGGCCCAGGCCATTACCGAGAAAGCCTTCCACCAGCACGATCACGTTACCGCCGTCCGCCGCCCACTGCCGCGCTTCGGCTAGGGTCAGGGGGACGTGGTGGTCGTGGCAGCACTTGCCGCAACCTACACAGGAAAACATTGTATTCATCGAGCGGGCGGCCGTCATTGATAGGTGTGAGTGGTGACGGGAATACCCACGCAACCACCATGAAGGCCTGTCTGGAAGCAAGTTATGCGCCAGTCATTGGGCTTTGGCGGGAAGGTGGATAGAGTCCCACTCGGTGACATACGCGGTTTTGGTTTTTTTGTTGTACAGACACAGCTCGGTACCGGGTTGACCCTTCATGTGCTTTTGCGGGTACTGGCCGTGCAGCAGTATCGCGCTGTAGCCCACCCGGTCATCGAACTGTGCGATCTTGCCGACCGGTTTGGCGTACTTGAGATGACTGGCCTTGTTACAGCTGGCGAGCACCGCCTTGTCGAAAGACGCCCAGGCGTCGGAGCTGGAGGCGTTGGCCTGGGCGGCGAAAGTGGCCAGGCAGATGAAGGGCAGTGTGAGGGCTTTCATGGCGAGGCTTCCTAGGGGCGTCGTTTGGGCGAAGTGGGAAGTATGCCTGAGGATCTGCTGTGCAGCTGAGGCTGCCAAGATCGCAGCCTGCGGTAGCTCCTACAGGGGATTGTGTCGAGGCGCGCATATCGATGGCCTGACTCGGTCGGTGTAGGAGCTGCCGCAGGCTGCGATCTTTTAGCTGCTTTATGTTGGAACGGGTTCCCTGCGCACCAGTCGCATCCCGACACTGTCATAAAGGCGCCGCGCCCGCTGGTTGTCTTCCAGCACTTTCAGATCGACAAAACCTTCCCGGCGCTGCTGAAACACCGTGAACGCATGCAACAACAATGCTCGACCCAGGCCCCGGCCCCGAGCGCGCGGATGTACCACCAGATCCTTGATATAGGCGCTGGTCCAGCATTGGGCAACGCCGACAAGCCCTTGAGCGTCCGAGGCGATAAAACATAGCGCCGGGTCATACTCGGCATCGGTTTCGAATTGTGCGCGCCAGAGGTCCAGCACCGGCACCTGTCCGCCGCCCTGCTGATAACCGAGTGTCATCAAACCGTGAACCTCCTCGGCCAGCGCCGGGTGGTAAGCGGTCAGGCTGATGCCGCTCGGCCAGATGACCGGTGGCAAAACCTCAGTGAGGTCGCGCCGCAGCAGCAGGCAATAGTCCTTGGCCACGGCTCAAAGACCCTGGGCAGCGACGGCCTTGGCGGCCTCGATCAGGCACTTGGTCAGTTCCGGTGAAGAGAACTTGGTCAGCACCGCGTTGGCCCCGGCCAGGCGGGCTTTCTCGCTGTTCATCGCGCTGTCCAGGGAGGTGTGCAGCAGCACGTAGAGGTGGGCGAAATCCGGAGTCTCGCGCAGGGTGCGGGTGAGGGCGTAACCGTCCATCTCCGACATCTCGATGTCCGAGACAATCAGGTTGATCTGTTGATCAGTACCCTGCAGGTCCAGCAGGCAGTCGATGGCTTCCCTGGCGCTGCGCGCGGTGTGGCATTGCAGGCCGAGGTTGCGCAGGGTGTGTACCGATTGCTGCAGCGCCACCTGGCTGTCATCGACCACCAGAATCCGCGCATTACCCAGCACCTCGGCGTCTTCCATGCTCAGTTCGGTCGGCGCCGTTTCGATGGGTGCAGGCGCGATGCCGTGGATGACTTTCTCGATATCCAGCACTTGCACCAGGGTACCGTCGACCGAGGTCACACCGGTGATGTACGACTTGGCGCCGCCAGCACCGTAGGGCGGAGGACGGATATCGGTGGTCAGGCAATGCACGATCTTGCTCACGGCCTGAACGTGCAAACCCTGCTTGGAGCGGCTGACGTCGGTGACGATCAGGCAGCCACCGTCCGGGTCGACCAACGGCCTTTCACCAATGGCCCGGCTCAGGTCGATCACCGACAGCGAGGCGCCACGCAGGGTGGCGATGCCTTTGACGTGCGGGTGCGACTCCGGCAGCCGGGTCAGGGGCGGGCAGGGGATGATCTCACTGACTTTCAGCAGGTTGATCGCCATCAGCTTGCCGCTGCGCAAGGTAAACAGTAGAAGCGAGAGTGAATCTGCGCGAGCTTTGGTGGAGGACATATGAACCTTCTGTGGAAAAGGTGGTTCGCGGTGCGACACCGTGAACAGCTATCGATAACGGGTTATCGACTTGTTGCGGGCTGGCTTTAGGGTTATTGGCGGTCCGTTAGTCATACGCTGAACCTTGTGGCGAGGGAGCTTGCTCCCGCTGGACCGCGAAGCGGTCCCAAAATCTGCCACTGGGTTTCTTCAGGTACAACTCGCAAGCTGGTTTACGACCGCTGCGCGGCCGAGCGGGGGCAAGCCCCCTCGCCACACAAGCCCTCGCCACAATGATGTGTTCGGCGTGCGATCACTTCATCCCCAACCGCTTGGCCATCCGTCCAAGATTCGCCCTGTCCAGGCCTAGCTCACGGGCGGCGCTTGCCCAGTTGTGCTGATGGCGCTCAAGGCAGGCAGTGATCAGCTGGCGCTGGTAGTTCTCGGTGGCCTGGCGCAGATCCCCGGCGACGTCGAGCATAACCTCGGGAGCACCGGCAGGTACTGGTGCGGGCACCTGCACCGTGACATTCGGCAAATCCAGATCCGCCGCACTGAGGCTGAGAATCTTCGGTCGCTCCTTGCAATTGCCCAGCGCCTTCAGCGAACTGCGACCAATCAAGTGTTCGAGTTCACGGACATTCCCCGGCCAGGCATAAGCCAGCAGCGCCGTCTGGGCATCGCTGGTCAGGCGCAAGCTGTTAAGGCCCATGCGCGAGCGGTTCTGCTCCAGGAAGAAACCGCTGAGCAGCAATACATCCCGACCGCGATCGCGCAGCGCCGGGACCAGCAGCGGATAAACGCTCAGGCGATGGTAGAAATCGGCCCGGTAGCGACCGCTGCGCACTTCTTCGGCCAGATCGCGGTTGGTCGCGGCGATCAGGCGCACATCGACCTGATGCTCCTTGTCCGAGCCCAGGCGTTGTAACTGGCCGCTTTGCAGAACCCGTAGCAACTTGGCCTGCACCGTCAGGGATAACTCGCCGACCTCATCGAGAAACAGCGTGCCGCCGTTGGCCAGTTCGAACTTGCCGCGGCGGTCGTTCATCGCCCCGGTGAAGGCGCCGCGCACATGGCCGAACAGTTCGCTTTCCACCAGGGTCTCTGGCAGGGCGGCGCAGTTGAGGCTGATGATCGGTTTGTCGGCGCGTGCCGAGGCGGCATGAATCGCCTGAGCCACCAGCTCCTTGCCGACCCCGGTTTCACCGGTGATCAGCACCGTCAGATCGCTGCCGCCGACCAGCTTGATCTCTTCGATCAGGCGTTTGTGGGTTTTGCTTTGGCCGATCATTTCGCGGTTTTGCTGGCCGCTGGCCTGGCGGTAGACCTCGGCCCGTTGATGTTCGTCTTCAACGCGCAGGGCCAGGCGCTCGATGCGCTCGGCGGCATTCACCGTTGCGGCGGCGAGGCTGGCGAAGGCCTGCAGGGCATCCAGTTCGATGGGTTCGCGACGCTGTGGGTCCAGCGCATCGAGGGTCAGCAGACCCCAGGGACGTTCATCGATAAACAGCGGGCAACCCATGCAGTCGTGGACTTCCAGGTGTTCGTCGAGGCCGTCCACCAACCCGTCATAGGGATCGGGCAAGCTGCTGTCACTGGCGAAACGGGTCGGTCCCGGGGTGCTGAGCAAAGCCGCGAAGCGCGGATGTTCGCTGACCTTGAAACGGCGGCCCAGGGTGTCCGGGCTGAGGCCGTCCACCGCCAGGGGGACCAGCCATTCTCCGTCGAGCCGCAGCAAAGCGGCGGCGTCGCAGGGCAGCAGTTCGCGCATGGCTTCGAGCAGGCGTCGATAGCGCTCACCCTCCGGCAACTCACGGGACAGGTCGGAAACCAGGGGGAGCAGGGTGGTGAGCAGGGATTTCGCAGTCATATTGACTCCATGTGGTCAGGATGACTATAGATAATGGTTGTCGATATGACTACACATTTATCAAGCAATTGATTTATATGGCTTTAATTGTTGGCACGAATACTGATACGTAAGGGGCAATCAGCTAGTTATCATAAAAGCTCAGGAGACACTCTATGCTTAGCGTTCAAGACCGTGCCATCGTCAAATCGACCGTCCCGCTGCTGGAAAGTGGTGGTGAAGCGTTGATCACTCACTTCTATCGCATGATGCTTTCCGAATACCCTGAAGTGCGCCCACTGTTCAACCAGGCCCACCAGAGCAGCGGCGATCAGCCGCGGGCACTGGCCAATGGCGTATTGATGTATGCGCGGCATATCGACCAGCTGGACCAGCTTGGCGATCTGGTGGCGAAGATCATCAACAAGCACGTTGCCCTGCAAATTCTTCCTGAACACTACCCGATTGTCGGCAGCTGTCTGTTGCGGGCCATCTCTGAAGTACTTGGCAGCGAAATTGCCACTCCTGAAGTCATGAGTGCCTGGGGCGCGGCCTATAACCAGTTGGCCGAGATCCTGATCGGTGCCGAAACCGCGATCTACGACCAGAAGGCCCAGGCACCGGGCGGCTGGCGCGGTGAGCGGGCGTTCAAACTGGTTGCGCGGGTCGAGGAGAGTTCGGAAATTACCTCCTTTTACTTTGAACCGGCGGACAAAGGCCCGATTCTCGCGGCGGAACCTGGCCAGTACATCGGCATGAAGCTTGTGCTTGAGGGTGAAGAAATTCGTCGTAACTATTCGTTGTCGGCCCTGGCAGATGCCGGTCAATACCGCATCAGCGTCAAGCGCGAAGACGGTGGCCGTGCCTCGAACTTCCTGCACGACCAGTTGCATGTCGGCGCGAGCATCATGCTGTTTCCACCGGCCGGCGAGTTCACCCTGACTGCCAGCGACAAGCCGCTGGTGCTGATCAGCGGCGGAGTCGGTATCACGCCGACCTTGCCGATGCTGGAAGCGGCACTGGCGAGCAAGCGCCCGGTGCACTTCATTCACTGCGCGCGTAATGGTGGCGTTCACGCCTTCCGGGATTGGGTCGATGGCCTCGCCGAGCGTCACCCGCAACTCAAGCGCTTCTACTGCTACGCCGAAGATGACGGCGTCAGCCCGGCGGCGGACCAGGTTGGGCTGTTGAGCGAGGAGCAGCTTGCCGATTGGCTGCCTGAAGAGCGCGATCTTGACGCCTATTTCCTCGGTCCCAAAGGATTTATGGGCGCGGTCAAACGTCACCTCAAGGCGTTGGGCGTTCCGGAGAAGCAAAGCCGTTATGAGTTCTTCGGCCCGGCTGCTGCCTTGTAGGAGCGAGCTTGCTCGCGAAGGACGTTAACGATAACGCGTGTTTTTCTGAGTAAACTCGCCTCCCTTGAGTCCATCGCGAGCAAGCCCGCTCCCACATTATTAGCACTGCGTCGTACACAGAATTTGTGTCTGGACGCGGTCAAGTGTGGGAGCGGGCTTGCTCGCGATAGCGTCATCCGCTTCAACACACCTCTCCAGCTTAATCCCCCGTTAATGCCCCTGCCCGTTAATTCCCTCCTGTTAAACCACCACACTGCCGTCGCGCGGTAAACTAGCCTATCGATGACTACCACCACTTCAGCAAAGGGATACGGGGATGATTGACGAAACACTGCGTTTGGGACGCGAGCGACGATTCCTGGTCTTGCTCGGCCTGATCTGCCTGGCGCTGATCGGCGGCGCGCTGTACATGCAGGTGGCATTGGGCGAGGCGCCTTGCCCGCTGTGTATTCTGCAGCGCTATGCCCTGTTGCTGATCGCGATCTTCGCTTTTATCGGTGCGGCAATGCGCAGCCGACGCAGCATTACCGTGCTCGAAGGGCTGGTGGTGCTCAGCGCCATCGCCGGTGCCGCGGTCGCCGGGCATCACGTGTATACCCAGTTCTACCCGACGGTCAGTTGCGGTATCGATGTGCTGCAGCCAATCGTTGATAGCCTGCCATTGGCGTCGGTCTTCCCGCTGGGCTTTCAGGTCGACGGTTTCTGTTCGACGCCTTACCCGCCGGTGCTGGGCCTGTCCCTGGCGCAGTGGGCGCTGGTGGCCTTTGTACTGACTATCGTGCTGGTGCCGTTGGGCGTTTCCCGCAACCGCAGGAGCATCCGTTAAGCCTCATCGGTGAGTGACATCAAAACGCCCCGGGTCCTCCTTGTGAGGGCCGGGGCGTTTTGCATTTCAGGGAATTGGAAAAAGAACATGATTTGGCGCAAGGAAATGCGCTGCACATGTGCGACACGTTGTCACATGCAAGGTGTGGCAAAACATTTCCCCAGCTTGAATCCGTGCTTCAGGATTGAGCTGATTGGCGGCGCAACACAGTCTATTTTCCAATAGTCGCAAAGTCCCATCATGCAGATTTAACAGATTCCGGCGAATCGCCTGAGGCCTTGGTTCAATTGGCCTTCGGACGGATCAAGAAACCATTGGTAAGAAAAAAACTGTCTGAAATGAGCAGCTTAGGCCTACATTTCTCGAGGTTATTATTGAGAATGAAAATTGATACGCTTTTTCGCTGCTGCAATAATATTTAGCGATTGTTGCCGAATCCGATATTAATTATTTCGAGATGAGACATGGTTTCTGAAACGTTACATATCTACAATCGCCGGCACTGAATTTCCGACGCTGCTCATCCCTGGGCATACGAGTGCGGTCGAGGAGCGATTTGCTTGCTCCATAGGACCCCAGGTGTCGGCACCTTCCAGCTTTCCGCACCAAATGGAATTGGTCTGTAAAAAGGCCTTTGACCCAGAATTCGAATAAGACTCACCGCTAGCCCGGGATTTGTCGATCAGCGCTCAGCGCTTCGGGCAGGCCCTTATTCAATCCAAGAAAAATGCCAACCCTTGGCAGGGTGAAGTGTTGGCGATCAAAACCCAACTGCATTGCGCAAGCTGCTTTAGAGGTCGTGAGATGAGTAAAAACAGGTACCCCAGATTCCTAGGCTTATTGCCGCTGCTCGGCACGTTGTTGCTGAGTGGTTGCAACATGACCTTGCTCGATCCCAAGGGCCAGGTCGGCCTGGACGAGCGAAACCTGATCATCACCGCAACGCTGCTGATGCTGTTGGTCGTCGTACCGGTCATCTTCATGACCTTCCTGTTCGCCTGGAAATACCGCGCTTCCAACAAAGATGCCGTCTATACCCCGAAGTGGTCGCACTCCACCAAGATCGAAATCGCGATCTGGACCATTCCGGTGCTGATCATCATTGCCCTGGGCTACATCACCTACGAGTCGACCCACGCACTGGACCCGTATCGTCCGCTGGAGTCCGACGTCAAGCCGATCACCATCGAAGTGGTCGCCATGGACTGGAAGTGGCTGTTCATCTACCCGGAACAGGGCATCGCCACCGTCAACAAGATCGTGTTCCCGGCTAACACGCCGATCAACTTCAAGGTCACCTCCGACACTGTGATGAACTCGTTCTTCATCCCGGGCCTGGGCGGCCAGATCTACGCGATGGCGGGCATGCAGACCAAGCTGCACCTGATTGCCAACCAGAACGCCGAACTCGACGGTATCTCCGCCAACTACAGCGGCGCGGGTTTCACTGGCATGAAGTTCAAAGCAATCGCCACCTCTCAGGCGGATTTCGATGCCTGGGTCAGTGATGTCAAGAAGGCACCTAAACAGCTTGAAAAAGCTGAATACGAAGCCCTTTCCAAACCAAGCCAGAACAACCCTGTCGAGCTCTACTCCTCGTTCACGCCGAACCTGTTCCAGACCATCGTCGATAAGTACGAAGGCATGAAACCGGGCAAGCCGATGCACCACGAGAAGAAAGACAAAGCAGTGGCCCATATGGAAGGGATGGACATGAGTTCGCATTCAGCTGCCGGGGCAGAGGAGTAATCGATGTTAGGTAAATTAAGTTGGGAAGCGGTCCCGTTCCACGAGCCGATCGTGATGGTGACCATTGCCATGATCGCGCTCGGTGGTCTGGCGGTATTTGCTGCAATCACCTACTTCAAGAAGTGGACCTATCTGTGGACCGAGTGGCTGACTTCGGTCGATCACAAAAAAATCGGCGTGATGTACATAGTCGTCGCCATGATCATGCTGCTGCGTGGTTTTGCCGACGCCATCATGATGCGTACCCAGTTGGCCATGGCCACCGAAGGTTCACCTGGCTACCTGCCACCTGAACACTATGACCAGATCTTCACCGCTCACGGTGTGATCATGATCATCTTCATGGCGATGCCTTTCTTCACCGGCCTGATGAACCTTGCAGTGCCGCTGCAGATCGGCGCGCGTGACGTGGCCTACCCGTTCCTCAACTCCCTGAGCTTCTGGTTGCTGGTGTCCGGCGTGGTGCTGATCAACCTGTCCCTGGGCGTTGGCGAATTCGCCAAGACTGGCTGGGTTGCCTATCCGCCGCTGTCGGGGCTGCAATACAGTCCGGGCGTCGGGATGGATTACTACATCTGGGCGCTACAGCTATCCGGGCTAGGTACGACGCTGACGGGGGTCAACTTCCTGGCCACCGTGCTGAAAATGCGTACCCCGGGCATGAAGCTGATGGACATGCCGATCTTCACCTGGACCTGCACCTGGGCCAACGTCCTGATCGTGGCTTCGTTCCCGATCCTGACCGCTACTCTGGCACTGCTGACGCTTGACCGTTACATGGATTTCCACATTTTCACCAATGAACTTGGTGGCAATCCGATGATGTACGTCAACCTGTTCTGGGCCTGGGGTCACCCCGAGGTGTACATCCTGATTCTGCCGGCGTTCGGGATCTTCTCCGAAGTCATCTCGACCTTCACCGGCAAGAAACTGTTCGGCCACCACTCGATGATCTACGCCAGCGGCGCGATCTCGATCCTCGGCTTCATGGTCTGGCTGCACCACTTCTTCACCATGGGTTCGGGTGCCAGCGTCAACGCCTTCTTTGGTCTGGCGACGATGCTGATTTCGATCCCGACGGGGGTGAAGCTATTCAACTGGCTGTTCACCATCTACCAGGGCCGTCTGCGTTTCACCAGTCAGGTGCTGTGGACCCTGGGCTTCATGGTGACCTTCGCCATCGGCGGCATGACCGGCGTACTGCTGGCCATCCCGGGTGCCGACTTCGTACTGCACAACAGCCTGTTCGTGATCGCTCACTTCCACAACGTGATCATTGGCGGCGCGGTATTCGGTTACATCGCCGGCTTCAGCTTCTACTTCCCTAAAGCGTTCGGCTTCAAGCTGCACGAAGGTTGGGGCAAGGCAGCGTTCTGGTTCTGGATCACCGGCTTCTTCGTTGCGTTCATGCCGCTCTATGTCCTGGGCTTCATGGGCATGACCCGTCGTCTGAACTCCAGCACCAACCCTGAGTGGGTGCCTTACCTGTACGTTGCGTTGTTCGGTGCGGTCATGATCGCCATCGGTATCGCCTGCCAGCTGATCCAGCTCTACGTCAGTGTGCGTGATCGCAAGTTGCCGCAGAACGCGTGCGAACACGGCGACCCGTGGAATGCTCACACGCTGGAATGGTCGACCTCGTCGCCACCACCGTTCTACAACTTTGCCGTGTTGCCGAAAGCCGACTGCATCGACCCGTTCACCGAGGCCAAGGAAAACGGTACTGCGTACAAGGCGCCAAACCGTTACGAACCGATCCACATGCCAAACAACACCGCGACCGGTGTGGTCATGGGGGCTCTGTTGACGGTGTTCGGTTTCGCGATGATCTGGCACATCTGGTGGCTGGCCATCTTCGGTCTGGTCGGCACTGTTGTGTACTTCGTGATCCACGCTGCTCGTGATGACCAGGGCTACATGGTGCCGGTTGAAACAATCGAACGCATCGAAGCCGAGCAGCACAAGCGTCTGGTAGCGGCCAAAGCGATTCCGGCCACCGCCACCCGTGTTGAAACCTCGTTGGAACAGGCTTAAACCATGTCGAACTTAGTGACCAATGTTGGACACGCCCATGGTCTGGACCATGGGCACGATGACCACCACCACGACTCGGGCGAGATAACCGTATTCGGTTTCTGGCTCTACCTGATGACCGACTGCATTCTGTTTGCGTCGATCTTCGCGGTGTACGCGGTACTGGTTAACAACGTAGCGGGTGGTCCGTCGGGCCACGACATCTTCGAGCTGCCGTACGTGCTGGGCGAAACCGCTCTGCTGCTGTTCAGTTCGATCACTTACGGCTTCGCCATGCTGGCGTTGTTCAAGGGCAAGAAGAACCAGGTATTGGGCTGGCTGGGCATGACTTTCCTGTTCGGCGCCGGCTTTATCGGCATGGAGATCAACGAGTTCCACGTACTGATCGCCGAAGGCTTCGGCCCTAGCCGTAGCGGCTTCCTGTCCGGGTTCTTCACCTTGGTCGGGACCCACGGTCTGCACGTGACCAGCGGTCTGATCTGGATGGCGATCATGATGTATCAGGTGCAGAAAAACGGCCTGACGGCGACCAACAAAACCCGTTTGAGCTGCCTGAGCCTGTTCTGGCACTTCCTGGACGTTGTGTGGATCTGCGTATTCACGGTTGTTTATCTGATGGGGACTATGTAAATGGCTAACGCAGCACATTCCCACGCTGGCCATGACGCCGGCCACGGCAGCGTCAAGTCCTACGCTATCGGCTTCATCCTGTCGGTGATCCTGACCGTCATTCCGTTCGGCCTGGTGATGTACCCGTCGCTGCCCAAAGACGTGACCCTGTGGATCGTCCTGGCCTTCGCCGTGATCCAGGTGCTGGTGCACCTGGTGTACTTCCTCCATCTGGACCGCTCCGCCGCCCAGCGTAACAACGTGATCGCGTTTGTCTTCGCTGCCCTGGTGATCGTCCTGTTGGTCGGCCTGTCGTTGTGGATCATGTTCAGCATCCACTCCAACATGATGGCGCACTGAGGAACTCCGGATGTCCTTTAAGCACTTTATCCAAATCACCAAACCGGGGATCATTTTCGGTAACGTGCTTTCAGTGGCAGGCGGGTTCTTCCTGGCCTCGAAAGGGCATGTCGACATCGCCATTTTCCTGGCCGCGATGATCGGTACTTCGCTGGTGGTGGCATCCGGTTGCGTGTTCAACAACTGCATCGACCGCGACATCGACCTGAAGATGGAACGCACCAAAAACCGCGTGCTGGTCCAGGGCCTGATCTCCCTGAAACTGGCACTAGCTTTTGCAACCGTCCTGGGTGTTTTCGGCGTTGCACTGTTGTACAAGGTGGCCAACCCGTTGGCCGCTTTGTTCGCGGTGATCGGTTTTGTCATCTACGTCGGCTTCTACAGCCTGTACCTCAAGCGCAAGTCGGTTCACGGCACGCTGGTGGGCAGCCTGTCGGGGGCTATGCCTCCGGTGATTGGCTACGTGGCTGTGACGAACAGCTTCGACATGGCCGCGCTGACGTTGTTGGTGATGTTCAGCCTGTGGCAGATGCCGCATTCCTACGCCATCGCGATCTTCCGCTTCAACGATTACCTGGCCGCATCGATCCCGGTGCTGCCGGTGAAGCGCGGGATTGAAGTGGCGAAGAAGCACATCCTGCTCTACATCCTGGCGTTCCTCATCGCGACCTTGATGCTGACCTTCAGCGGCTACGCCGGCATGAGCTACCTCGCCGTCGCCGCCGCCATGGGCATGTACTGGCTGTACATGGCCTGGACCGGCTACAAGGCAGTGGATGACCGAGTCTGGGCGCGCAAGCTGTTCGTGTTCTCGATCTTCACCATCACCGCTTTGAGCGTGATGATGTCCCTGGACTTCCAAGTGCCGAGTGAGCTACTGCTGACGTACGCGCCTTGAGTGTCTGACGCTGTAAAAAAAGCCCCGCCTTCGATGTGAAGAGCGGGGCTTTTTTTAGGTCGCTAAAAGCAGAAGATCGCAGCCTGCGGCAGCTCCTACAGGACCGCGTGTTCCTGCAATTTCACAGGTGTACTCGGTCGGCGTAGGAGCTGCCGCAGGCTGCGATCTTTTGATGTTACTGCGCAGCGATGCTGTAACCGTCGAACGCGCTCTGCTGCTGCAGGGCTGCGATGATACTTTTGCGGGTAACCGGCTGTTCGGTGCCTTCGTTGTCGATGAAAGTCTCGGTTTCCAGCTCGGCCTGATCACCTTCGCCGATGAACGCAAAGCCGAGGAATTCGAAGGCTTCACGGTCTACGTTCGGCTTGGAGCGGGGCGTGCGCAGGGGCAGGGTGACGCTCATGCCGTCCTTGCTGATGGAGAACACTTCGACTTCTTTCTTGGCGCGAGCGGTTTTGGTTTTGCCGCCGGCTGGATCCTTCACCGCCTGGTGGGTGTGGTTCAGCACTTTTAGCGCCAGGCCGTACACCAACTCCTGGAATTCAGGGTCGTCCTTGAAGCAGGAAAGGATCCGGCTGATGGAGAATTTCGTGCTCAAGTCCTCCAGCGCGGCGCTGTCGGCGGCCTCTGCGTCTTTGAGCTGTTTCAGCTCGCCCATCAGGTCGTAGGCTTTGTCGTCGTCAAACTGGTCATGGGCGTGGCGAATCGCATTGCGTAACTCACGAATCTGGTCGCTTTCCTTCGATGTGTGGAAAGCATCGAGCACCATTTCACTGATGGTCTTGGCCTGCGGCACATGCTGCGAAAGATTGATGGCGTTTTCGTATTCGGCTTTGGACGACAAGCTGATTACGGATTCATCGGTGTTGGAATCAGGCATTGAAATTTCACTACTTCGTTTAACAGGGTTTGAGACAGGAAAAGCGCCGGGCATTTTCAGCGCGGCTGTGCGGCGGCGTCAAGGAACCATGCTGCAGTGGCGATTTTCAGGACCCAGAGTAGTGCGGCGCGTGGTCGTCTTGACTGACCTGCATTCAGTAACCACAGCCCTCAGCGATTACGCAGACGCTCCTGCACAAAGTCCATGACCTTCAACGATTGATAGATGGCATTGGCCGCGAGCAATCCGAACGGGCCCCCGTTCCAGTCCAGCAGGTAGGGTTTGAACAGTTGATAGCGGTCGCTCTCGCCGCAGACCGCCTCGGCAATCACCCGGCCACCGATGGATCCGGTGTTCAACCCGTGGCCGCCAAACGAAGTACAGGCCCAGACGCCCGGTTCAAGCAGGCCCAGATTTGGCATTTTGTTGGTTGAATACCCCATCAGCCCGGACCAGGCCAATTCAATCTTCGCCGATGCCAGCTGGGGATACACCGAGACCATGTCGTGTTTGAGCATGCTGGCCAGGGCTTGCTCGTTCTGTTCGTTGCGGGTGGTGATACGGCCGCCCCACAGCAAGCGGTCGCCCTCGACCACCCGGTAGTAATCCGAGGCGCGGCGGTCATCGGAAAAGGCCGCGCTGGAGTTCAGGATGTCTTTGATCGAGGCGCCCAGGTGTTCGGTCAGCACCACATAGGTGGCGATTGGCAGATAGGCGCGGCTCAACTTCTGCAGTTCGTTGCCACCGTAACCGCCGGCGCAGAAGATCAGGTCCTTGCAGCGCACACTGGCGAGGGTGGTCTGTACCGTTTTAATGGCACCTTCAGGGCGCCAGGCGAGCATTTTCGAGTGTTCGAAAATCCGCCCGTGGGCGCTTTCGATGGCATTGGCCAGCCCCAGGCAATAATTCAGCGGATGGAAGTGCATGGCCTGTGGATCTTCGATGCCCTGAAAGTACTTTTCGGTGTGGGCCAGTGCCCGTACCTGCTCGGTATCGAGGAAATTCAATGGATAACCGAAGTCGCGTTGCATGCTCTCGACGTAGTTCTTCACCGCTGCGTGGTCGTCGTAGCGTTTGACCTGAATCGTCCCGGGCGACGGGTCGCAGCCCTGTAGTGCGAGTTCGGCAATATTGCTTTTGACAATGTTCAGCCCCTCCACCGACATCTGGAACAAGGCCTTGGCACGCTCCAGCCCGAGCTTTTTCCGAATGGCGTCGGTTCCCTGCGCCCAGCCAGGAGAAACCACGCCGCCGTTGCGCCCGGAGGCACCCCAGCCGATCTGGTGCGTTTCAAGGACGATCACCCGTTTACCGCGTCGGGTCAGCTCCAGTGCCGCGGTCAAACCGGCGATACCGGCGCCGATGATGCACACATCGCATTCTGCATCGGTCAGCAGTTCGGCTCTGGTCTCGCGCGGGAGCGAGGTCTGGGAATACCAGGTTTTTGGAAAGGGCATAGTTATCCTGTAGGAGCTGCCGCAGGCTGCGATCTTGGCGATTCAAGCCTCAACACAAAGGCCGGGGAATTATTGAAACTCCCCCGGCCACCCGATTATTTCACCGTCGAATAATCGACCCCATACCACTTGTTAGAGAGTTTAGTCAGGGTCCCATCCTTGTGCATGGCGCCGATGACTTCGCCCAGACTGGCTTTCAACTCCGGGTCACCCTTGTCGATGGCAATCGCCAGCGGTTCGTAGAACACCACGCTGCCATCAACAGCCTTGAGCGGGTAGTTCTTTTTCACCGCCGCTTCCAGGGTGCTTTGTTGCGTGAGGATCGCGTCCAGGCGCACCCCGTCGGCCAGGCGCAGGTCATCCAGCGGCCCGGTGGAAGAGGTACGGAGAGGGGTTGCCCATGCCGGAAAATCAACGAAGATCCCAAGCCTGGTGATCAATTGTGGCGAGGGGGCTTGCCCCCGTTGGGTTGCGCAGCGACCCCAAACCCGGCCATGGTGATTCTTCAGACAGAACGCGTCAGCCGGTTTCACGACTGCTGCGCAGCCGAACGGGGGCAAGCCCCCTCGCCACAGGTTTTGTGCCCGGCGCGAGATCGCGCTTACTTCCCTGGCGAATTCAGATTCATCGAGCGAATCGCCAGCTGCGCCGCCATTTCCTCATCCACCGGCAGCGAGAAGCGAAAGGTCGCGCCCTGGCCGGGAACATCGATCAGCTGGATCTCGCGACCATGCAGTTGCAGGATCCGGTGCACGATGCGCAAGCCCAGCCCTCCATCACGCCGGGCGCCGCCGATGTTGAACGGGCGCAGAAACAAGCCTTCGCGCAGTTCGTCGGCGATGCCCGGGCCGCTGTCGCTGAGGGTCACTTCGACGAAGGCCCCCTGGGGCACAAGACTGACTTCGACTTCGCCACCGAGCGGCGTATGCCGCAGGGCGTTGTCCAGCAGGTTGGTCAGGACCCGTTCGATCAGGCCGAGATCGGCACACACCGCTGACCCGCTGGGGGCGAAGGTGGCTTTCAAGGTGATCTGCCGCGCCTCGGCTGTCAGCTCGAATTTCTGGAACACGTCCTGCACCAGATCGGTCAGGGAAAACCGCTCCAGCACCGGTTGCACGAAACCATGTTCCAGCCGCACCAGATCCAGCAGCGCCTGCGCCAGACCGCTCACCTTGCGGCTCTGATCAAGGGCGATGCCCAGGTAGCGGCGCCGGTCGGCAGACGTGAGCGTGGCGTCCTTGAGTGACAGGGTTTCCAGATACCCATGCAACGACGCCAGCGGCGTACGCAGATCGTGGGAGATATTTGCCACCAGTTCCCGACGCTCCTGATCCTGGCGCGTCAGTGAGCGCCATTGCTCACCGAGGCGGGTCTGCATTTGGCGGAACGCCGCGTCGAGCGTGGCGATTTCGTCATGGCTGGCTGTTTGCGCTGTGTCTGATGCGGGCGGCGAGGGCGGGACCACCGGGGCACCGTCGATATCGAAATGCGCGACAGTCTCGGTCAACCGGCGTAGAGGCCGGGTGATCAGGGCAAAGGCCGTGAGGCCGGCGATCAGGCACAACAGCGCCACCAGGCCAATCGACCAGAGCGCAGTGTTGAGGGCCGCGCTGGTTGCGCCGCGTTCGGCAAAACGATCGTGTTCCTCGCTGAGCAGCACCACGTAGAGGTAGCCGGCCTGCTGGCCGTTGACCTGCAGCGGCGCGGCGCTGAAGACCTTGCGCCCGTCGACACTGCGCGGATCCTCGCCGAGGATCGGCAAGGCCTCGCCATTGATCAGCCGCTGCACCGGCGCCAGATCGACCTTGTCGCGGCGCAAGCGACCCTCGGGCGCGGCATTGCCGACGATGCGGCCGTTGGCGTCGAGCAGATAGACCTCGACGCTGGGGTTGACCAGCATCAGTTGGCTGAACAACTGGCGCACGGCGTCCGGCTTCAAGCCGTTGGCGTCCATCAGTTGGGTGTCGCGGGCAATGTGTCGGGCCAGGTCGCGGGACAGCCCTTGCACCACTTCCAGTTCGTGCATCTTGTTGGAGCGCACTTGCATCCACACCGAAGTGCCGCAGCACACCAGCAACAGCAGGGCGAACACCACCGACAGGCGCTGGGTGAGGGTCAGCCTCATGACTGATCCTCCTTTGAGGCGAATTTATAGCCACGGCCCCACACCGTAAGGATGCGCACCGGTTGCGCCGGATCGGTTTCGATCTTGGCCCGCAGGCGGTTGATATGGGTGTTGACCGTGTGTTCATAGCCTTCGTGGCTGTACCCCCACACGGCGTTGAGCAGGTCCATGCGCGAGAACACTTTGCCTGGCTGGCGAGCGAAGAAATACAGCAGGTCGAACTCGCGCGGCGTGAGGTCCAGGCGCCGGCCGTCGAGGGAGACGTCGCGGGTCAGCGGGTCGATAAACAGCCCGTCGGCCATCAGGCTGCCGGCGTCCATTTTCAGGTTGCGCGCCATCGCATCGACCCGTCGCAGCAGCGCCTTGACCCGCGCTACCAGCTCGAGCATCGAAAAGGGTTTGGCCAGATAGTCGTCGGCCCCCAGCTCCAGACCGAGAATGCGGTGCAGTTCGCTCGAGCGTGCGCTGGTGATGATGATCGGTGTGTAGCGCGCCATGGCACGGGCACGGCGGCAGATTTCCAGTCCGTCGACACCCGGCAGCA
Source organism: Pseudomonas fluorescens (assembly GCF_902497895.1). Lineage (GTDB taxonomy): Bacteria > Pseudomonadota > Gammaproteobacteria > Pseudomonadales > Pseudomonadaceae > Aquipseudomonas > Aquipseudomonas fluorescens_BP. The sequence goes on from NZ_CABVHQ010000014.1 coordinate 67,642, forward strand.
TCAGATCGAGGATCAGCGCGTCCCAGCCGCCTTGCTCCAGTAGGCGCAGGCCTTCATTACCGTCGGCGCTGTGCACCACCTCGAACTGTTCATCGCGCAGATGCAGCGCGATCAGGTCGGCGATGTGCATATCGTCCTCGACCACCAGGACACGTTTGGGCTGATCCATCGGAACTCGATCCTGCGCTGGGCAATGTTCTTATTGTGCGGGTTTTCACGGGGCCGAGTTATCACGAATTGTTTAACTTGGCGTGAGGATTTGGCGACCACCACCAGCCTAGGCTGTATCCAACGCAACACACTGCGATTTTTTGGAGAGAGCCATGTTTTCTCGGCGACAGTTCCTGATAGCGGGCGGCGGGCTGGGCGTAGCGGCACTGGCCATCGGCGTGCTGCCCAGGTGGACGGCAAGTCCGGCCCTGGTCAGCGATGCCAGTGCCAGCGAGACCTTCGAGGTCACTCATACCGATGCGCAATGGCGGGCGCTGCTCAGCGCCGAGCAGTACGACATTCTGCGCAAGGAAGGCACCGAACGCGCCTATACCAGCCCGCTGAACAACGAACACCGTGAAGGTGTGTTCGCCTGCGCCGGCTGCGACCTGGCGCTGTTTTCATCGAGCACCAAATTCGACAGCCACACCGGCTGGCCGAGTTTCTGGGCACCGTTGGACAATGCGGTCGCGACTCGTCAGGACCGCTCATTCGGGGTGGTGCGCGAAGAGGTCCACTGTCGACGTTGCGGCGGCCATCTGGGGCATGTCTTCGACGATGGGCCCAAGCCGACCGGTCTGCGCTACTGCATGAACGGTCTGGCCCTGACCTTCAAACCACTGTCGGCATAAGCCGGTTCATTCACTTCATATAAGGTCGACGCCATGTGGCTCCTGGTTCTCGCTTATCTCGGCGGCGTGCTGACGATTGTCAGCCCGTGCATTCTGCCGGTATTGCCCTTTGTCTTCGCGCGCACCGGCCAACCGTTTTTGCGCAGTGGCTTGCCGCTGCTGGCGGGGATGGCCCTGACCTTCGCGCTGGTCGCCTCGCTGGCGGCGGTGGGCGGCGGTTGGGTGGTGCAAGTCAATCAGTATGGTCGCTGGCTCGCGTTGCTGTTCGTAGCGCTATTCGCGCTGACGCTGTTGCTGCCGCGCCTCGCCGAGCGCCTGACTCGGCCACTGGTGGCAGCCGGCGGTCGGCTGTCCGAAGCGGCGGGTGCCGATACCCGGCCACGGCCTGGCGCCTCGTTGTTGATCGGCGTCGCCACTGGTCTGCTCTGGGCGCCGTGCGCCGGGCCGATCCTCGGGCTGCTGCTGACCGGCGCGGCGCTGCAAGGGGCAAACATCGGCACGACCTTGCTGTTGCTGGCCTACGCCGCGGGTGCCGCGACTTCGCTTGCCGGAGCATTGCTGCTGGGCGGTAAAGTCTTCGCCGCGATGAAGCGCTCGATCGGCGCCGGTGAATGGCTGCGCCGTGGTTTGGGAGCTTTGATGCTGGCGGGCGTAGTGGCGATTTCCCTGGGGTGGGATACCGGCATTTTGGCGCGGCTGTCGACGGCCTCTACCGGCGGTATCGAACAGGCGCTGGTCGGTCGGCTGGCCGGCAAATCGGCGATCAGCAGCGGGGCGATGATGGCGCAAGATTCTCAGCTCGGCTCAAGCATGATGGCTGCCGGTGGCGCGATGAAAATGACCGCTGCGACGCTGCCGATCGAAGGCAAGCTGCCACCCCTCGACGGCGCCGTGCAATGGCTCAACTCGCCGCCACTGAGCGCCGAGGCGTTAAAGGGCAAAGTGGTGCTGGTGGATTTCTGGACCTACTCCTGCATCAACTGCTTGCGCACCTTGCCGTACGTCAAGGCCTGGGCAGAGAAGTATCGCGATCAGGGGCTGGTAGTGATCGGCGTGCACACCCCGGAATTTGCCTTCGAACGTGACGTCGGCAACGTGACCAAAGCCATGAAGGATCTGGGTATCAACTACCCGGTGGCCATCGACAACGACTACAAGGTCTGGCGCGCCTTCAGCAACCAGTACTGGCCGGCGCATTACTTTGCCGATGCCCAGGGCCGGATCCGTTATCACCATTTTGGCGAGGGCAACTATGCCGAGTCGGAGCGGGTGATCCAGCAGCTGTTGCGCGAGGCCGGTGCCGCCCAAGTGGCGGGCGGTCTGATCGACGCCAAGGCTCAGGGCGTGCAATTGGCCGCGGATATGAGCGAAATCCGCTCGCCGGAAACCTATCTGGGCTATCAACGCCTGGAACACTTTGTTCCGGCCGCCAGCCTGGCGCGCGACCGTGTCACGGCTTACAGCCCACCGACTAATCCGGCCCTCAACGAGTGGGGGCTGGAGGGCCAATGGAAGGTCGGCGCCGAGCAGGCCACCCTGGCAGCTCCGGCAGGGAAAATTGTCTACCGCTTTCATGCCCGGGATCTGCACTTGGTACTGGGCCCCGGCGCAGACGGTAAACCGGTGCGCTTCAAAGTCACCCTCGACGGCCAGATCCCAGGCGCGGCCCATGGCACCGACGTAGCCCCGGACGGCACGGGCGTCGTGACCGAGCAGCGGTTGTATCAGCTGGTACGCCAACCCGGTGACGTGGCGGAACGCACCTTCAGCATCGAGTTTCTTGACCCGCAGGTGTCGGCGTATGCGTTTACCTTTGGGTGAAAACTGCAGGCGTTTAGCGATGAGTAGGGTCGCCCCTAAAAGATCGCAGCCTGCGGCAGCTCCTACGCCGACGCCATACACCCGAGAGATACCGAGTGAATGCAAAACCTGTAGGAGCTGCCGCAGGCTGCGATCTTGGCAATCTGGCAAGCACTGAAAGGCCCTTGCAGCGGAATCATCAGATTTGGAGTCACCACCATGAAAATCCCGTCCCAACCAATCTGGTGCCGTCTCCTGCTGGGCCTCGCCGCCGCCACCTTCATCGGTCAATGCACCGCCTTTTCCTTCGGCTCCACAGCGGATGCCGTCGCCATCCCCCCACCGGCTCTGGATCTGCCGGCCGGTCAATCCGCCAGTGAAACCGTAGTGCTCGCCGGTGGCTGCTTCTGGGGTGTACAAGGGGTATTCCAGCACGTGAAAGGCGTTAAGCGAGCGGTTTCCGGGTACGCTGGCGGCACCGCCAGCACCGCTCAATATGAGCAGGTCAGCAACGGCAACACTGGCCACGCCGAAGCCGTCGAAGTCACCTTCGATCCGACCCAGGTCAGCTATGGCAACTTGCTGCAGATTTTCTTCTCGGTGGCCCACAACCCCACCGAACTGAATCGCCAGGGCCCGGACACCGGTACCCAATACCGCTCGGCGATTTTCCCGGCAAACGCCGAACAGCAACGAGTCGCCCAGGCCTACATCGCCCAACTCGACGCCGCGCATTCGTTCAACAAACCGATCGTCACCAAGCTCGAAACCTTCAACGGCTTCTACCCGGCCGAGGACTACCATCAGGACTTCCTGACCGAACATCCGACCTATCCCTACATCGTGATCAACGATCTGCCAAAGGTGGCGCAGCTCAAACAGCTGTATCCACAGCGTTATCAGGAGAAGCCGGTGTTGGTGAAGGCGGGGATGTAAGGGAGAAAGGCCGATGCCGATTAATAAAGCAATTTGTCTGGCGGGTGACAATTGTGGCGAAGGGGCTTGCTCTAATGCCGGTCCGTTAAGGAATTTGAGGTTCAGTACTGTCCCCCGTAGCAGCTGGCGAAGCCTGCGTTCGGCTGCGCAGCAGTCGTAAATCCTCCTTCCATGGTTTGTCTGGAATACCGCGGTGCCTGATTTTACGACTGCTTCGCAGCCGAACGCAGCCTCGCAGGCTCGGCAGCTGCTACGCGAGCCGAACGCAGGCTTCGCCAGCTGCTACGGTCGAGCCTCAATGGCGAGTCTCAACGGCGAGTCTGAACGCCATGCTCATTTCATCTTGCTCCCGTCGAGATAGGCCGAGTGCATTGGCCAGCGTTGGCCATTGGCGCACAACTCCCTGGAAGTCCTCGATCATCTGGTCCGCCTCATTCAGCGGAACCCGAAAAATCGGTGCTACTGAACGAACCAGGTCAAGGTCGAGTGCATTGTCGTGTTCGCTGACATTCAACTTGAGCGCTTGCCCGTAGCGGTCCGGGTTCATGTCATAGGCAGGGGAGAGATGCCAGCCTCGGGCAGGTTCAAGGATGAAACCGTGATTGCGCAGATGATCGTCGGTATTGGAAACCAGCATGTTGAACAGGATGCGGCTCCAAAGCTCACGCAGATCTGCGTTGGTGTTGGCGCCCTGAGTAATAAGCACCTGAGCCAAATCCAGATAGCTGATGCCGGTCGAGGCATCATCACCATCGGTATGGCCGGTGAGGGTCATGGCGGAGGCAAAGTGCAGTCGTCGGCCATTGGCGGTCCGGTCAAAACGCTTTACCCGGAAACAGTGATGCGCGCTGGCATAACGTTCTGCATCCATCTGCGCGACCCGAAGCCCGCAGGCCTCGGCCAGGGACCCGACGATATATTCCCAGGCGCCAATATCCTGCTCATCGCGCACACTGGGAAACTTGGCGATCCAGAGTTGCCCGTCGGTGTCGACCACGCTGGCCTTGGGCCGGGCACCTCCCAGTGAGCCGCCTGGAGCAATCAATAGGCGAATCCAGTCACCGCCTTCGGCCGCGGTGTTGTCCTGGTCATTTTCCAGGGACCGGCTAGCAGCCTCCAGTTCGCGCAACTTGACCAGCGGAGGGGCCGCCAGACCTTGCCGATCATCGAGGAACGGGCCTTCGTCATTGAGCTTGAAACGCAGAGCACCGACCCGGTAAGTATCATGCACTCCCAAGAGATAGTTCGACTCGAACAGTCGCTTATTCGCCGGTTCCGCGCCTGCTCTCTTGTCACGCTCGAGCCGACGATTCATGAGCATGCGACCCCATCGGTCAGGACTCGAATCAGAAAAAACGCCGAAGGTCTCGCGTCCCCGCGCAGGATATTGCGAGCCTTCGAATAAACCGATCCCGGGCTCGAGCTGGATCATCCCCAGGGTCGGATCCGAGAGCGCCTTACGCTCATATTCGAATTCAAACAGCTCACTGGCACCGCTACGCCGCGCATGAAGAAGGCCCAGGCGTCGAGGTGCTGGCAAACCATCCCAGTCGGCATAAACAGCTATCGGGTTCATTCCTTGTCCCCTGTGTCGGAAGGCGCTTTACTGACCTTTTTGGGTTTCACAATCAAGGCCGAAAGCTTCGAGGCGACCTGAACCGGGGCACCAGGCTCACTCGGCCTGGGCAGCCGCTTGGCCTGTTTGGGCGCAGGTATCGCGGACTCTTCCTTCAAGTGAGGCGCCGGTCTGGATTTGCCAGTCAAGGTCGATCTTTGCGCTGCAGGCCGCTGCTTTCCCGAGAGCGCGGAGTCTTGTAAATGACGACCTATGTCGTCGGCCTGGGCAATCAGGGAAATGTCTTTCTCCAAGCCAAGCACCTGCAGCACAGAGAGATAAGCCCCCATGGTAACGCCCGAGCCGCCGCGCTCCAGCGCCCGCAAAGTCATTTGCGACATGCCGGCGCGCTCCGCCACTTGCTTGGCCGTCAGCTTGCGCCGCAGCCGCGCGAGGCGCAGCCTTTCACCCAGCTCTACCAGCAAATGGCTTGTGGTCGGGAGCAATGGAGCAGTTTTTTTGGCCATGAGTGCCAGTATTCCAGTGTTTATTACCATAGAGTGCAAAAATAATAACACTAAATGTAAACTCTGGAAAAAGTGCAGTGCAATTATTCTGGCGTTTTAACTTGGTTAGTGAAGGAATAATTACATGAATTCGCGCTGCGCATCGCGCGGTGCCTGAAGCGATGCTCACTTGTAGCTAGGGGGCTCGTAGCAGCTGCCGAAGGCTGCGTCCGGCTGCGCAGCAGCCGTAAAATTATGCGTCCACGGTTTTCTGGAAAACCGCAGTGCCTGATTTTACGACTGCTTCGCAGCCGAACGCAGCCTCGCAGGCTCGGCAGCTGCTTCGCAGCCGAACGCAGCCTTGCAGGCTCGGCAGCTGCTACGCAAGCCGAACGCAGGCTTCGCCAGCTGCTACGGATTGCGTAACGTCTTAAACCCCTTCACCACAGGGGTTGGTTCTAGATGGCTGGACCCTATCCAGGATTCAAGTTCTTGCGATACTCAGTTGTGGTCATCCCGGCATACCCCCAGTTATCAGTATCCACTTCCTCGATAACGATATGGGTCAGGTCGGGACGTTTGCCCAGGACCCGTTCCAGGGTTTCGGTGATTTCGGCGATGACCTGGGCTTTTTGCTCCCGGGTCACTCCGTCTCGGGTGATGCGCACATTGACGAAAGGCATGATCGTGCTCCTGTTATGTACTCGAATGACCCTGAACCGGGGAGCCGTTGGCGGCTCCCCGGGCAAGACTGTTTACCACTTGCCGCTGCTCATCCCGCCATCTACCGCCAGCACCGTGCCGGTGGTGAACTCGGCATTGGTCAGGTAAAGCACAGCATCGGTGATTTCGCTGATGTTGCCCATACGTCCCAGAGGCTGCAGGGTCTTGAGGAATTCGCGGTGTTCCGGGCTGTGCATAGGGGTGTCGACAATACCGGGAGCCACTGCGTTGACCTTGATGTTATGGGGTGACAACTCCAGCGCCAGGGCGCGAGTGGCCTGGTTGATCCCGCCTTTGATCAACACCGGCAAGGTCGCCGGCACCTGTTGATTCGGTTGCAAGGCCACGCTCGCGGTAATGTTGACGATGAAGCCCTGCTTGCGCGGGATCATGTGCGCTGCGGCGACCTGTGACGGATAAACGAAGCCCCTGAGGTTAGTACTGATCATCGCTTCCAGATCTTCCGGGCTGTAGTCAATGAACGGCTTGGCCTGAAAAATCCCGGCGTTGTTGATCAGGATATCGACCTGGCCGAAGGCCTCGATGGCCGCCTGGAACAGCCGCTTGGCGGTGTCCGGCTCGGCAATGTCGCCAGCTACGCCGAGAAAGCGCGGGGAGTTGCCCAGTTGCTCGGCCGCTTCGCGCAGACGCTGTTCAGTGCGAGCGTTGCCGACCACGTTGTAGCCTTGCTCCAGATAGGCCTTTGCCAGGCCCAGGCCAATGCCGCTCGACGCGCCGGTGATTACTACAGTTCTTGGAGAGTTCATGTCGGGTACCTGCAAAAATTGGGTTTCATAGGTTGTCCCAGAGCCCTTTTTCGGAAGGAACTGCTCGGGTTGAATTCACTGTATTTCTTTACCTTTGTTTGATAAATACAGGTACGAGCACTTCATTTGATCCATGGTGTAATCAATCATGAAGCGACAGTTCGAAGATATTCAGCTGGGCAGCATCGAGTTGTTTTGCCTGGCGGCTGAGTCCGGCAGCTTCACCACCGCAGCCGCTGTCGCCGGTGTCACCCCGGCTGCAGTCAGTCGCTCGGTGTCGCGGATGGAGGCGCGCATGGGCGTACGGCTGTTTGCCCGAACCACCCGCAGCGTCAAACTGACGGAAAGCGGCCGAGCGTATTTTGAGCAATGCCGCCAGGCCCTGGCCCAACTGGTCGAAGCGCAACGGGAAGTGATGGGCAAGCAGCAAACGCCCTCCGGGACCTTGCGCATCAGCGTGCCCACTACCTACGCCCATCACCGCATCCTGCCGTTGCTGCCGATATTCAGAGAGCGGTTCCCGGCGGTAAAGGTCGAGGCCCATGTCAGCAATCGCAACGTCGACTTCATCGAGGAAGGCTACGACATGGCGATCAGGGTTCGGGTCCTGCCGGATTCAGGCTTGATTGCCCGCCACCTGGAAGACGCGCAACTGGTCATCGTGGCCAGCCCTGAATACCTGCAGCGTGCGGGTACGCCGCAAACCCTGGAGGACCTGCAGCAACATGAGTGCATTCAATTCGAGCTACCCAGCAGCGGCCGGCACATCGCCTGGTTGTTCAAGGACAACGGCGAAGACAAGGACCTGCTGACCGAAGGTGGCTACAGCTGCTCGGATGATGTACTGGGCGGCGTGACCCTGGCCAAACACAGTGCCGGCCTGTTTCAGACCTATAAATTCATTGTTGAAAAAGAGTTGGCACAAGGCTCGCTGATCGAAGTCCTTGAAGCGTTCCACGGACGATCCCGGCCCTTCACGCTGCTCTACCCGGGCGGACGCCACACCCCGTTGCGGCTTCGGGCCTTTGTCGACTTCCTGATGGAATATCGGGCGCAGTGGAGCCTGCCCGAGAGTGAGTTAAAGACCTGACGGTGCAGCCAGCCGAATGCCCCAAAAGATCGCAGCCTGCGGCAGCTCCTACGCCAATCCCATGCACCCACAAATGATCAGGTGTACTCAAACCCCGTAGGAGCTGCCGCAGGCTGCGATCTTTTGGCTGCGCCCGGCTCCTGGCTGACTGGCATCGGGAAAACCGCACACTCAAACATCCGACAACCACTGCTCACCGCGGCTCCTCAGGCCCAACCAACCGCGTAGGCGGTGACCCATTGGCATTGTGTTGATAGATAGCCTGCGGCTGACCTTTTTCATTGAAAAACACCTGCCCGATCCCCGCCGAATTCCATAGCCGTTCACCCGCTTCAGCATGCTCGGGAATATGCGGAATCACCTGCATCCGGCGACGCTTGGTCAACCAGTTGAGGGGCGAGCGCGGTGAGTACAGCCAGCGATTGAGCCGGTCGAACCACTCCAGCAGTTTTGGCGGAAACTCATTCTTGATGCCGCTGCTGGTGATCTGCCAGATCCGTGGGCCAGCCTTGCGGTGGCGGATCAGCACTTCATAGACAAAGGAATAATGCACATCCCCGGACAGAATCACGTAATTCCCCGGCGTGCGGGAGTGGCGGAAGATATTCAGGATCACCTGCGCCGCGCCGCGATGGGCCATCCAGTTTTCCGCGTCGACCAACAGCGGAAAACCGAACCAGCTGAACACCCGCTGCACCGTCTCGATCAGCTTGACACCGAAGATCGGCGCCGGCGAAACGATGATCGCCGAAGGGTGATCCAGCAATTCCTGCTGCAGTTCGCTGAGGGCTTCCCAGTCGAGCAGGCCCGACGGCTGCTTCAGGGTGAACTCACTGCGCCAGCGCCGAGTGCGGGTATCGAGCACCACCAGCGCCGGAGTGGTCGGCAACACATACTGCCAGTTCTGAAAGCGCAGCAAATCATCGATCAAACTGTCTTGATCGGCGCTGTCCAAGTGACGGTCCCCGCCGATCGCCTCGGCACTCAGCGCGCCGGTCTTCTCCAGCAGCTCGCCGAACACATCGGGGTTATTGCCCCAGCCCTGACAGAGCATATAAGCCATCAGCGCGTTGCCGATGATGCGTTTGGAAAACGGATGGCCGTAAGCCGTCTCCTCCCACTGAGCGCTGAGATTCCAGTCATCGGTAATGTCATGGTCGTCAAAGATCATCAGGCACGACAAGTGCGCAAACACCCGCGAAACACCGCCCAGACCCGCCTTGAAGGCATCGATGTGCGTCTGCTCGAGGTCATAGCGTGCCTGTTCTTCGGCAGTAAGCACCGGCGGCTGCGGCGCGATCAACGTCCAGGGCACCGGCGACCAGACCAGTAGATACATCGCCATCACTTCAGAGAAGGTCACCAAGTGATTGTCGGCGGTACTGCTGGTGAAAATCGGCTTCTTCACCCCACCGAAAAACCGCTCGCGCAGGGTTTCATTACTTTCCAGCGCCGGCAGCAAATCAGCCCGATGGTAATAACTGGCCGGATGCCCATAGAGCCGGGCACTGTCCTCGACCACCGCGCCCTCCAGATACTCCTCGAACAACCCGAGACGCGTAATCAAGGCATGAATCGCCCGCAACATCGGGCCTGCGACATCGTCCGCGTAGACCTGATCGCCACTCATCATCAACAACGCCGGACGCTGCTCAGGCTCGGGAGCCTCGGCCAGCAATCGATCGACGCAGAGCAGACCTTCGTCGGCGTGATGATGGGGTTTGCGGCAGGAGCCGTGGAGCAATTGCTTGATGCGGCTCTGCAGGACGAAGTCGGGGCAACGCGCATTTCCGTAAAGCAGGTGTGGTGCCCAGTCGGCGATGCCTGAATGCTGGCCGTCTGTTTCGGTGATCAGCAGGTCGTATTTAATCGACTGGTCGCAGGGGAGGGCGGTGTCCAGGTGTAGATCGATTAGATGGACAAAGCCATGCAGGCCGATTGGTACTACTTGGCACTGTTGGGCATCAAGGGGGAAATCGAGAGCCTTCTCGTTACCGCCACCCTCGACGAACCGCAGGCGCAACGTCAGCGCCAACGCCCGAGATCCTACCAACCACAACACCAGCCGCGTCGGCTCCAGGCGTCGCAGCAGCGGGCCGGCCAATACGGAAGGTAATGGGGCTGGGGACTCGGGTAGCGGGGAAGTGACAGACATCCAGGTTCAAGGCTCTTTGCGCAAAACAGAGCCGGATCATACCGCAGGTGGAGTTGGGGGTTTGTTATGCAGGAATCGAGATTCTGGATTAAGAAATGTCTCCGGGATTTTTTTGTTCGCTGAAGCCTCCCACACTGACCAACGGTGGCATATCCTCACCGCGTGCCCGGCCTGACCGGCAACCCGCAAACTTGGAGGCGCGGCTCTCGCGCAACATGGATGATTTCCAATAAACGTTCGTTCAGCCTGGCTGGTGCCGGTCTTGCAGCAGTTTTTTTTCTCACCTCGCCGCTTGCCCAAGCAGAAGTTGTCAGCCTGGGCGAGGCCACAAAGAGCGTCGGCAGCTTCCTTTCTGCTCTGACCCAGCCGCCGGTGCCCAAGCCTGACCCGCAATTGCGCTATGTCCGCGATGCTCTGGGCAAGCTGAAGCCGGAGAACTGGATTGCCTTCAGTCCGGCTAACCCCAAGGCCCACGTCTACGTGTTCGCCGATGCCACCTGTCCCTACTCGCGTGAACTGCACCAGAAGGTGCCTGAGTTCAACGCCAAGGGCATTGAGGTGCGCTACGTCGCCTGGCCGACGGGGCAACTCGATGAGCCGGCCTGGACGATCTACAAGAACATCTGGTGCAGCGACAACCCGAAGCAGGCGCTCGATGACGCTATGAAGGGTAAGCGGGTGAAGGTGCAGACGTGCAGTAAAAACGACATCAGTACGCTCGCCGCCCAGCAGGATGCCGGCAAGGCTGTTGGCGTGACCGCAACCCCGACGACCTATTACCAGGATGGCCATTGGGCGCAAGGCGTGAAGCGCACTGAAGGGTTGCCGGAGCGGGCGATCCTGGGTGCCGAGATAGTTTCGAACCGGCGCTGAACCTGCGGGTCGCCAAGGTATACCTGAGAGTTTTTATCAGGAGTATCGGCTTGGCTATGGCCGAGATTGGTCTGACGATAAAACCGGCGGTGTACTCACTGCAAAACGAACATTGCTCGTCGCCGCGCAGGGGGCACACCATCTGCTGACTTACGCTGCACCCTCGAACGACCTCACCTGCATTGCCCGGATTGAAGCTATTTGAAGGGCATCTCTGGGTGATTTTTTGTACAGGCCCGGGTACAATTTAGATGGATGGAGGCAGAATGCCACGATGGCATTCAAATAAATTCAGAACGGAAAAAAGGAATTTTTGTGCGATTTGTAAAACTCATCTCTGCTGTCACCCTATGCGCCTTGGGCATCTATCTATAGGTGCGAGCCAATTTATATTTACCGACTGCCCGGCGCTGAAGAAACTCGCACTCAAGTACCGCCATCGCGTGATTTTTCTCGCATCCATCAGTTTGTTGGCCTTCGGCTCGTCGAGCCTGAATTTCAACCTGATCAAACGTCTATCAAAAAAAACGCAAACAGAAGAAGGAAAAGCTGCATGAAAGGAAAAATTCTGGACTTCAATAGTGAAAACCGCACTGGCATTATTAGTGCGGATGATGGAAATCGCTATACTTTTGAAGTCGCACAATGGAAAAGCTCTGTATTGCCGAAAGTTGGCGTCAAGGTGGATTTTTCTACAAATAATGGCATTGCCGAGACTATCTACCAAGAGCCAGGTGCGACAGGTAGTAGTTCAAAGAGAATAACGGCAGCAATACTGGCTTTATTCCTCGGCGCCTTTGGTGCGCATAAATTTTTCCTTGGCTACAACAAGCAAGGCGTGATTATGCTGCTGTTATTTATCTTCGGGTTTATATTGGTTGGCATTCCGTCGATGATTATTGGCATTATTGCCTTTGTTGAATTTATTGTTTATCTCACCAAGTCTGACGAAGACTTCGAACAAATCTACGTCAACTCTGCCAAGCCTTGGTTCTAAACAACCAAGACCACTTGTTATTGCCGTCGACATGTAGTTCTGACACCGATCTCTAGAGGTCGGATGTTAGACGTTCGAAAAATAAATCTGTCCCGTTTGCTCTGTCCGTTTGCTCTCCGTTTGTTCTCTCTACCTGACAAAGTGAAGGTGCTGATTTTAGGGCCGCTTCGCAGCCCAGCGGGAGCAAGTGATGTGCCCGGCGCCACTGCCAGTCTCTCAAGGTTGTTTTTTGGCCGCATTCAGCACAAGACGCTCAATGTTTGTTCAGGCAAAAGGCCGGGGTTGCTGTCCCGGCCTGTGCAGGCTGTGTTCTGTCAATGGAGTACGTCGTGCAGGACTTCGTAGATGATGCCTGTCGCGACGGCCGCCAGGATCACGTCGGTTCCGGCCTGGAGCCATTCGTACCCGTCATAGTGGGGCAGGCGTCCGATCAGCCGGCCGTCGAGCTTTTTGGCGATGCCGGGTGGCAGGGGTTTACCGCGAGCGAGGTTTTTTTGGATGCCCGGTGGAAGGGGTTGGGCGCTGCCCCAGTATTGTCGATTATCGCCAAGGATGACCCGGATCCCGCCCACGTCGATAGACGGGCCACGATCCCAGTTGCTATCGCCCTGCTTTCCTTGCCCCGGTTTGGCGTTGCCGCCGTTCGGGTTGCCTTTGTTGCCGCTATTGCCTTGCTGGTTCTGGTTGGCATGCGGGTTACCTTTGCCGTTGCCTGGGTCGGCGAGCAGCGCGGGTGAGCCGGCGAGCAGTGCAGCGGCGGTGAAGGTGGCGACTGACAGACGAATATTCGACATAGCGTAGATGCCTCTGGAGGAGGGGCTTGCCCCAATGCCAGTCCGTTAAGGAGATGGTGTTGTAGGAGCGAGCTTGCTCGCGATGGACGTTAAGGATAACGCGTGTTTTCTGGATAAACGCGCCGTCCTTGAGTCCATCGCGAGCAAGCTCGCTTCTACAGGGGCTGCCCACATGCCATTAGATTATGGTTAAGCCCTAAGTTCCTGTGGAGGCCGTGTGTAACGCAGGGAAACCTTTGCAGGGAGCAAGAACCTAATTTCAAGGTCCCTGTCTGATGAGGGTGGAATCCAATCGCCGGGAGGCATCATGTTTATAAAAAAGAAAAATTTGATGGTTGTTGCTGTTTGCGCCTTGATGCTGGCGGGGACAACCATGCTGCCAGGTGAGCTATCGCTCATCTCCTCTGCTCAGGCCCAAGGTGGTGGCAACGGCGGTGGCGGTGGCGGGGGTGGCGGCCACGGTGGTGGCAATGGCGGCGGTAATGGGGGAGGTCACGGTGGCGGTAATGGCGGTGGCGCTGGTCATTCCGGTGGTTCGGCCGGCAGTGGTATCGGCAAGGGGCTAAGCAGCGACCATGCGGGGAAAGCCGTCCGGGATAGAGGCGACAGCGGCAAGCATTACGGCAGTACGCGCAATGACGACAATGGTCATGGTTCGGTGACTTCTTCGGTGGCGCATGACAGTGATACCCGCGGGTTGACCAAGGCGACTGCGATTTCTCGCACCACGCCCGGCGATCACAATACCAAGGGGCTGCGTAATGCTGGCGCCTCAAGCATCAAGAACGACCGCTGACGGTTGGTTTGACGGGCGGGTGGCAATGCCGGTCAGTTGATGGAAAGCTGCAGGCCGCCGCGTTGTATCTGAAGACTCGCGGTGGCTGATTTTGGGGTTGCTTCGCAACCCAGCGGGGGCAAGCCCCCTCGCCACAAGTATTGGGTTTTGGCGTCCTGTCCTTACCTGCGGAACAAGTCTGCCGAGGAAACAAAGCAGACTTTCCCTGCCATCTCCCATGGCCATTTCCTCCCTTGAATTGTGCAGGCCTTCAGGCGTTGCGCTGTCTGCTTTCGGCGCAAACGTCGGTATGTGGGAAGTTGAATTCGGCCACGGGTCAAGACCTCAAGATTCAGGCCGATACAGTCAACAGGTGCATTCCGGATTGTTCTGCCAATAGTCCGGGCTGAGGGGGTAGCGCACTACCAGTCAGGGAAAACTCTAAACGCACACTGCCGAGGTGGTGTCGTTGTCTTCCATTGCTGGCCCGTATTCGCTGCACCGCCTGGAGCACTATGAAAATTCATAATCTCGACCCCCACGTGAAGGTGCAAACCTCCAATCTGTCCCTGACCCGCATTTCGCTGATGGGGTTCTCTGGCCTGTTGCTGTCGATTTTCTTGCTGGCCAGCGTGCTGATTATTTTTATCGCCTTCAAGCAGAACCATGACGCCGAGGCACGCAGCCGTTTTTATACGGAAAAGGCCGTGCAGTCCCTGGAGAAGTCGGTGCTGTTGACGATCAAGGACTACGCGTTCTGGGGCGATGCCTATGAGCATCTGCACAAGACGGTGGATACCGATTGGGCGTTCGGCCGGCAGAACATTGGCTCTACGCTTTCTGAAGATTTCGGCTTTCAGGGGGTGTTTGTTATCGACCCCACCGATCGAACGGTGTACTCGCTCATTGATGGTCAGATGCAATCGGTCGCGGCGCAAGACTGGTTGAAACAACCCTTCACCGCGCTGATCGAGCGTGCTCGCGAGGGGCTGGAAAGCGAGACGCCAGTCGCTACCTATCTCAATGTTGAGGGCACGCCGGTGCTGGTTGCCGCCGCGCCCTTGACGCCTGGCACCGACCCCCAGGTGGAAGCGGATGACAGGCCTTCCTCGGTGCTGGTGTTCGTCGCCAAGCTGGACGCCGCCAGGTTGAGCGCCCTGGGCAGTGATTTTGGTATTGACCAGTTGCGCGTTGCCCCTGGCGATAGTGCAGTGCTCAGCTCATCGTTTTTACCCTTGGGGGAGACAGGTGCAGCGGGAGCTCTGCAATGGACGCCGGAGCGTCCGGGGCACCAGTTGCTGACGGTTGTCTTGCCGTTGATCGGTATCGCGGGGCTGGTTATCGGGCTGATGACCTGGATTCTGCGGCGGCGCACCACGGCGGCGGCGCGGGCCATGGATGCCAATTACACTTCCCTGCAGGTCAGCCAGACCGCGCTGGCGGCCAGTGAGGCGCGGTTTCGGGATGTCGCCGAAGCTTCGTCCGACTGGATCTGGGAAATCAATTCCGGGCTGCGTTTCACTTACCTGTCGGAGCGCTTCGAGGCAGTGACGGGGTTGCTCAGGGCCGATTGCATCGGTCGCCCTATCGATGACTTGCTGGTCTCTGATCAGGGGTCGCTGTCCCAGTGGCTGAAAAACCACTCGCGCCGGGCCAACGCCATTTTGCAGTGCAGTTATCAGGCTGGTGACGGGCAAGCCCGGATCAGCCGTCTTTCGGTGCGGGAGATGGAAGGGTTGGGGTATCGCGGCACGGCGTGCGATATCACTGAGGAAGTGGCGGCCCGCCGGCGTATCGAATACCTGTCGCAACACGACGCGCTGACCGGCCTGGCGAACCGCACCCGCATGCAGGAATTCCTCGACGGCAAGCTCAAGGCCGCGCCGACCCTCGACGAGCCGCTGGTGATGCTGAGCATCGACCTTGATCGCTTCAAACCGGTAAATGACTTGCTCGGGCATGCCGCGGGCGATCAAGTGCTCAACGAAGTGTCCAAACGACTGGGGCAGTGCCTGCGTAATGATGATCTGGTCGCGCGAATCGGCGGCGATGAGTTTGTCCTGGTGCTGGCCAACATGGTCTCTCAGGATGAAGTCGAGCTCTTGTGCAAGCGCTTGATCGATTGCATCGAGCAGCCGTTCCAGGTTGAGGAGCATGAGATCTTTATTAGTGCCAGCATCGGTATCGCCATGGCCCCGGCTGACGCCACCCAGGCCGACGAGTTGCTGCGTTATGCCGATATCGCGCTGTACGAAGCCAAGGACGCGGGGCGCAATACCTGGCGCTTTTACGCCGGCGACATGAACGCTCGAATCATCGATCGTCGCCAACTGGAAAGCGACCTGCGCCATGCCATCAAACATGGTGAGTTGCGCCTGCACTTCCAGCCGCGCTACCAGATTGAAAGCCGGCGGATGGCCGGTGCCGAGGCACTGGTGCGCTGGCAGCATCCGGAGCGCGGGCTGTTGAACCCCGATGTATTCATTCCCATCGCCGAAGACACCGGCCTGATCCTGCCACTGAGCAACTGGGTGCTGCACACCGCCTGCATGGCCGCGTCGACCTGGCCTGAAGAGTTCTTTGTTTCGGTCAACCTGTCGCCGACCGAGTTTCAGCGCGGGCAGCTGGTGTCCAGGGTCCAGGCGGTGTTGGCGGATACTGGCTTGAGCCCGGCCCGGCTGGAACTGGAGTTGACCGAGAATGTGATGCTGGAAGACGCCAAGGGCGCGCTGCTGATCATGACCGACTTGAAAGCGCTGGGCGTGCGGCTGTCGATGGACGATTTCGGCACCGGTTATTCGTCGTTGAGCTATCTGCGTTCGTTTCCCTTCGATGGGCTGAAGATCGATCGCAGTTTTGTTTCCGGGCTGACCGCCAGCAGTGACGATCAGTCGATCATCCAGGCCATCGTCGGGCTGGGGCGAGCGCTGTCGCTGACGGTCACGGCGGAGGGGGTCGAGACGATCGAGCAGCTCGAGGTGTTGCAGGATGCTCAGTGTGATGAGGTTCAGGGGTATTTCTTGAGCAAGCCTATGGATGCGCTGGCGATTGGTGAGCTGATTGGTATTGAGATGGAGCGTCCTGGCCAGCAGGCGGTTGCGGCTGATTGCGCTGCGATTGCGGGGGCTATGTAAGGAGATACATCAGGGCTGCGATTTTTCAAGATAAAAAAATCGTCTGAATGCAGCCTGAACCTTCGGCAGTTACGGGGGGTATGCCGGGGAGTCTCTGCGGGATAAAAAAGACCTTTATGACCCACAGTGCTCTGGCCTCCGAGCACTTTCGTCACGCCGCATCGCGTGTGCCGTTCTGATGACGATATCTCATGACATTTCAGTCGCAGCAATCGCCTCGACCGCTGCTGGGCAGACCCGCGTCGGGAACTCGCTATTGCGGATATGCAGAGAACTCGCCGGGGAAGTTATCTAATAGTTTTTTTGAATGTATAAAGTAGTGTGTGCGCCAATAAATGGTTGTAAAAAAATTGACGTGTTTCATTTGCTTTACACATTGCGCTGAAGTTAATAAAACCATTGATAAAGTTATAATATTGGCCTTGCACCGCTTCAGGGCTTTATGCATGCCTGTGCGGGAAGTATCAAAAATGCCTGCTACCTTTTGGTGCTATAGCTATTTTCCTTGTTCATGTCATCAGTCGAAAATACTTTATAACTATCTGATTTTAATAAAAAAACATTAATTATTTGTGGGTTGTGGTTTTTGGCACTCGCTTTGCTATAAATGAATTTGGCGGCGTAAAGTGTGTTTTAAATCTCGATTAAAGAAAATAACAATACCCCTGTGATTGTTTGTCTACACTCCTCCGAGTGCGTCGAGTGTAGGTAGAGGATCAAGTTGTACCTGACTGCCGGTTAGTTGGTGCGGTAGAACGAATGTCGGCCTGCGTGGCATGCCGACGGCTTTCTTGAATCTGGGGCTGCGGGGGATTTCACCGATGCGTATCAGCATATTTGGACTGGGTTATGTGGGCGCTGTATGCGCAGGCTGTCTCTCCGCTCGCGGTCATGACGTAATCGGGGTGGATGTCTCGCAGGTCAAGGTCGACCTGATCAGCCAGGGCAAGTCGCCCATCGTCGAGCCGGATCTGGAGCGGTTGCTCGAACTGGGGGTGAGTTTTGGGCGCCTGCGGGGTGACTGTGATGTGAAGGCGGCGGTGATGGGGACGGATATGTCCTTTATCACCGTCGGTACGCCCAGCAAGAAGAATGGCGATCTGGATTTGGTCTACATCGAGTCGGTCTGCCGCGAGATCGGCGAAGCCCTGCACGACAAGGGCAGTTGGCACACGGTAGTGGTGCGTAGCACGGTGCTGCCGGGCACGGTGAAGAACGTGGTGATCCCGATACTTGAAGACTGTTCCGGCAAGAAAGCCGGGATCGACTTTGGCGTGGCGATCAACCCGGAGTTCCTGCGCGAAAGTACCGCGATCAAGGATTATAACTCTCCGCCCATGACGGTGATCGGTGAACTCGACCGGCGCAGCGGTGAGATGCTCGCTACGCTCTATCAAGAGCTGGATGCGCCGCTCCTGCGCAGGAGCATCGAAGTGGCGGAGATGATCAAGTACACCTGCAACGTCTGGCACGCGACCAAAGTGACCTTCGCCAATGAGATCGGCAATATCGCCAAAGCCGTCGGCGTGGACGGTCGCGATGTGATGGACGTGATCTGTCAGGACACCAAACTCAACCTGTCGCGTTATTACATGCGCCCCGGCTTCGCGTTTGGCGGTTCCTGCCTGCCCAAGGATGTGCGTGCCCTGAACTATCGCGCCGGGCAAATGGATGTCGAGCACCCGATGCTGGCCTCGATCATGCGCAGCAATGCGGCGCAGGTACAGAGAGCCTTCGACATCATCACCAGTTATGGCAAGCGGCGTATCGCGCTGCTCGGCCTGAGCTTCAAGGCGGGCACCGATGACCTGCGCGAAAGCCCGTTGGTGGAGTTGGCCGAGATGTTGATCGGCAAGGGCTACGACCTGCAAATATACGACCGCAACGTTGAGTACGCGCGCATCTACGGGGCGAACAAGGAATACATCGAGTCGAAGATTCCGCACCTGGCGTCGCTGTTGTGCTCGGATTTGGCGCAGGTGATCGGACTGGCGGATGTGATTGTATTGGGTAATGGCGACGAGTCGTTCAAAGCCATTGCGCTTGATGTGCCCGAGGGCAAACGGGTGGTCGACCTGGTGGGCTTTATGCCACTCGCCAGTAACGATCAGCTCGAAGGTATCTGCTGGTAAATACGGAAATTGGGCGAGGCGCGGTGCTGGCGTGCCCTGAACAACATGGGGTTATCGAACAGGGGTAGGGGGGCATAGGCATGGCTGATTCCAGGGTTTACTTGCGCGAAGCTGCGGGCTGGCTGTTCTACCTCACCGCGTTGATGGGGCTTGCGCTGTTGCTGCCGCACACGGTGTTTGATCCCGACTCCACGGATTTTCTCCTGTTGGTGGGGGCGGTCGGGCTCTGGCGTTATTCGATGGGCGCGATCCATTACCTGCGGGGGATGCTGTTCCTGTATCTGGTGTTCCCTTATTACCGGCGCAAAGTCACCAGGCTGGGCAGCAGTGCCGATCCATCGCAAGTGTTTTTGCTGGTGACCAGTTTTCGTATCGATGCGTTGACCACGGCGCAGGTGTACCGCTCGGTGATCGAAGAGGCCATCGGTTGTGGTTACCCGACCAGGATGGTCTGTTCCATCGTCGAGCTGGCCGATGAACTGCTGATCAAGGCGCTCTGGGACAGCTATAGCCCGCCGAAGCACGTCAAACTGGATTTCGTGCGGATTCCCGGCACAGGTAAGCGCGATGGCCTGGCCCATGGTTTTCGGGCGATCTCCCGGCACTTGCCGGATGCCGATGCGGTGGTGGCGGTGGTCGATGGCGACACCGTGCTCTCGCCCGGCCTGGTGCGTCAGACCGTGTCCTGGTTCAAGCTGTTCCCGAAAGTCGGCGGGCTGACCACCAATGAATTCTGCGAGGTGCGCGGCAGCTACCTGATGAGCCAATGGCACAAGCTGCGGTTCGCCCAGCGGCACATCAACATGTGTTCGATGGCACTGGGCAAGCGAGTGTTGACCATGACCGGGCGGATGTCGGTGTTCCGCGCCCAGGTGGTGACCGACCCCGGCTTTATTCAAGACATCGAGAGCGATTATCTGCAGCACTGGCGTCTGGGGCGTTTCCGCTTCCTGACCGGTGATGACAAGTCCAGTTGGTACAGCCTGATGCGGCTGGGCTACGACACCTTTTATGTGCCCGATGCGGCGATCAACACGGTCGAGCACCCGCCGGAAAAGAGCTTCTTCAAGGCCAGCCGCAAACTGATGTTCCGCTGGTATGGCAATAACCTGCGGCAGAACTCGCGGGCCCTGCACCTGGGCGCGAACCGGTTGGGCTGGTTCACCTCGCTGGTGCTGTTCGACCAACGCGTATCGATGTGGGCCAGCCTGCTCGGGCCGTCGGTGGCGATCATTGCCAGCCTCAAATACGGCATGGCCTACCTGCTGATCTATGTGCTCTGGATCGGCCTGACTCGCTTGATCCTGAGCCTGCTGTTGCTGGCCTCGGGGCACCCGGTCGGGCCGGCCTTTCCACTGATTCTCTATTACAACCAGTTGGTCGGCGCAATGGTGAAGATCTATGTGTTCTTCCGTCTCGACCGGCAATCGTGGACTCGCCAGAACACCAAGCTCGACCGCGGGCTGGCCAGCTATCAACGCTGGTTCAATACCTGGTCGTCGCGGGCCATGACCTTTTCGGCAGGCAGTGTGTATTGCGCGCTGTTGATGTGGATGGTGTAACGCCAGAGCCAGGGTAGTCGGTATGCCGTGCCGGTCTGCACAGTGGCAAAGGATAAAAGCTGAACACCGGCTCTGAGCTGCCGGATCGATCTCAATCGTGGATAGGAAGGGACGCTTTATGAGCACAGCCTATATTGCTGTTGATGAGAATGTCGTGCATGAGTCGGAGGTGGCGCGTCAGCATGCGCGGCTGAAACTACCGGCGCGGATCAAGTTTCACGGGCTGAACCGGGAGAAGTTCGATTGCGAGCTGATCGACTTGTCGGCCGGTGGCTTCAGTCTGAATCAGCCAAGCTCACCGCTGATCGTGGGCCGGCAGCACAAAGGCAAGGTGACGTTCCAGGTCGAAGCGCTTGGGTTCGCCATCGACGTGGAGTTTGTCGTGCGCTCGGTATGCGACGAGGGGCTACGGGTGGGATGCGAGTTTCACAACCTGCGCCCGCGCGAGATCTCCGCATTGCGTTATCTGATCACCTCCTACCTCTCGGGCGGGGTGGTCAGCCTGGGTGACATGCTCGCGACCCAGCAGCGCAATAACTTCGCCAGGCCGCGTAAGCACGAAAGTGGTAACGGCCTGGGCTTTATCGCACGCTTGCGAGCGACCACGGTGAGCTTGCTGATTTTCCTGGTGGGACTGGGTGCCTTTGGTTATGTGCTGCACCAGTTGTATGGCGTTTATTTCGTCACTCACGCCGAATCGGCGCGGGTCAACGTCCCTGGCCAGTTGATCGGCCTGCCGCGTGACGGCAGCGTCAATGCGGTGGTCAAGGTGGGGTCGGTGGTGTCCAAGGGGGCCCCGCTGGCGACCTTTTCCGCCTCGCTGCTGGATGTGATGAAAGGCAACCTGCCGCCCGGGCAGGCAACCCCGGAGAACCTCGAGCGCCTGTTCAGCCGGACCCTGCAAGGTTCGCTGACCAGTCCTTGCGATTGCCGGGTGGTGGCGCAACTGGTGCCGGACGGCCAGGTCGTCGGCAAGGGCACCACGGTATTCGAATTGATGCCGGTCGATGGTGTGGCAACCATTGAAGCGCGCTTCCCCTATAAGAGCTTTGCCAAGATCCAGCCTGGCAAGGCAGTGACCTTCCAGCTGGCCGGTGAAGAACAGCCACGCACCGGCAAAATCGCCACGGTGGTGCTGGACAACGGCGGCCTGGCCTCCGACCTGCGGGTCACCATTGAATCTGACAGCGCGTTGCCGACCGAACTGGCCGGGCGTCCGGTGGAAGTCAGCATCGAAAGCCTGGCGGGCAATGCCTGGGTAAAGGATGCCTGGACGAATAATTCCTGGGTGAACAAAGTCATGGCGGCCGGAAAATGAACGGCCCATGGCGATCGGGGCTGCGGTTTTGTGCGCTGGCCGCTGCTCTGACGATAATTCATGGTTGCGGCACCCTGCCGGATCAGGGGTTGGCGCGCGAGGCGATGTTGCGCGGCGATTATGAAACGGCACGCAAGCACTATGGGGCGCTGGCCGAGGACGGCTATGCCGATGCCCAGGCCGGTATGGGCGACCTGACGGCGTCGGCGGGGGACCCGGCGAGCCTGAAGGAGGCTGAAACCATGTACCGGCAGGCCGCACCGGAGTCGGTCAAGGCGCAGGCGCGGCTGGGCCGCTTGTTGCTGCGTCAGGGACCGACTGATCCCAAGCAAGTGCGCGAGGCCCAGGACCTGTTGCAAGGCGCGCTGGATAAAAACGAGTTCAGTGCGGTGGTGCCGTTAACGCTGTTGTACCTGAGCTACCCGCAACTGGCACCGGGGGTGGATCCGCAGCAGAAGGTCGATAGCTGGCGTGCCCAGGGCATTGTCGAGGCGGATCTGGCGCAGATCCTGATTTACCGCAACCAGGGCACCTATAAGGCTCACCTGCCGCAGATCGAGCAGATGTGCAAGGCTCGGCTGGCGGTACTCGATGCCTGTTATGTGGAACTGGCCACGATCAATCGGATGCGCGCCCAGCCCAAGGCGCAAGCGGCCTTGCTGGTGGAATTACGCCAGGCTTGGCGCGAGGGGCGAGTAGCGCCCTTGCGGGTCGAGTCGGTGGCGCGCGTCCTGTCGTCGCCAACCCTGGAAGGCCCGGCCGATGCACAAAGCGCCCAGCGCCTGCTCGAGGAACTGGCGCCGGTCTATGCGCCGGCCTGGACCAGCCTGGCACGCTTGATCAATGACTACCCGGTGCAGGGCGATGCGCCTCAATTGCTCTCGGCCTTGCAGCGCGGGCGCGAAGCGGGCGACCCACGGGCGCAACTGCTGACTGGGCGGCTGTATTACCTCGGCAAATGGTTGCCGCAGAATCCGCGCTTGGCTGAAGAGCATTTGCTCAAGGCGGCGGCGGCCGGTGAAGTCGGGGCGCATTACTACTTGGGCCAATTGTACCGGCGCGGTTATCTGGGCAAGGTCGAACCGCAGAAGGCGTTACAACATTTGTTGCTGGCGGCCCGCAACGGTTCGCCCAATGCCGACCTGGCCCTGGCGCACATGTTTTCCGACTCGCGCGGGGTCAAGGTCAATCGGATCAATGCCTTTGTCTTTGCGCAACTTGCGCAGCGTCAGGGGGTGGTAAATGCAGAGCCAGTGCTGTCGGCCTTGCAGTCGGGGCTGACCCCGGCGGAAAAGAAAATCGCGCAGCCCTTGCTTGAGGGGGAAGCCCAGGCCCGTGTGACGGGCGCGGCTTTAGCTAGACTGCAAACTCCGGAAAATGGACAGGACTTACTATGAAGCAAGCATTGTTGGCAGGATATGGACTTGGGGTTTCGCTGATGTGCAGTGCCGGTCTGGTGCTGGCGGCGGAAGTGGCACCGAAGAATTTCGGTCTGGATGTGAAGATTACCGGTGAGTCGCAGGAAGACCGTGACCTGGGCACCGCGCGCGGTGGCTCGGTCGAAGGTATTGGTATCGACTTGCGCCCCTGGGCCTTTGGCCAGTGGGGTAACTGGAGTGCCTATACGATGGCGCAGGCGGTGGCCGCGACCGATACCATCGATACCGATACGATCAACAACGGCGTCGACGCCACCAATGCCCGTGATACGGATGACAGCTACCTGGCGATGCGCGAGTTCTGGGTCGATTACACGGGCATCAGCGCCTATCCGGGCGAGCATTTGCGCCTGGGACGCCAGCGTTTGCGCGAGGACAGCGGCGAGTGGATGGACACCAACATCGAAGCGCTCAACTGGAGCTTCGAGACCACGCTGCTGCGCGCCCACCTGGGTGCCGCCCAGCGCTTTTCCGACTACCGCACCGACGTGGACGACCTTTCGCCCGAAGACGAGGACCGTAGCCATGCGTTCGCCGACATCTCCACCCAATGGGCGCCCAACCACTGGTTCGGCCTGCGCGTGCATCACATCGAGGACAGCGGCAGCCTGCCCGATCCGGGCGAGCAGCTCGACGCACTCGACAAGACCAATACCGGCAGCCTGACCTGGGTCGGTTTTGAAGCGAACGGCGACGGCTACAACTATCGCTCGACGATGCCGGTCAACTACTGGCTCAGCGGCACTTGGCTGACCGGCAGTCGCGACACCCTCAGCAGCGAGGTCGACGCCAATGGCAACCGCGTCGCGACGGGGCACAACAGTGGTGACGTCGACGCCTGGGGCGCGGACATGGGCCTGCGCTGGAATATCAATGAGAGTTGGCGCCTCGGCGCTGGCGCGGCCCGCGGCGAAGGCGGTGGTACCGACCAGGAAAGTCAGTACCAACAAACCGGTCTGCAGAGTAACCGCTCGAACTACACCGGCACGCGTGCGCGCGTACACCGCTTCGGCGAAGCCTTTCGCGGTGAACTGAGCAACCTCCAGGTGGCCACAGTGTTCGGCTCCTGGTCGCTCCGCGAGGACTACGACGCCAGCCTTGTCTACCACCACTTCTGGCGGGTCGACGACCAGGAGGAGACCGGCGACGGCGGGATCATCAATGCGGTGCTGGTGGACGGTGAAAAGGATCTGGGCCAGGAAGTCGATCTGGTCATGACAAAGTACTTCAAGCAGGGCCTGTTGCCCTCGAGCATGGTGGATTGGGTCGACGAACCCTCGGCGCTGATCCGCTTGCGCCTCGGCGTGTTCTTCACGGGCGATGCCTACGCCAGCGACACCGACTCGAGCATGCACCGGGCGTTCGTTGATTTCGTCTGGAAAATCTAGGTCCAGGTTGTTGCCCACAGTGATGCCATTGTGGGCAACAGCGCCTTGATCACACCAAGTTGCATTTATTTTTGATGAGTGAGACTTATGGACAGTGTCGTCAAGATAGGGCTGTTGCTCGCCGGTCTGCTGTTGGTGCAGGTCGCAGGTGTCAGTGCGGCGGGTCTCGTCGTACCGCCGCGCTATACCATCAGTGAGGCTCCGGGAAAGTCCCTGCTGCTTAAAGAACCGAAAATGCCCAACCTGTCCGGCTACACAGCCGAGGCAGCCAAGGCGAAGATTTCGTACAAGCCCGCTGGCCGTGCCTTGATCCAGCCGATGCTCAAGGAAAACTCGCTCGACGAGTTCATCGGCGGTAAGGAGCGACTCAAGGAATGGGTAGTGCGCCAGCAGCGCATGCCAGTGGCGATCTTCATCGACCGTGGCTACATAAGCCTGGGGCAACTGGCGCGCAGCCTGCCGCCAACGGCCTTGCGCGAAACCGCGCCGGGGGTATTTCTGGCGCGCTTGCCGATCGTGATACGTCCCGGCGGGACCCTGCATATCGACAAGTCGGTCAAGGAGTTGCGATTGTCCCAGGAAGCCGGCTCATTCCTGGTCAATGACGGCAAGCTGTTTATCACCGACACCAAGGTCACTGCCTGGAGCGAGAAGAACAATAGCCCGGCCTGGTTCAAGAAAGAGGGGGAGTTCCGGCCCTTCCTGGTGTCCTGGGGCGGCACCGAGACCTACATCGTCAACAGCACCATCGCCAGCTTCGGCTACACCGCGAGCAAGAGTTATGGCGTGAGTATTTCCCAGTACAGCCCGAGCATGGCGCCGAAGATGAAGCGCAAGCGGCCGACCGGCTGGCTGCTCAATTCGGAGTTCGTCGATAACTGGTACGGCTTCTATTGCTATGAGGCCGACGACGTGGTGATTCTCGGCAATTCCTATCGCGACAACATCGTCTATGGCATCGACCCGCACGACCGTTCGCGCCGGCTGATCATTGCCCACAACGACGCCTTCGGCACCCGCAAGAAGCACGGCATTATCCTCTCGCGCGAGGTCAATGACAGCTGGATCATCTACAACCGCGCTTACAACAATCACCTGTCGGGCATCGTCCTGGACCGCTCCAGTGTCAATAACCTGGTGGCCTACAACGAAACCTACAAGAACCTCTCCGACGGCATCACCCTGTATGAGAGCGGCAATAACCTGCTCTGGCGCAACCGCGCGGTCGACAATAACCGGCACGGGATCCGGGTGCGTAACAGTACCCGTGTGCGGCTTTATGAAAACGAACTGATGGCCAATGCCCTGACCGGTATCTATGGCCACATCAAGGATTTGCGCGGCACTGACCGCGATCTCAAGGAAGACCCCTTCGAAGCCAAGCTGTCGCTCACCGTGGTCGGCGGCAAGCTGATCGGCAACGGCTCCAGCCCCATCACGGTGTTTTCGCCGTCGCGGCTGGAGCTCTATGACTTGACCTTTTTGGCGCCGCAGAAACAGGACGGCCTGTCCTTCACCGGTTTGCTGGGGGAGGTACAGGGTGACTTGATGGAGATTCTCCTGCGCCGCCATGAAGCCGCGCTGATTCTGCCGCAGACACTTTGAGGAGCCTGCTGATGAAGACAATCCATGGATGTGCCGCCGCTCTGTGCCTGCTGTCTGTGCCGGCGTGGGTCCAGGCGGAGCCGCAGTACACCGCCGAAGCCTGCTGTCAGCTGTGCCCGCAAGCGGCGCAGGCGACACTGTACGAACAGCCGGGGCTGAAGAACTACGCAACCCTGGTGGAGGCCAAGGACCAGTGGCTGTTCCGCAGCAAAAGCGATTTTCGCACCGAATTCGGCCTCGATGAGAGCGGTTACAAGGCCCTCAAGCGCCTGCGCGACGGACTGGCCCAGCGCGGGGTCGAGCTGGTGCTGGTGTTGCCACCCAGCCGCGGCCTGCTGCATGCCGACCGGCTGACGCCGCAGGAACGGGCCAACTTCGATCAGCCCACGGCCCGGCAGAACTACTTGCAAACGCTGGAGCGGGTGCGTGGCTTACGTATTCTTGTGCCCGACTTTTCCAGCGTGCTGGGTGCGCCGCAGTCAGCCGAACAGCCCTTCTATTTCAAGGGCGATCATAACTGGACGCCCTATGGCGCCGAACGCAGCGCCCTGCTGGTGGCCCAGACGCTCAAAGGCAACGATGCGCTCAAGGGGTTGCCGCATCAGGTCTTCGCCAGCCAGCCGACCGGCCTGTTGGGACGCTCCGGCACCTTGTACGCCGCTGCCTTGCAGATCTGCGGCAATGGTTATGCGGCGCAGTTTGTCCCCCGTTATCAGACTCAGGTCCAGGGAGGCGTCAAGGTCCCCGCCAAGGTCGCATTGGTCGGTACCAGCGCCAGTGGCGAGTCGTTCAACTTTGCCGGCTTCCTCGAACAGTATCTGCAGACGCCCGTCAGCAACTTCAGTGTACCGGGCGGTGGCTACGATGATTCGTTGATCGCCTACCTGCTCGGCGATGACTTCCAGAAGCGCCCGCCGGCGGTGCTGGTGTGGGAAACCGATAATCTCGACAGCATCCAGAAATCCAGCTTCTACCGACAGGCGATGGCGGCGCTGAGCGATGGTTGCGACATTCAGACGCCGCTGCTCAAAAGCCATTCGACCCTGCACAGCGGGCGCAATCAAGTGTTGTTCAACGGCGGTGGCGGCGCGGTGTATCCGATCAAGGGCAATCGTTATCAGGTCGACCTGACGTTCGCCGATCCCAGTGTGCACCTGATGAGCGCGACCCTGACCTTCATGAACGGTCGCCAGGAAAACATCAACTTGAGCCGTCCACCCAGTGTCAACACCCAGGGCCGCTTCGCCTTCGAACTGCGCGCCGATGCGGACTGGGACGAACTCACTTTTCTTTCCCTGGACGTGCAGCCACCGCTTGGGGCGACCTCCATGGGACTCTCGGCCCGCTTGTGCGCCAAGCCGATCCTCTCTGAAACACCATCCCTGCGCACTGCGCAGACGGAGGGTCGCTGATGCGTCCTGTGCACTGGGCCGCCCTTGGGGTGGCCTTCATCCTGACGGGGCCGACCGTGCAGGCGGCCGCGGCTCAACTCCGCCCGCCAGAGGGCTATTACGCGCCGGCCGTGGACAAGAAGGGAGACGTGCCGAGCTGTCCGGCAGCGCCCAAGCCCTATACCGGTGACCTGTTGATCCCCAGTAAGTACGAGGGCTCGGGCAAGGCACGTGATCAGCTCAACGTGGAATCCAACAAGCGCTACAAGCAACTGTCAGCCGATATCAATGAACTGGAGAAGGGCGTCAACAAACAAGTGGCCGCTTATTTGCGGCTCGGTCGCCCTGGTTATGTCGATTGCACCCTGACCTGGCTGGGCAATTGGGCCAAGGCGCAGGCGCTGCTGAGCACCACCTACACCCATACCGGCAAGTCGATGCGCAAATGGGCGCTGGGCAGTATTTCTTCGGCCTATCTGCGGCTCAAGTATTCGCGTTCGCAACCTTTAAAGGGCCGTGAGGCGCAGACCCGGCCGATCGAGGCCTGGATCGGCCAGGTCGCCGATCAGGTGGTGCGGGACTGGCGCGACCAGCCGCGGGATCGGCTGAACAATCACCAGTATTGGGCAGCCTGGGCAGTGATGGCGGCCTCAGTGGTGGTCGACCGGCACGATTTGTTCGACTGGTCGGTGGCACAGTTCCGCATCGGCGCTTCCCAGGTCGACGCAGACGGTTATCTGCCCAACGAATTGCGCCGCGAAACCCGCGCATTGGCTTACCACAATTACGCGATGGGGCCGCTGATGATGATCGCCGCCTTCGCCCAAGCCAATGACGTCGACTTGCGCGAAGAAAATCATGGCGCCATGCGGCGTCTGGCGACGCGGGTGGAGGAGGGGATCAAGGACCCTCGCTCGTTTGAACGCAAGACCGGCTACAAGCAGGAACTCGAGGACCTCGACGAGGATGGCAAGTTTGCCTGGCTGGAACCTTACTGCGCGCTGTACGCCTGCTCGGTGCAAACCAACCGCTGGCGCGAATCGGCCGAACCGATGAAAACCTACCGCTTGGGCGGCGACATCACCCAGCTATTTGCTGACCAGAAGAAGTAGATGCAATAGCCAACACGCCCTGGGTACAAGGTGGGGCCAATGCGGCATAGGGCTGAGTCCGTAGCAGCTGCCGAGCCTGCGAGGCTGCGTCCGACCGCGAAGCGGTCGTTGTCGTTAAATCAGGCAACGGGTTGCTTCAAGTAAACCGCGTACGCAGGATTTGCGAGGACTCCGTCCTCGAACGCAGCCTCGCAGGCTCGGCAGCTGCTACGAGGCTAGACCAAAAAGATGTGTAGATGCCTATGGTTGTAAACGGGGAGGGCAGTCCTTCGCTGTTCGAAGAGCCTTCATATCGAGTGATAAAGGTATGGGAGGAAAGTAAAATGATTCCGGTAATTCTGTCCGGCGGCAGTGGCTCACGGTTGTGGCCGCTGTCGCGCAAGTTGTACCCCAAGCAATTCCTGAGTCTGTCCGGCGACGGATCGCTGTTTCAGCAGACCCTGCAGCGCCTGGCGTTCGAGGGTATCGGCAAGCCGATCGTGGTCTGTAATCAGGAACATCGCTTTATCGTCAACGAACAACTTGCCGCCATCGGCTGTACGCCGCAGGCGATACTGCTCGAACCCTTCGGTCGCAATACCGCGCCCGCGGTGGCGCTGGCGGCCCTCAAGCTGATCGCCGAGGGCCGCGATGAACTGCTGCTGGTGCTTCCGGCCGACCATGTGATCAGCGACGTACCGGCCTTGCGCGCCGCGCTGTCGCAGGCGCAGGAAGAGGCACTCAAAGGCAATATGGTGCTGTTCGGCATTCCGGCGATACGTCCGGAAACCGGCTTTGGTTATATCAAGGCCGCCTGCGGCGATGCCGGCACCGGCCCCTTCAAGGTCGAGCAGTTTATCGAGAAACCTGACCAGCAAACCGCCAGCGGATTTGTCCAGTCCGGCGACTACTTCTGGAACAGCGGCATGTTCCTGTTCCGTGCCAGTCGCTATCTGGAAGAGTTGCGCACTCACGAACCGGACATGTACGACACCTGCGTGATGGCCCTGGAGCGCAGTCACAGCAACGAAAGCGTGACCAATATCGATCGGGTCACCTTTGAATGCTGCCCGGACAACTCCATCGACTATGCGGTGATGGAGCGCACCAGCCGTGCCTGGGTCGTCCCGTTGAGCGCTGGCTGGAGCGATGTCGGTTGCTGGTCGGCGCTGTGGGATGTGCATGAAAAGGATGCCGATGGCAATGTGCTCAAGGGCGATGTCCTCAGCTACAACAGCCACAATTGCTTCGTCCATGGCACCAGCAAACTGGTGACCCTGCTCGGGTTGGACGATCTGGTCGTGGTAGAAACCAAGGATGCGGTGATGGTTGCCCACCGCGATGCCGTGCAGGACGTGAAAAAACTGGTCAATGCGCTCGATGCCAAAGGCCGCTCGGAAACCCAGAACCATTGCGCGGTGTATCGCCCCTGGGGCAGTTACGATTCGGTGGACAGCGGCACCCGCCACCAGGTCAAACACATCACCGTGAAACCTGGCGCGCAGCTTTCCCTGCAGATGCATCACCACCGCGCCGAACACTGGATCGTGGTCTCCGGCACCGCCCAGGTAACGTGCAATGAAAAGGTTTTCCTGCTCACTGAAAACCAGTCCACCTACATCCCGATCGCTTCGGTGCATCGGCTGTCCAACCCCGGCAAGATCCCGCTGGAAATCATTGAAGTGCAGTCGGGCAGTTACCTGGGCGAGGACGATATCGAGCGTCTGGAAGATGTCTACGGCAGGAATCAACAGGTCAAGGGTTGAGCCTGTTCACCACAAGCGTTGACTCGCTTATCAAGCGAGGGAATCCAACGTGCGAGAGGGCGGCGACGTGTCGGACGGGATCGCCGGCACTGCCCTTGCTAGCAGACAGGTGGTGGCTTAACGACTATTTGAGCTGACGCCCCGGCCTCATTGGACGGCAGGCTGACGTGGGTGCGAAAGCCGAGCTTATCCAGCATGTCCATCATGGCATCGACGGTAAATTTCTCGATGTTGCCATTGGCCAATTCGCAGACGCGCGACTGAGGTACGTTCAGCCTGGCGGCGGCTTCAACTTGCTTGAGACCGAGCTTTTTGATGCAGTCGGTGATGAACAGCGACAGCTCCCTTCTCAAGGCCATCTTGCTCGCGGTTTCTGCGTCGTGGGTGACGTGAAACGGACGGTCGTGGGATTGAAATGCTATGGGATGGCCTCGCAACAATATCTAGTATTTATGCGAATACCGTAACAGTTCGCACCGCTCCCGGCTAATCCCATCCGACCATTAACCTTGATTTAGACACATCGTATGCTGTATAGCTAATAAGACGATTAGCCACACCGCAGGAAATTACACGCCAATATGCATGGAATCACACGTATCGATCGCCCGTCCGGCCCACTGTCCGCATCCCTGATTGCGCACTGTGGGCCTCACGTAAAATGCTGCGCTGGCGCAGCCACAGGGCTTGTTACTCGCCTCTCCGCTTTACACCGTCTGCGACCTTGTTTGTCTGGCAGCTGCCTCGATCGGCGCCATCGATACGTCCCTCCGCCTGCTTTTTCTGATCGTTAGCCACTGAAACCGGCGCATCCCTTTCCGTTTTGTCGCGGGATGTTTTGCTCGTCTGGCTTTTTCTATCTGAATTCATCACTACCTGAGCGCGACATCGCCCCGTCGGCATTCCAGCCTCGAACGGCGCCCGTCCGCTACACGGCATAACAGAGTGCTGCCGCAGTGCCTCTCCCAGGAGACTGGCCTGCAGGCGCGCCACCACGTCACAAGGAGTATCAGCCTATGATTTTTTTCCAGGGTAAAAGAATATTCAGCGCCATCTTCGATATGGATGGCACCATGTTTGACACTGAGCGCCTGCGTTTCAAGACCCTCAAGCAGGCCTCCAGCGAGATTTTCGGCACGCCACTGAGCGAGGAAACCCTGATCGGTTCACTCGGCCTGAGCGCGAAGAAAGCCGAAGCCCTGGCGAAGGCGAACCATGGTGAAGACTTCCCCTACGCCGAAATCCGCCAGCGCGCCGATGAACTCGAGCTGGCGTTTGTGCGCAATCACGGGGTGCCGATCAAGGCTGGCTTGCTGGAGGTGCTGGAGCGGTTGCGCAAGTACGGCCTGACCATGGCGGTCGCGACCTCAAGCCGTCGGGCCATCGCCGAGGAATATTTGATCAATGCCAACGTGCTCAAATATTTCGACATCACCGTTTGTGGCGACGAAGTCAGCCATGGCAAGCCCCATCCCGAGATCTTCCTGAAGGCGGCCAGCGCACTCAATTGCCTGCCGGGCAGCTGCTTGATGTTCGAAGATTCTGAAAACGGCCTGCTGTCGGCGATCCGCGCCGAGGGGCAACCGATCCTGATCGAGGACATCAAGCCGCCAGCGCCCGAGGTCAAAGCCGGCGCGCTCAAGGCGTATAGCAACATGCAGGAGTTTCTCGGTGACTTGAGCGAGTGCATGCCCGACCTCGGCACCCCCGAGCTGACCGAGGCCTTCCCTACGGCGCTCAACCAGTTTCGCGTGGGCATCCACGGCTTCGGCGCGATCGGTGGCGGCTACCTGACACAGGTGTTCTCCCACTGGGACGGCTACACCCGGCCCTGTGAAATCATCGCCGCCACTCGCTCGCGGATGCTCCGTGAAACGGTCACAGCCTTTGGCAGATTCAGCGTGCGCTACGGTGCCACGTCCTTCGACCAGACCATCGAAAACCTCAGAATGATCGACATGGACGACGCCGAAGCGGTGATCGACATGTACCACGTCGCGGAAATCGTCGGGCTTTGCTTGCCCGAGGCGGCCATACGCAAACAGGCCGGCGTGATTGCCAAAGGCTTGATCCGCCGCTTTGAACGCCGTCGGCGCGAGCTGACGATCCTCATCG
This sequence comes from Pseudomonas fluorescens, assembly GCF_902497895.1. Lineage (GTDB taxonomy): Bacteria > Pseudomonadota > Gammaproteobacteria > Pseudomonadales > Pseudomonadaceae > Aquipseudomonas > Aquipseudomonas fluorescens_BP. The sequence goes on from NZ_CABVHQ010000014.1 coordinate 100,396, forward strand.
TGCTGAACAAGGTGGGCGGCGCGGCCTTCGTTCGTCGACAGGTCGAAGCGGAGCTGAAGCGTATGTGCTCGGCTGAGTTCTGCCAGAAGGTTCTGGAGAAGACCCACTTTGCCGAAACAGTGGTCAGCCGCATCGTCTCCAAGATCTCCACCGATGCCCTGGTGCGCCAGCTGCGGATCAAGTCGAAGATCTTCCAGAACAGCATCAACGACGAGCAGATCGAGCCTCAGGTGAAGCCGACGACACCGGTTCCCGAGTACGAACGGCTGATCGGTCGCTTCCGGCCCTTCACCCAGTCGAGCAACGCGCTTAGCCAGTTGCACTTGATCCTGTTCAACAGCGAACCGGACATGCCCCTTTACGTCGAGCGCGGCAGCAACCTGCTGGAGCGATTGCGCCAAGTGAAGACCGTGGAAGACATCGCCCAGACCCAAGTGATCAAAAACCTCCTATGGAACGGCCCCCACGCGATCATTGCCTGGTATGCCAGCCTGTTGGGGCATAAATTGCTGGGGCAGGGCATGGGTGACCCGCGTGTCGCCGCCCTGGCCGAACGGTTGATCCGAGAAGAAGTCGGGCCGGCCCTGGTGGCCGAAAATGCGCAAATGAACGAGGCCGTCGCGGTATTTGCCAAGACATTCCTCGAACGCTGCAAGACCTCCTTCAAGGACCCTTGCGCGCGAGTAGGCCGCGATCCGCTGCGCAAACTGCAACGCAACGAACGCATTCTGCGAAGCATCGATCTCGCCAAAAAACACGGCATCGACTCCCCCGCCCTGGAGTTCGGCACAGCACTGGCCATTCACTATGCCCTGCGTTCGACCGACAGCAAGGACCAGGAATGCCAGCTGATGCGCAAACTCTACGCTGACAGCGGCAGTATCGAGACAGTGCTGACGTATACCGGGAGCTACAACGGCAAGCCCTATCCGGGGTTGGACCCGGTCAAGGATGCGGGGTTGGTCGAGGCGATTGCCGGGCATTTCGAGCGGCTAGTGGAGCCGGAATCGGGGCACTGGGAGTGGCCGTTGCAGGTTGGGGCGCAGTCGCTGGAAATAGAGGTAGAGCACGAATTACAGGTTTGAACGGGTGGTCTGACGCCGAATAGCTTCGGTTGACAGGAGCGTCAACCTTGAACAGACTTGGCCTCAACAACTAACCCATATCTGCGGCGTGGCTTGACCATCTGGAGAGTGGGGGGAAAAGCCGGCGAAAGCCGGTTTTTTTGTATCTGGAGTTTGAAAGGGGAAAGGGGACGGGCTCATTTCCCGGCTTGCCAGTTGCTCAAAAAACAGATCAGTCTCCTTTGTTTCCAAGGCAATCCAAATGCCGATCCGAGTTAACCGGCTCAGCATTGCGGCTAGACTTCGGTTTGCAGGCTGCCAGGCTTTGGATTTTTCGAATGGAGTCGAAGCGATGCCCCCTGACTACTCTTTCCCTGATGTCCTCGAGGACGCAGACCATGACAAACAACTGGTTCGCCAACGGCATGAAATTGGCACTGGCCATCGGTGCGGTTTATGCCGTCAGCGAGTACTCCATCGAAGCGGGCCGAAAGCAGGACGCGCTGTGCGAAATGGCACAGCTGCACGTGGAAGACCTCTACGCCAAGGCGCGGGCTTCAGTTGCTGCGTTGCCAACGGGCGCGTACGTTGAGGCCGAGTTGTTCGCCTCCGTCAGCGACAGTAAATCCGACAGGAGCGAAGCCGATATCGAGGCCCAGGTCGAGCGGGTGGTCAATGAAGAGCGGCGGATACCGGCCGAGGCTCGGCAGGAAATAAAACGCGCCGAGAAGGCGGTCAGCGACGCCTGCGACCACTACGCAAGCGACTACGGGTCGAGTACTAAATAGCAGCAGACAAAATAAACAAGAAAAAAGGGATACCCATTTGGGATGCTGGCGAATCGAGCTGGCAAGCAAGGATTTGCAGCCAGCTATAGTCAGCAGCTCGCAGGAATCCTGGATGATTATTTTAATAACGAGGACGGCTGGATGATCGATTTCAACAACAAGGGTTTCTTCAAGCTGAAACAGAACGATGAGTATGCTGAACGGGTCACTTCCCTTCTGCTGGAGGGAGAGCAGGTAATCGATTCATATAAATCCATGCGCGATGGCGTGGTATTTACGAACAAAAGAATCATCGCGGTAAACGTGCAAGGCATCACTGGAAGCAAAAAAGACTTCACCTCCTTGCCCTACAAAAATATCGTCGCCTATTCCGTGGAGACGTCTGGAACCTTTGATCTGGACTCCGAACTGGAAATTTACTTTTCGTCGCTGGGCAAAGTGAAGTTTGAATTCACCGGAAAGACTTCGGTTGTAGAAATTTCGAAGCTCATCTCTAGCTATCTTCTTTAAGTCGGCAGCGATGAGTCATGGCTGATTGCAATAAGGACTGTTTGGGGCGTTCTGTAGGTGTTGCGCCTGGAGCGCAACACACGCTCACTGTTTTCCCGTTGCTGTTGCCCCTGGAGGAGCGAATCCGGGCGGCACTTTGAGCCACGGGAAGCCCTGCAATGCCATGTCATATCCGGTGTCGTAGAGCTTGCGCATGTACTCGTTGTCGAACTCTTCCTTGTGGGGGAACTTGAAGCTCGACGGTATGAACCCGAGGTTGAAGTCCACACCGTCGCGCTGGGTGGTCGCATAGATCCGGTACAGGTCGCCGATGCCCTGGCTATGGATCAACGAGGCGACCGCGCGTCCAGCGATGCTCATGGTGCTGCGCTCGACCTGCGCCCAGTCTGGATCGAGTCGCGCGTTGCGTATCACGTAGAGTTTGCGCTCGCGGGTGAATCCTGCTTTTAGCGCCTCCTCATTGACACGGATCCCGGCCGGATAAGCGAATACCTGCGCCATGATGCCGCCATCCACGTGCATTTCCTGATAGGTTTTACCGTCGACTTGCACATCGATCATCATGGGCGGAAATCCTCCCGGAATCGAGGCGGATGCGATCATGATTTTCACGAAAAGGTCCAGAGCCTTCGGACCACCATAGGTCGCGATTTTCCCCATGTCCCAGATAATGGGGCGTCGCGCATCGAGGTCGGCGGTGGCGATCAACAGAAAGCGGCCCTTCGCATACTCGGCGGCGATCTCCTTGAGCATGTCATCGGTCACCGATTTGCGCGTCAGCTCCAACAGCGGTGCGTTGTCCGACATCGCATCGCCCAAAACGCCTGCGAAAAAGCTGCGATGCAAAATGACGTCTTTGGGCGATAAGGTGGTATAGACCCGCTTCAGCTCCGCGTCGTACTTCGGCCCAAGAAAGGCGAACGGCGCAATCAGCGCGCCCGTGCTGATGCCGGTAACGAGTTTGAATTCAGGACGCGTTCCTGCAGCCGTCCAGCCATTCATCAATCCCGCGGTGAACGCGCCATTGTCACCACCGCCCGAAATGGCCAGATATACCGCTGGCGGCAGGGGCCCTTTGTGCCCCTGCTTGACGAGGTAAGCCTGTTCGCGCAGCAGCGCTTGAAGCGCGACTCGGGTCAGCTCTGTCATGTCTCCACCAGCGACATAACGCACCCCGGGCATTCCCGGGATCTGCGCTCTCGCCGTCAACTCGGACGGCACCGCGGATAGGCGAGGCGGCGCCCAGGCGCAGCCTTGCATCAGCACAAACAGCGCCACAATCAGGCTGGTGATTTTCATAGTCATCTATATATCCCGCTGTTCGACGGTTTTGATGGCGACGAAGCCAATGCTCGGGCGGCTCATTGCTGAACGGCATCGTTACCGTAGAGACCGCCCCTTGGGTGACCTGTTTGGCTATTGGGCTCGCCAAGGGCGCCGGCTTGGTTTACTGCCACAAGCTTAGGTCATGTGGTTGCGAACGCAGGCAACTGGTGCATGAGGCCGTGCAGCTGCACATTTTTCTTCATCGTTGAAAAATAGCCCCTGTGCGCCACTATCGCGAAGAAGGGGATGGATTTATTTTTTCGAGGCGTAGTGATCCATCCACATAAATCGCTACGCCCCCCTTATCGCCCGGCGTATGATTTATAAAATTCCGCCCCGCCTACGGCAGTCGCTACAACCCTGCATCCAGTCCCGCTTTTTCTTCCCCCGGGAGAAGCGTTATGCGTGTTTGCTATTGCTTCAGCGCAATCCTGCTCGCCGTACTGTCTCTGTCCGGCTATTCGGACGAGGATGGGTTCCTCACCACGAAGGCGTTGGCCGCCGTTCCCGAGGCGGGTGTCGCGGGCGCTGCGCCCGCACCCGAACCGACTGCACCGGCCGAGGCTGTCTTTGCGCCGGAGGAACTCGACCAGATGCTGGCGCCGCTGGCCTTGTACCCGGATTCGTTACTGGCCCAGGTACTAATGGCGGCGACCTATCCGGGCGATGTCGCCGACGCCGTGGCTTGGTCCAAGGCGCATCCGGACAGCAGCGGCGACGCCGCCGTGCGTCAAGTCGCGAACGAGCCCTGGGACCCGAGCGTGCAATCGCTGGTCGCCTTCCCGGCAGCGCTGGTGATCCTGGGCCAGGATCCGGCCTGGGTGCAGCGCGTGGGCGATGCCTTCCTCGCGCAGCCCAACGCCGTGATGGATTCAGTGCAACGCCTGCGCCGGCAAGCGCAAGCCGCCGGCCACCTCGAATCCAACGAGCAACAGAAAATCATCGTGCAGCCGGCTGCGCCGGCACCGGCCAGTTCGACCGTGGTGGTGCAGCAGCCTGCCGCCACGCAGACCATCATCATTGAGCCGGCCCAGCCGCAGACCGTCTACGTACCGAGCTACAACCCGAGCGTGGTCTATGGCACCTGGGCCTACCCTTCCTACCCGCCGGCGTACTACCCGCCGCCGCCGGGCTCCTACCTCGGCTCCGCGCTCGCCACCGGCCTGGCCTTCGGCGCGGGCGTGGCCATCGTCAATTCGCTCTGGGGCGACTGCGACTGGGGTCGCGGCGATATCGACATCGACGTCAACCGCTACAACAACATCAACTCCAACCGCCAGATCAACGTCAACCAGAACACCTGGCGCCACAACTCGATCAACCGCGACGG
>NZ_CABVHQ010000015.1 GCF_902497895.1 Pseudomonas fluorescens
GGGGGCTTGTCGGAACGCCGCACCGCCCCGCTCGGCTGCGCAGCAGTCGTAAAACCAGCGGATGCGTTCTACCTGGAAAACTGCGATTGCCGGTTTTAGGGCCGCTTCGCGACCCAGCGGGGGCAAGCCCCCTCGCCACAGTATTCGGCAGCCCTTAAAAGATGTGTAGATACCTATGCCCCCTGGGGAGAAGGTTAGGGAGAGGGGTGGTTCTTGAGCCTGGCGAACAATCTGAAGCGTTCCTCGCACGATTTCGCTTAACTGACTGGCATTGGGGCAAGCCCGCTCCCATACAGATCTGCGGTGTTTATGGATGGTCGCAGGGCACAGCTTTCAACCCCGATACCGCAGGGCGTCCAGCAGCAAAGCAAAGGCGGGGGAGGCCTGGCGACGGCTGGGGTAGTAGAGATGGAAGCCGGCAAATGGCGCGCACCAGTCCTCAAGCACCTGTACCAGGCGGCCATCTGCAATGTGTGGCGCGAGAAGGTCCTCAGGGATGTAACTCAAACCGAATCCGTCCAGCGCTGCGTCGAGAAGCTGGTACACACCGTTGAACGTGACCTGGCCAGACACTCGAACTTTCAGGCTTTCCTCGCCTTTTTTAAACTCCCAGGCATACAAGCCGCCATTGGTGGGCAGTCGCAGGTTATTGCATTGATGCGCCGTCAGATCGCGAGGTGTCCCGGGCAGCGAACGGTCGGCAAAGTAGGCAGGGGAACCTACCCAGGACCTCCATGGCGACATCGTTGCTGCGAAGTTCGCGACGGGCAAAAGTGAAGGGCGCCAGCGGCGTCTCGGGGGATTGAGCGGCATAACCAACAGTTTTCATCGACAACCCTCTTGAGAAACGGAGAACTCATCCTTCACATACTAGAAAGGTTTGATAAATCGATTAAGGCCAATAAGCCGCATAGAGTTATGAGGTGTGCTCATCAATCGAATCCGATTGTCACAGGCGTTGGCCATATGGAGGAGCCTCTGGGTGCTCTTGCGTCTTCCATAGCTGTCATTGCAGTCATTAGCGCGGTTCGAAGGCGTTTATACTGCGCGACCTTTGACCCATGTTCATTCAACTGCCTCGGTACCCCTTTGAAGCGCGATCTTCGACTTGCCACTTTGCTGACTTTCCTGGTGTGTGTATCCGTGGTGCTGCTGACTGTCTGGCAGATTTGGACCGCCCGCCAGAACACCTTGAATGACATCGAAACCGACACATTGAATTTGACCAATGCGCTCAACACTTACACCGACGGTACCTTCAAGCAAAGTGAAATCGTACTGCTGGATCTGACAGAAAGGATCGAGAAAGACGGGACCGGCCCGCAGCAGCTCGAACGTCTGAGATTGCTGGTCGCTCAGGAGATGCAAACGCTTTCGCAGTTGAACAGCGTGGTGCTGTATGACGCCCAGGGGAACTGGACGTTCTCGACCAACAATCTTGCTTCACTCGATAGCAACAACGCTGATCGTACATTTTTCCAGCATCACCGCGACAGTCCAGGCCGCGGCCTATTCATAGGCCCGGCGATTCTCAGTCGTGCCACCGGCGCCTGGGTGATTTCAGTCAGTCGACGTATTGATCATCCAGATGGAGGTTTTGCCGGGGTGATAGTCGCAACCATCAGCCTGGAGCACTTCCTCAAGCTGTATCGAACCATTCGCGTGGGGCAGTTCGGCGCGATCAGCCTGACCTCAGCCGAAGGGCGTCTTCTGGTGAGGTATCCCTTCAACGAGCAGGACATCGGTCGTGATCTGTCTGCTGCTCCAATATTTTCCGAGTTCCTGCGCAACACTTCGTCAGGCACCTTGGGTTTTAATTCAAAAGTCGATGGCATCCATCGCATCTATGGGTTCAAGAAAAGCGCTCAATATCCCGTCGTAACGACTGTAGCGGTAGGCCAGACCGAGGCCATGCAAGCCTGGTGGAGCCAGACAAAGCAATCCGCCGCCGTGGTGGCGCTGCTGTTGGGCCTTCTGGTTGCGCTGGGGCGCAGATTGATTACCCACATCAATCGTCGTATTCGAGCCGAGAAAGAACTGCGAACCACCCAGACCGCGCTGATCGAGCTTAACCACCGGCTGGAGATCCTCGCCAGTGAGGACAAGCTCACCGGTCTCGCCAACCGCCGGCATTTCGATCAGTTTCTGGATATCGAATTCAAACGCGCCAAGCGACTTGCAAGCCCGCTGTCACTTATCTTGATCGACGTGGATTTTTTCAAAGGTTACAACGACCACTATGGGCATCTGGCCGGAGACGAATGCCTGCGGGTCATCTGTCAGTCGATCAAACACTGTGTGGGCCGTCCAGGTGACATGACGGCCCGCTATGGTGGAGAAGAAATCGCCGTGGTAATGCCCAATACGGATGAATCGGGAGCCCGCACGGTTGCCGAGGTGATTCTGCGCGCTATCGCTGCCGAGCACCTGGCGAGTCCTTTCGGTATCGTGACCGCCAGTCTGGGGCTGGCGACTTATGTCGCCTACGACAGCGACCAGGATGAAAAGGCGCTGATCGACCGTGCAGACCGCGCTCTTTACTCGGCAAAAACCCAGGGCAGAAATCGCCTGATTGTCGCCGCTGCGGGAGTGCAGGGCGAGGGTTGCGCCATAGTGTGAGGGGTGGCCTGACCACTCTCTCGCGGATGTACATCGATCCATGGTGGGAGCGAGCCTGCTCGCGATGGCGGCCTGACAGTCGACCTATCCCTCACGGATGTACCCAATCCCAATGTAGGAGCTGCCGAAGGCTGCGATCTTTTGATCTTGGCTTATGGTCGGTATACATATCCATGCCTGCGGTAACGGCTGTTTTGTCTTTATTGCGTGTCTCTTTGGCCAACACCGGAGTGCCGGCCCAGCCCAAAGGAGCATTATAGAGGTATTACGTCATGAGTTAGCTGCAACTCATTGATACATATAAAAAACTTAGGGGCAGGGTAGTCAAACGCCGCCACGGTAGCGCAGGTGCAGGTATGTAATTCGGGATTGCGCACTCGCCTCAGTCTTAGCCTGGCGGTCGGTCGAACAAGGCGGTCTAAAGTATCTTCAAGGAACGAAGCGAACAGAGTGTTGATGGTAAGAAATGCAGGACACTGGAAGCGAATTCGATTTATTTATCTCGAGGTCGGAGTAGTGAAATTCATTTTTACAGGGCTGATAAATTATAACTCAACTAAACAGTCATTTAGTTGAGTTATAACTAAATCATCTTAAAGAGAGAGCAGGGCACAAGAGGGTTTTCCCTATTATTCAGGTCTTTTCACACCCGAAAATCTCACTCTGTTTGGGCTTTTTCCAGGTAATCCATCAGTTCAGCTGCGTCGTAAATCTGGAAATGTCCGTGTACCAGGTTCGCAAGTTTTGTCCAGTGAGTGCAATTACTGTGTAGCTGTGGCTTTTTAGTCGCCCATCACCTTACTGATTTTCGCTCCAGCGCGAGACAGCGCAATGTTCACTCAGCGTGCCAACCAGACCGTCAATCCGCCACAGTGGCATCTTCACTTACGTGGCGGACGACTTCAAAACCATGAGTCTGCAACAGCATCTCGTATTCCTAGGGGCTCAGACTCGAATGGTAAAGCGGCTCTCCCTGAAAACTGCCAATGGCTTCGCTCAATGCGGGACCGCTGGTGAACATCAACATTGATCTCAATTGGGAATGAGCCCTGAACCACTGCAAACATGCATCGCTGGTCTGCCTGCGATAAATGAAAGAAGCTGTTCCAGGCCAGGATACCGGCGAACTTTTCACCCAGCTGCAGATTTCGCCTATCAGCCGTCAGCCAACGCTGCTGTGCAAAACGCTGGCGGCATAAACGGACCAGCGAATCCGAAGCGTCAACACCCGTGACGTTATGTCCGAGCTCGATCACATACCGAGCGACAGGTTCACCGGATCCACAGCCCAGATCCAGAACAGATCCACGACCACCCATAGCCTGATGAAAACGTTCGAACCCATGGCGCTCGATAAACCGATCGGCACGCCGACGATCCCATGCCAGAGCGAAACGTTCGTAGAGCTATGTGATTGGCCGATTCGTGCATGGAGTGGGTCCTGAAGGCTCAAAGGGTGAATAGCCAAGATGGCTGCTTGAAAAGCACCCTGGGGAAGGCCCACGGGGAATATCTAGTACTACGCATAATGTATATTATGTTAAACGAGGTGCTATGTTAGATATGTTCATCAGCTGTTCATTTTCACCATTCTGTGTCGGTTTTTCATGAACCTGTGTCGGGTTGAATATCAACGACTTAGCCAAGAATGCCCCGCCTTGACCTGACGCTGGCACTCATTAATCAGTGTCGCCCGGTGACGCATTTCGCCAGCGTCTACAATATTCGAAACTCTATTAATGATCTTACGATGCTGGTGTCCGCATGGTGTCACCGTTTGTCCCTTTTCCGATGTTTTGCCCGTACGCCCAGTGGCGACCATCTGGCTTGGCTCAATTTCCGGAGAATAACGAACTGCGAGCTCGGCTTGAAGCTGTAGATGAGTCCTGCTTTCCATTCGTTAGCTTATGGTAAGGCTGTGACGCTTCACATGAGCTGCGAGCTCACATTTGCTGGAGCCAAGGCAATAGTCGATCGCCTTGATCAACGTCGACTTACCTGTGCCGGATGCCCCGGTGAAAATATTGACCTCTCCAGGCTTCAGGTCGAGGATGCGAACACGCCCGCCTTCGCCAATAAAAAAGATGTCTGAAATGTTCCAACGGCTCATAACTCCAGCCCCATCATGTCGAATACCGTCCTTGTCGAGCCTGCCAAGGCCAGCCAGCAGCCCAGGCGTTCAATGTGTTTGAAAGTTTGCTGGGTGTTTTCGCCAAGCTGTTTCGTAAGGCCTTTCGGCACGCTAGAGGCACCAGGGACTAATCGGCCTTCGGCGTTGACCACGAGGAGGTTGCTGAAGCAGGCAAATCGGATTGCTTCCGTCACGATATCCAGTGAGCCATTCACCCGACCAGCGAGCCGGATCTGAATGACCGGGCTACGATGAAGCCACTCCAGCAGGCCAGTACGGCTGTTGGTACGGTCGAACGTGGCTGCGAGATCACCAGACAACGCCAGAGGCAGGGCTGCGTAACACAAAACGATGTCCGGATCGGTGTCGCATTGGGAACGATAGGCGCCCACAAACGTGGCCAGTAGCGCGGCGCAATAAGCCGGATTGGTTTCGGCAAAAATGTCATGGGCGATGACCATGCTCTAGTCCTTGAGAAGCTTGCGATAGTCCGCGTGCCATCCAACCTGAAGGTCGATGGCCAGTACCTGAAAGGTGCCTCGAACGTAGTAGTGTCCCTGCCAACTGGGGGCGATGGGCTCAACTTGATTTGGGGCAAATTCGTGAGTCCAGCGCAGAAGCTCCAAACCCTTGGCTCGCACTTGGGAGGCGCTGAGATCCTCGCAGTCCTCGGCCATCTGAACATGCCGATCTGACCAGTGCTCGGCGAGCTTGGCGTCGTAGCCTGCGATCTTCGAGCGCATCTGCGGATTATCGACGATCCATTTTGATCGCTGCTCCTTCGCTCGCCATTGCTCGCGAACAGCCCTGGACACGTCGGATCCCTTTCCATCGACCAAGGCAATCTGGCGGTACAGCATTCCGTCAGCTTCATAGTCCTCGGGGTGGCTGACCAGATCGAACTCGGCTACAAGTTTCTCCTCCTCCAACTGCGCAATGATTGAGGAAATACAATGTTCCATCTCACTGCGCTGGATGACCCGCTCACGCTTACCGCAAAGGGTATAGATGACTTGCTGATCCCACCATGCCAGCAAACGTTCGGCTGCCTTAAGTCGTTGCTCCTTGGGAAGGATGTGCAATCTTTTAGAAACCACGTCAGGGATTTGCCCGATGGTGACGCTGTCCTGCTGAATGTGAATTCGTCGGAGCAGACTCAGTCTGACCGAAGCATCGAGAGCAAGAAACGCTTCACAGCCAGCGGCACGTGGCCCATGAGGAACTTTGTCACCAGCAGACTTTGCGCTAGCACGCTCCTCGACCACTCTGGCAGCCTCTTCAACTAGTGCCTTGAGTAGCACATCGCGATCAGCGTGCGTGTCGCACAGGGCCTGCAGTGGTGAGTTGTCCGGCACCTTCCCCACCGAAACAAGATGGAAGGTCGTATCGGCGAGTGACACCAACGGCAAGGCATCGATCCACACTCTGATTGTCTTCCACAACGCTACGGATGCCAGACTGACAGGAGGAGGGTTTTCCTGGACGGAATGCTTGAGCTGAAAGAGCAGCTTCTGCCCGTTGGCCTTGAGCTCTACATCGTCCAGTCTCTCCACGGCCACGGCGGCGTCATCAGCGGTCTGAGACAACAGCGTCAGCAATGCAAACTGGCTCTGATAGTAAAATCCCAAGGCGGCTGGCGACGCGTCATGAACCGTATTTGATTCTGTGTTATCCATAACCTGCACAAAGCCTCCTAATACAGCAAGTGATGCAAATTTGCCAACCGGGAAAATGATACCAGAGTGCCATCCAAGAAAGTCAGGCGAGGCCATAACGTGTCACTGGGCTAGGATCTGAGTTCCTACATGCCGTCAAGCGACTACCGAGAAAAACCATGACGAGATCTTTCCGTATCCGTCGGATCTTGGGTAGTGCTTCTCCCTTTGACGCGTCCTACCTCACGATAAAAATCTGGCAAAACGGCTTTGAACGCTGTCATAAATTGTCTCAGCTGAAGTACGTTTCATTCTTGAAATCGTCTTCTTTTGACGGTACACCCTGTCCGATTGTCAGTCGGAGCTAGATTGCGTGCTGACAGACCCTTTGCTCAGGCGTATTGACCCTTTGTACTCAAACCGAAATCACTCAGCCGGTGTCGAAACCGCGCGACTGTTTCAAACCTTTTGCTACGCTGCCCTCTTCCACGGAGGATTCACAATGTCCAGCACAGACCTGCTCCCTTCCCTGCTCTTCAAGATCAATCAAAACCAACTCGCCCTCGAAGCCGCGATCATGGAACTCACGCTCTGGGTCGAGCAGCGCGGATCAGCAGATGTCGCCGGCAATGTACGCGGTGCTTTGGCCACAATGAGCAAGAATGAAGAGTTCATAAACATGACGTTTGCGGTGCTGATGTCGCCGGAGTGAGTAGGTTTCGAGCTTGTTAGACTAGCCGGGCCTCGTTGGCCCGAAGGGGCGCCCCCCCATCGACGGCTTAACTTAAGCGTAGCGTCAATCTTCGAAATCAGACGCAACGACTCGCTCGATGATTTCAATAGAGATCATCGGGATCTTCTAGTGGATCGTCGTCCTCGCCAGCCTCTTCTATCTCATGTTCGACCCCATCCTCCTCGTCCCGACTTGTTGAATCGAAATATTCCTCGTCCATGTTATCGAATTCGAAGTTGTCATCGATTTCCTCGTCCGTGTTAAACCGGGCTTCACCGTGCGCGGTTGCTTTGAGAACGAAGATGGGCGGAATCTTGGCTTCTTGACTGTAAAATCCGACACCTGCGGCCAGCAGCACACCGAAGCATGGGTGCCCCTGGATAAACGACAAATCGGTATTGCCAAGCCATCGCCTTCGTCCGCCCTCGTACGCCATCAGCCAATGGGTTCCATAAAGGGCTTCGGGGGACACGAGGGCTTGCAGGCTTGATACATCAATTAGGTTATCTACATAGCCACTGTGATACAGGTCAAGAGCGATGAGAGAACATACTGAACTCTCAACCCGCAAGACTTGCTCAATTAGCGATGCTTTGAGCGTGATTCCGATTTCCTTACTCAACCACAGAAGCCACGCGGTTTCACTGTGGTGATTCGCCGCTGAGGCGGATTCCAAAAGGTTGCTGCAGAAATCGGTGATTGCGATGAGGTTCAGCGGATATCCGTGATGATGGTAGGTCGCGAGGATCTGGGTAATCACCTGCAAGGTATTCGGAAAGCCGTAGCCGCACTTCAGTAAATAGGCTTCGGCAATGGGCCAGTTCGGGATCTTGATGATGGTGGATGACAGCTGTTTGAGGCCGTACTTCACCAAGCTTTCATCTTTAAATCTCGACTCCAAGGAGAACAGCATCTCAAAGTAATAATGGATGTCATCCTTTTGCTGCCTGATCATCGCGGAAATCTGGAGCTTTTTCAGACTGTATTTCCATGACTCCTGCACCAGCTCGCGCACCTCCACAATTCGTGTCTTGGACGCATTGATCTGCAGCTCAAACGAACTGACGCATTTTATGATTACCGCAAGCGCCCTCTCCGCTTCTTCCCGCCGGTTGAAGAAAAACGTGAAATCGTCGACGTACCGAAAGCCCTTCGGCCAAGCTCCGAGTTCCTCGTGGATCGCCTTATCGATGGAAACGCCGATGATTTCGGCAATGATGTGAGAGGTATCGGGGCCGATAGGAAGCCCGACAGTTTGCCCGTCCTGAGTCCCCATGCATCGACCGTCGAGGATGTTGCCGAAGTGTTGTGCGGTCTTCTTCTTATTCGTCTTCGCGACGGCTTTGGTGTGAAGAGCCCAAGGAATGGTGTGGGTGTACACCGTAGGAAAATAGCTTGAGATGTCCGTGACAAGAGCGTAGCGAGCACCTGCGGATTGCCGAACGCGCTCCTCGTAGAGGTCTGTGAACTTGGTCAGATCAATCGCCCGCAAGCTACCCCCTGACCCTGGGATGCTGCGGGATATTTCGCTCGTTTCGTAATGTTCTTGTATGCGGGGCCAGTACTCACAAATATCTCTAGCCAGTCCATAAAAATTGACCGGATTGATGATGGATGTGATACGTCTGCTGTACGACGATCTAGCAACCGAGAAGCGCTCGCCTAGTGACAGCACAGAATTTTTTTTGGCCAACTCGGCGTCCCAGGGCGCTTGGATATGACTCAAATTGGCCGCAAGCTGTTTAGTGCTGAACCCGGTAGGAAGCTGGACGGGAAAGTAGCCTTTCGCAAGCAGGTCTTGGAGTTCCATGGCGTCCCTTCTCTGGCATCGTTCGAAGAGAACATCTTACTGTGGAAAGCCAAACGTCGACATCCTACGGTGCTGCCTTGTCAGAATTACCTTTTTTTCGGCAAAGCTAAGGCGATAGGCAAGCAATCATTGGGATGCAACTGATTTGTACACAACCGCCCCTCTCACCGCCCTCGAGGTCTGCCAAGTACTGACGGACGTCGCGCTCGGCAAACGCTTCATAACGCGAAGCTCCATCCAATCATGGAATGAGATCTACCACGGCCTCATGCCCGTGGAGACTGGTGGCTGGCAGCTCACGCTTTTCAATGACTGTGACACCCTGGACTACTGCGAGTACTGCAGATCGCCTGATGGCCGAGTCGGTACACTTGACCCCTGGCAACGCGACGGAGCTGATCCTGTCGAGCTATTGAGCACCTGGGAGCGAGAACAGCTTGAGCGGCTGCTCGCTGGGCTCTGAGCATGCATGCAAAACGGCAGGCGAATGTTTGGCCACTTCAGTCATCTCGAAAGCTGCATTCAAGACTGTAGCTATGACATCATTTTCATCACAAACGGTTGCCGCCAAGGCTTGGTAGGCTTACCAGGATTTTTAACCTGCACTCCAGGTAACCTGCCAATCTGCGATGCAACCACTAATATAACAGCCCTGCCCTCACCAACTGCTCAATGTACCAATCGAATAGCTAGTGCCTGGCTTCCGAATAGGAGTAACAACTTGTTGAACCGTCCCGACAAAGACGCGCTCCGTACAATGCTGGCATCGCAAGTTCAAGAAAAGCTGCAGCACGACCCAGACGCGGTAACGACCTATGCAGCCAAGCCTGAACCAGAGCGCAAACCTTACGCGAGCAAGCCCACGGTTCAGGACAAGGCATTTCACAAGGAGCTCGAGCAGATGCGTGCAGACGCTGAAGCCGGAGTGATACGTGCGCCTAAGGGCGAGCCGGAAGACGCGGCGCCCCTTAGTCTTAGGCTTAATGATTATCCAGATCTGTAAAACCAACCGCCCTCAATTCATAGATTGAACAGCTTGCATAATCAGGAGGGCGACCTTGCCATGAGTATCGAAGCAAAACTTCATTATCTCCAAGCCATCCAAAACCTCCTCGCGCCATACCGCTACCTCTATTGCGTAGACCTTGAGGCAACGTGTGATGAGGTTGATGAGTCTGGATCGAAAAGGCCGCTCGCGGTCGTCCCCGATCAGATGGAAACGATCGAAGTTGGCTTGGTGGTAATCGATTTGGAAACGCTTGAGATCGTCGATGAATTCCAGCGCTTCGTTCGGCCTCAGATCAATCCTGTCCTGACCGATTTCTGTAAAAAGCTTACGTCCATTCAACAAGCGGACGTGGATAGTGCACGAACCTATGTGGAGGTTGGCCAGGAGCTAGGAGCGTTTATTGCGCGATATCCAAACGCTGCTTGGGCATCGTGGGGTGACTATGATGCAAGGCAGCTTGAGCGAGACGCAGGGTTTGCTGCGTGCCCTTCCCTACTCGAAGGCTTGCCCCATTTCAATGCCAGGAAATGGCATGCAGGCTTGTATGACAATCGACCGAAATCACTTAAGCAAACGGTAGAGTCGATGGGCCTGGATTGGAAAGGTACCTATCACCGAGGCATAGACGATGCTCGAAATGTTGCGTCTATCATTAAGGAGATGCTCAGCTGACTAGGTGAGCCGGGCCTCGTGGGCCCGAAGGAGCGATAGCAACAATCAACCTCAGTTATCACTATCAAGTGAAGCACGCGATCCAGCTCAGACAAGTACCTGCTATACAGGCATCCAGACGATGTTACCTGGAAAGCTGGCCCTCAAGTGGGCCCAGATGGCTCGCGCTCACAAACCGTTCTGTCGCCGAATGGAAAATAATCATTTCCACGGCGCACCTATAACGGCAACTCTAGTCAATTTCTTCCTCGGCCTGGAAGATTTCGATGAGCTTCTGATTGTAGTCATCCAGGTAGCTCTGAAGACCATCCCGGTCGATCAGCCGCACGCCAGCTGTGCTGGCCAATTCCTTTGCAGACTTCGTGTAGTACGAGTTGGTAACCACCATGGCCTCGTCGCATCCGTAGAAGGCCTTGGCAGAAATGGCTTGCTGGACAGCTGCGTTACCTACTGACCCGGCATAATTCTTTGCCTGGATCACCATGTTTTTGCCGAAGCGGCTAACGAAAAGATCGGCACCTTGATCAGCAGTCTTTTTGGTCTCTTTAACGTCATAGCCAATGGTTTGAAAGATCTCGACCAGGAAGGCTTCGAACTGAAAACCGTCCATCGCATCCACCAGGTACATAGTGATGAACTGGTTCGGATTGAAATGCTCGAGCTGTGATCCCAGCCGCTCAACGAGGATATCGAAATAAATCTCCTCGCACAGGCTCAAGCCATTCCGAAAAGACTGTAGCGGAAGCAGCGGTACGCCAGATGTGGAGGCTGCTTGGGGATTGAATTGGACATTGGGAAATGGAACGTCATTTTCCCAGAGGTGGTAGTAGAACAAGGCCAGGTCAGACCTGAACGTTGTCCCGGCCTCTTCAATCCAGGAACGTAAGGTGTCGGCAAGATCAGCTCGGATGTGGCGGGTCAACTCTCTCGAGAAGCCCAGGTAGGCAGAGTTGAATGCTGTGGTTTGCAGCAGCTTGTCCAAAAGAGATGGAAGCCCTTCAAGCTCGTCAAAACCTTTGCGAATCAAGACCTCCCTGAACAGCTCTCTCTCGCTGTACACACCATCCAAACGTGGGCCGGGCACGCCTGCGTCATCGCTGCTACCTGCGCTTTCGCGAGTCGTGTGAATGAAGTTCGTAAAGTATGGCTGCTTCAGCTCCGCGTATTTTCTCAATACGTTGTTCAGAAGATCGTTCAGTTGGGCTTGCTCTTTCTTCTTACCGAAGAAGTCTTGAATCAAGCCTTTGGATCTGTATTGAAAGTCGGGATAAAACGAAGGATCCAGTGGAGTGAGGTGCCGCAACGTGAGCTCTGATGACGGCGAAACTTGGGAGCTCATGCACCACGGGCATGCTGTCTCGAAGGTAGTCCTGTTGCATCCGTTGCATTGGTAAATCATCGTTTCCGTTCCTTCCTAAGTCATCGCGCGCCTTCACGCACATCATGCTAGCGACCATAGCTCAGTGCCATCACTCAGTCCACGAGCTTGTTTCCACTGCACGCAGACGCATCAATGATGGCGAAATCCCATCACGGCGGTTGGAGTGCCGGGCCGGCTAAGCTAGAGTTCCAGCATCTATCAGCCGGACGCTCCGTTGTTGAGCAGTCATCAGGGAAGAGACTATGCAAATTCAGCATCTGGAAATCGCGAACTTCCGCAAGCTCCTATCCGTACGAGTCGACCTCGCAGCCGAGACCACACTCCTCGTTGGAGCCAACAACAGTGGCAAATCATCTGCGATGCTGGCCTTGCGCAAGTTCCTACTTTCGAAAGCGTCGATTTTCAGATTGCAAGATCTTACTCTGAGCCATCTCGCCACAATCGATGCCATTGGTGAAGCTTGGGAGGCTGCAGATGATAGCTTCCCCATCCCAGTCGCAAATGAATGGGCTGACTGGTTGCCAACGCTAGATATTTGGCTTGAAGCAGCTCAGGGCGAGCTTCATCACATCCGAGATCTCATACCGAACTTCGCCTGGAAAGGCGGCCATGTCGGTATGCGGTTCCGGCTGGAGCCAGATGATATGCCAACGCTGTTTGTCGATTACTGCAAAGAGCGAGCACGAGTGAGGGAGCTTCAGCAGGAAATTCAAAAACAGGCAGCGCTAGGTACGCAGCCACCATCGCTTCCGCTCTGGCCGCAGAGCTTGCATGACTACCTGAATCGGCGAATCGGTAAAACCTTCAAGATCCGATGGTACCGACTTGATCCAGGCCAGCTAAAAGCTCCAGATCCTGCAACTCGTAAAGCTAACCAGCAACCGCTTGCGGCCACTGCAACGCCACTCGAGCGCAATCCCCTAACAGACCTGATTCGAGTCCACGAGATCAATGCTCAACGCGGCTTTGGTGACAGCGCTGACGAAGGCGTCCTAGAGGGAGGACATGGATCGGGCAGGAAGCTCTCGGAACAATTGCGAGCGTACTACAGCAGGCATCTCGATCCAGGCGATAGCCCAGATATTTCAGATTTGGAGGCACTCAGAGCAATTGAGGCAGCTCAAACCGCCTTTGACACTCGCTTGAGCACGAGCTTCGCGCCTGCGCTCAAGGAAGTCGCCGGCTTGGGCTATCCGAATAATTCCGACCCATCCATCCGAGTTTCCACCCGCCTCGCCCCTACGGACGGGATGAACCACGAAGCAGCTGTGCTGTTTGAATTGGATTCCGTTGGAGGAGCCCCTGGAGCACCGCCTCTTAGGCTTCCGGAGACGTCCAACGGGCTCGGCTACCAGAACCTCATCTCAATGATATTCCGATTGATGGCATTTCGAGATGAATGGCTGAAGAAGTACAGAAGCCCTGAAGAGCAAAGCGCTACTGGTGTTGAGCCTATACATTTGGTTCTAATCGAAGAACCGGAGGCCCACCTACACGTCCAGGTTCAGCAAGCATTCATAAAACACGCCTACCATGTGCTGTGCAGCGACCCATTGCTAGTGAAGTATCCGAACCTCAGGACACAGCTGATGGTGAGTTCCCATTCCAGCCACGTAGCTCATGAGATTGACTACGAAAACTTGAGATACTTCCGCAGACTTCCGTCCGGCATGGCCGGGATATCAATCCCAGTCTCTACCGTTTCGAACCTAAGTACAGTGTTCGGCGAGTCCAATCAAACGAAGGAATTCGTTACCCGTTACCTTCGGGCCCAACATGCCGACCTGTTCTTTGCGGATGCGGTGATCCTTGTTGAGGGGGCCGCTGAGCGCATGATGCTTCCACATTTTTTGAGGCAGCACTTTCGTTTCCTAGACCAGTGCTACATCACCATTTTGGATATTGGGGGAAGCCACGCGCATCGGCTCCGGCCCCTGATCGATGCGTTGGGTATTGTCACTCTGGTGATAACTGACTTGGACGCGGGTCTCCTACAGATCGGCAAACCTGTCGAGCGGAAGAAAGGCCAAACCACTAACAACCCAACCGTGCGCCATTGGATGCGAGCAGCAGGCCTTGGACATGATGTGGACTCATTACTGGATCTAACCTCCGACAGTAAAGCTCAGCAAATTGACGAGCTGTTTTCGATCAGGATCGCTTATCAGACGCCCATTACTGTCCGCTTACCCAAAACTGGGCTAGAGGTCGAAGCATTACCAAATACCTTTGAAGACAGCCTTGTCTTGAGCAACACAGAGCATTTTGCTAACAAAGCGGGACGCGGGCTGATGCGATCTTTCGCCAAGGCGCTACGTGAAGCAGAAACATCCTTAGAGCTTGGCACAGAGCTGTTCACCAAGCTCAAGGATGGTGATAAGGCTGAGTTCGCACTACACGTTCTCGGCGATTCTGATTTCGCCAAGTTGACGGTGCCTACTTACATCCATGAAGGCTTGGCGTGGTTGCAGTCCAAGCTCGAAAGAAAAAGCAAAGAGCTACTGGTCATCCCTTCAGCGATTGTCGAGGTGACATCATGAGCCGGCAGCCGGAAGCTGCTATGGATGATGTTCCAGATGCCGATCAGATCATTCAGGACTGTCTGAATCTCGACCATCCGAAGAGTTTTTTCCTATACGCCGGCGCTGGTTCTGGAAAAACCCATTCGTTAGTCGAAGCCGTGAAAATTCTAAAGAATAGGGAACGGCAACGACTGACTTTTGAAGGACGCCAAATCGCGATCATCACCTATACCAAAGCGGCGTCCGAGGAAATTACCCGCCGTCTTGAACACGACCCACTGGTGGTTGTGTCAACCATTCACGCCTTCTCTTGGCGGATGATTCAGGGCTTCAATGATGACATTCGTGAGTGGCTTCGGGTCAAGCTCACCCAAGACATTGGTGAGCTCAATGAGAAGCTTGGAAAGGCTCGAGGGCAAAACAAGACATTTCTAGCAAATCAAGCTTCAAGGGATAGCAAAGCTCGTCGCCTCGATTCCCTGGATGAGATATCAACATTCATTTACAGCCCTACCGGCGACAATCGCGGTAGGCAAGCCCTAAACCATAGTGAAGTCATTCAAATGGCAGCTGCTTTTATCCAGTTGCCTCCATTGCTGAATATTATGGCGGATTTGCACCCTGTACTCTTGATCGATGAGAGCCAGGATACCTATGGGCCTCTCATGGATGCTTTTCTGCGAGCACAATCCCTCATCCCTGACCGTTTCTGTCTCGGGCTTCTCGGCGATACCATGCAACGCATCTACAACGATGGGAAGGTGCGCTTGGAGGAAGCGATCCCTCCAGATTGGGCGGTGCCCGAAAAACGTATGAACCGTCGCTGCCCAACAAGGGTTGTTGATCTTATCAATGTAATCCGTGCGAGCGCAGACAATCATCAGCAGAAGCCAAAGCCGGACGCCATAGAAGGCACGGTTCGAATGTTTTGCACCCAACAGACACCAGGTCAAAGCTTCGGGTTGGAGGAAGACATAGCACAGCGCATGGCAGCCATCACCGGCGATGCTCAGTGGGCAGCTGGTAAGGATGGAAGAAAGACCCTCATCCTTGAACACAAGATGGCCGGACGTCGAATGGGGTTCGAGGGTGTGTTCACACCTTTGTATGGGGTTGAGCACCTGCGAACCGGGCTGCTGGACGGAACACTGCCAATCTTGAAACTGTTTTTCGAACGGGTGGCCCCTATTCTTCAAGCTGCCAAAACGAACGATTTCAGTCTCATGGAAGCTGTGCGGCTTCAGTCGCCGCTTCTCGACCCTAAATCCATGAAAGAGGTGCCTGACCAGTTAGCCTTGCTTGAGAAAGCAGGAGACGCTACTGAATCGCTGTGTGAACTATTCAATGACAACGACCCCCTGATAGGAGACGTCGCTCAAGTCCTACTCCAAACAGGCCTGCTGGATCTCCCAGACCGACTTGTAGCAGCTCTATCGCTGGGCGCTACGACTGATGCCCCTCCAGACACATCGGATCGTGATGCATTAGAAACCCATGCATACCAGACTCTACTAGGGCGTCCCTTCTCGGAAATGGCTGCGTTCGCTGGTTATACCGATGGGCTTTCCCCCTTCGACACGCACCAGGGTGTAAAGGGGCTGGAGTTCCCCAGAGTCATGGTCATCCTCAATGACGAAGAGGCAGGTGGTTTCCTTTTCAGTTACGACAAGCTCTTGGGTGTCAAACCAGCTTCTGACAGCGACGTAAAAAATCAACACGAGGGCAAAGATGATTCCTTGGCTCGCACTCGTCGCCTGCTGTATGTCACGTGCAGCCGGGCCGAAGAAAGTCTCGCGATTGTGGTTTACACCGCTCAGCCTGGGATAGCTAAGCAGCGAGTAATCGAGGCAGGATGGCTCAAGCCCGACGAGGTCGATCTTCTGTGAAACTCACTACCAACGACATGAATTGTTTGACGGATGTACTGAAGAGACAAGTGGCACAGGGCCTGGCTTCAGCTAGGTGATTAGGCGACGCAAACCTGCTTTCGGAAAGCAAGGTGCAGTCGAAGGATTCCAATGGATGTTTGACGTAGGGTGATCCAAAATCTGACGGCCTTCACAGCGTAATACGCTTACTACTTTTCAGGATTGAGACAGCGTTGATGCGATTTTTTTTGGATACAAACATCTGGAGTTACATCGCAAATGAAGATGCTGGCGGCGAACTTGCCATGCGCGCCAGGGCAGTAGGTGTTGAAATTGTTGTATCTCCTGCGGTGGTGGATGAAGTTCAGCAGCTGCCAGTGCCGGAAGCCCGCCGTAAGGTAATCCAGCTACTGACAGAAAAGGACTGGAAGCGCCTGATGCCTGAGGTGTTCAGCGAATGCGCTGAGGTCAAAGGAGAGATAATCAGGCTGCGGCCGGAATGGGTCATAGCCAAGCCGAACATGAAGGAGTTCAATCGGGTCAGATATGACTGGGTAAGGCGTACCGGTGGCTTCTGGGATCGTGCACGCCGGGAGATTGATTCCCCTCCAACGAATGAAAGCGTTCGACGGAAGCAAGAAGAGAGCCTGGCTGTCGAGCAGTCATTCGGCATCAGAGAACGGCTGAAGAAAATCAAGCCTGGCAGTGAGACACATCTACAGCATGTCGGACACATCCCAGAAACCGGCACGCCAGGCTGGACGGGAAAGCCTGTGCACTACTGGCGCGTGCCCAGCCTGCATATGTTCAAGTCCGAACTGCAGATTTACGAGAGTGCGATCAGAGAGTCGCTCGACAGCGAGATCGACGTGCCCGCCATGCTTTCATCAACCGAGTCGATGAATCGGCTATGGCTGCATGAACTCGATCCCGCAGCGGTTCCGCGGCAATGGCTACGCGGGTCGTTCGAGTTTCTTCAAGCATGGCACAAGGTCACCACCGGCACGCCGGGCGACTCTCGCCTGGCGACGCACTTGGTTGACGCGGAAGTCATCATATCGGCGGATAAGAATTTCGTTCGGTTTGCAGAACGCTGTAGAGAGGAAGCGCCATTTAAGATTGGCAAGACCCTGCTTGCGAAGGCTAATCGCGCAGGTGTCGACGAGGTACTGCAATGGATTTCCAACGCAAACACTCTATGATGTCCTGTCCCGAGCGTCTGGTGTGGATTTCTAGCTCTGCTGCGGGGCTTCAGGCCCCGCCATCTTTCTAGTCTGCTGTAATGAGCTAACCATTGTGACTGCCCCCCATGAACTGTCTGGCGATGAATATCAGCTTGAGGACTTTCTGCGAAGACAGCGTGCGGACTTCGACGAGCGCAGCTATTGGCTTCAACATTCGCTGGGCGCAGAAAGTCATTGGCTTTTCATCCAAGCGTATGACGCGCTGAAGCATGAGCTCTACCTGCCAGCTTGCACTGGATTTCTCACCGGAATCGAGGGCTCGCTTCGCAATACGATGGCTCAAGTGAAGATCCCTGCACGAATCGACAACGTTGACGATATCTCGCTGCTCAGTAACTCACTGCTGCGTCAAGCTAGGGCCAATGGCATGTCAATCGATGCCTTAGCATTTCCAGGTGAGCAAGATTTCGAAGCCAATCTGCCTACCCGCCAGAACGTTGAACTCGTCAGGGTTCGGCACACCCTGTGCCACGGCAACATTCTTGAGTATGTCCGTGCCCAAGATGATTTGCCGCCATTCTTCACACCAGAGTGCTGCCGTGACCTTGCCAATAAGCTTCACATGATCTCGCGTAATTGGGTGGCGAACCTTGGCGCGTTCAGAAAGCAGACTATGGGCCTGCAATGATCGATCTTCCAGGCCCGGCCTCTTTTGGCCCGAAGGAGCGACCTCTTCATTGACGCCACTCCACACCGCAACTTAGCGTTGGCAAGCAATGACTCAAGCGCAGAATGATTTGAACACAACCTCCCATCTCACGGCCCGCGAGATCTACCAAAGTGCTGAAGGACGTCGCGCTCGACACGCGCGTCATGACCAGAGCCAGCAGCGAGCCCTGGAGCGAAAGCTACAGCAACTACATATCTGTCGAGATCGATGGCTGGCATCTGGCGATTCTCAATGATTGCGACAGCCTGGACTACTGCGAGTATGTTTCCTGACGGTCGTGTCGGCGCTCTTGAAACCTGGCAGCGCTATGGCACTGAGTGGGTGGGAGCGGATTGTCGCTCGAGGCGTTATTTATCGACTAGAAAAGATCTGCATCTTTGAAAACAATTGAAAGATCTAAGTCAGTTTGCTTAATTCCTTCTACCAATCGCCTCACAAACTCTTCAGTTTCCTTTGTTTCAGGGTTAGGCGGTACGGAGGCGTGCTGTGTCTCAGTTATTTTCAAGACGATCATTCGAAAGATAAGACCCATTGACCGCTGGAAAACTATTCGCGGCGCGGAATTCTTTGCACCTATGCCATAATAATTCAACTCCATGCATCGCGACTTAATGCTATGAGTCTCAAAGCTCTTGAGGTCGGTGCTATGAGCAAATTCATTTCTGATTTTTCGGAGAAGATGAAGGTCTTTCCTTAACGCTTCAGGCAGCAAACCCTGCAAGAATGCGTGATCAATCCTTGCTGAAAATGACCCAAAAGCTCCCGCCGTAGAAAATGCAACTTGTATAAGCTTCTTATCAGATACCAATTTAGACTTAATCAAACTACCCAATGCATCGCTAAGTACTTCTGCTGCGACTAGCGCAGCCCCTCTGTCACTTTCCTCATTGAGGGTCATGATGAACTGCCGCAGCAGCTTAAAGCTTGCTGCTGTTTCCTTTGATAGATAGCTATAAACTACCTCTTCGAGCTCTTCAAGAAATTTCTGCTCATCAGTTTTGTCAGTTTCCATTTCGATCTCGACATGGCTTTCTACTGAAAATCAGCTTAGATCACTTGATCACGTCGAACAATCGTGCTCGGCATTTCGCTTCTGCATATCAGCTCAATAGTTATGTAGGCACCTACATATTAGCCAGCAATCGCACCTTAGGTTTAGGTACGGGCCAATAGAGCTGAAAACGCGATCAGACCTCAGATCGGAAACGGCAGGAAAAACGGATATTCCATGCTTACACCACTAAACGTCCAATCAACGCCAAAGGGTAAAGCGCGCTGCGGGAGGCTGGTTACCGATTATCGCCATCTCGAAAGGCCAATAACTCAACACTCTATTTATGCGGCCAAATAAACAAATACCTATACGTAGCTACTCTGGACTCCATGCCCCATCCCGCCTTTTGTCACAGCTGTAGATCATAAACACGCCTGCAAACGTTGCGCTTGATCAACCTATCGCCATCCGCCCTGGAGTCATGATGCTCACACCTTACCGCCCCATCCGTTTCAGCCTTCTGGTAATTTCAACCTTGCTGGCGTCCTGTGCGACCCCTACTCCCCCCTCTGTCGCCCGATTGGGGGACGAGGTCTTCGTCGTGACCATACCGCTTGGCTATCAACTGATGAACACGAACTACAAAATCAGGGTGCCCCGGGGGTTCATCACCGACCTCGCTAGCATTCCTCGGACACTCTGGTGGTGGGAAGCACCAATCGATCGCTCTATGGCACCCGCGATAATCCATGATTTTTTGTATTGGGATCAGGGGTGCACAAAGGACGAGGCCGACGCAGTTCTCTCTATGGGTATGTTTGAGAGTGGCGTAACCCCAGTTACCAGAAATCTAGTCTACGCGGGTGTAAGGACGCCACTCGGAGACAAGGCCTTCAAGGACAATGCTGCGGCAAAAGCTCGGGGGGAGAGCCACTATCTTACCTCGAGGTATACCGGCGTTTTGCTTGACCGCCCAGCAGTGCCGGATGACGATCTGAAATCGATTCTTACCCGAGCAAAATTGGAGCGTGGTGTGTCCCCATCAGGGACGAGCTACAAGTCCCAGACAAAACAAATATGCAAAGCTGCCCTGGCACTTCTTCGAAACGACTCTTGATGACTAGTCAACGTAGGCCGACCATTGCGGACTGTGAATTGCCTCCCTAGGTTCGATGCATCGTGTGACTGAAAACCGATAACTGGGTGCTCTGAGTAAAAGCCTCGATTAGAAAGCCTTCAGTCGGCCTAGGCCCCTTGGAGTGACTGCCAACTCCGGGCAGCAGCTATCTACGTGCCATGATTCATGCAGAGACTACTTTGAACACAACCTCTCCTCTCTCCACCCGCAAGGTCTGCCAGGTGCTGATGGACGTCGCGCTTGGCAAACGCATCATGATGCGAAGCTCCATCCAGTCATGGAATGAGATCTATCACGGCCTTATGCCTGTGGAGATTGATGGCTTGCGACTCACCCTCTTCAATGACTGTGACACCCTAGACTACTGCGTGTACTGCAGGTCGCCTGATGGCTGAGTCGGGACACTTGGGTTCTGCCAGAGTGACGGAGCCGATCCTGTCGACCTATTGAGTGCCTCGAAGCGTGAACAGCTCGAACGTTTGCTCGCTGCCCTATAAGCCTGGACGCAAAAGCACGCTACCATTGCCAGCTCAAAGCAATGGAGTCCACACGTGAGAAAGCCACCTATGAAAATAATGATCGAAGAATGGGATGGTGACGGTGCAATTCGGATTCCGGACGAAGCGCTGCAGGAACTCGAGCTGGATGTCGGCGACGCTGTGTACCTGATAGAAGAATTTGTCGGCAACACGCGCTGCCTTGTCCTATCAAAAACACCTCAAATCGCGGATCGAATAGACGAGCTCACTGAAGCCTGGGATAGCGGACAGCTTGGCAACGCCGAGGTGAAATAAGGCAGGCGTAATGCGCTTCCTTGAAGTGTAGTGCCGGATCTTTCTTGGCTTCCCGCATACCCATTCACTCTATCCATGTCGCCACAGAACGCCGTTTTGTTTATGCAGGAGGCAATCGCTGTCGTAGTTCTGATCGATCTGGACGTGGCAAAAAAACTGTTCCAAGAGGAGGCAATTCACTGCACTTGGCTCATGGATGGCACTCACTCGATGCAAATCTGCCTAGATCCCGACGATCTCATGAAGGGCGCATACAGAATCAGCGAGTGCCTGTTCCAGCGCATCTCGACCGAGTTTTTATCGCTTTCGTGGTTCGTGCAGGAAAGGTCTCGGATCTTTGATCTTGATCGAAGGCCAGCCATTGAGCTCGCCAACCTCGCACCCGAAGAAATCATCACCTCTCCGCCAACGGGTTGGACAAGTGCCCGCGACTGTTACGACTAGCGAGCGGCTATCGTTGAGCGTCGCCCCCCAGCACTCGGGTGGGCGACGCTCAAGACCTCCGGCTATCACCAGACTGATGCTCCAGAACTTCAAGCAATTTCCCTCTCTCCTGGAGGATGCCGGCAAGTGTCCAGAGTGATTCCACCGCTTTGTTTCAAGACGCCGGAGCTCTGCTTCAGAATTCATGGCGGTCATTTTCTGTACGCATTGAAAGCGTTATTAGCACGCTCGCTGGACAACCATGGCCTTACAACGGTCATGATCCTGAGCTTTAGCTGCGTAGTGGCGCTATGATGTCAGATCGGCGATTTGCATGGACTACGCCCTCCCGTGACGTATGCCAAACCGCTAAAAATGTATAGCCATTATATTGAACACAGCATCGTGCTCTATGCCAGTTGAAATCCCTCCTCCTCCACCACCACCACCACCAGCCCCATTGCCTGATACACACAAAGGGCAGCAGGCATACCTTCCACCTGGAGCCACTGATTGGCTGCCTTTGACCGTCGAGGCATACGCGGCAATAAGAGGGGTTGAGCCGGAAGATGACTCTCTAATGCGTTCTAACCGCGCAGCCCTTACCGACATGTTCTCTTCCTCCCTGCAAGTTCCCAACCTCGGATTCTTCGCAGGAAGCGGCACCTCACTCGGCGATGCTGGTGGGCCGAGCATGTGGAAGCTGTGGCAAGATGCGATGAATACGGTTTGAACATTTGTTTGGCGACGCAACGACCACGGGATATCACCGAAGGCGTCCTCAGCCAGATGGGGACGCTGTTGGTTCACCGGTTAACCAATGATCGCGACCGTGAAGTCGTCGAACGAGCCTGTGGCGAGATAGATCGTTCGGCTGCAGCATTCCTGCCTAACCTCAAGCAAGGCGAGGTGGCAATGGTCGGTGTCGACTTTCCGACCCCTGTGACTATCCAGATTAGTCGGCCTTCACAGCCTCCAGTTTCGGACGGGCCGAGCTTTCAAAACCTCTGGTGAAGTGTCCCCGGCTTAAAAGAAATAGGATCGCTGAGTTTAACTACTTTGAATGCAAGGAAGCCCATCATGATTTTTTTTGACCCCGCCAATGCACAAAAGAACATCCGCGTCTCAAGATTGCGCGAGTGGCTCGACTGGGCTGCCGGCAATAGGCCTGATGAGTGGCAAGTCTCCCTACCGATGATTCAGCGCGGATTCGTTTGGAAGCCTTCGCAAATCATCCAACTCTGGGACACCCTCTTTCAGGGGTTGCCATTCGGCGCCCTGCTAATCAGCGAGCTCCCTGAAAACGCCAAGAGCATCGCCTTGGTTGGCAGCGCTCAGCCTGATGAAGATCAAGTTTACGGGCGCCTTGGTTTAGTCGATGGCCAGCAGCGTACGCTTGCCATGCTGGCCGGGTGGCCACTACCCAGCCAAACGCCGATCTCGCATCGCATTTGGGTCGACTTTGCAGACGCCCCACGCAAGGGTGAACTACTTACTCTTCGGATTACGACGCGCAATCAGCCATTTGGGTATTCCCGCGATAAGCCGAATGTAAAGCTACCTCTTTCCGACCGCAGAAAAGCCCTCTCCGCCTGGGAGAATCAGGTCAGAGGCACCAACCTTGAGAGCTCTTCGTACCCGGACTTCCTAAAAACACTCCCCTGGAGCAACAGAAAGTCCTTACCTTTAGATTTGCGTGAGCTTATCCAGTGGTGGCAGGCCTGTGACGGTCAATCTGCAGTTTGGCAGCAAAAGGTATTGTCTGTCTTGCAATCGCCTTCTCCGTCGCAGACGGCTGCTACACAGGCCACTTCTGCGTGGGAGGCTCTCGAATCAGAGCATCAACAGCTGGTTATCGAGCGTATCGGGATTCTGGCCACAGGCTTGGAGCGCATCGATGAAGCCCAGATCCCCTTGCTGCGCGTCGACGAGCGCCTTTTCGACACCAGTGCTTCCGACAGCACTGAGCCTCCACTGGCGCTACTGTTCAACCGCATAGGCTCTAACTCCACCAAGCTGTCAGATAACGACTACGTCTACGCCATTCTCAAGCATCTGCGTCCAGAGGTGCACCAGATGGTCACTGCGTTGCATGATCATGACTCCGGTGACGGCCATGGCAGTGTGGCCAGCTTAATGTCCCCTACCGACCTGGCCCTGACGGCTCTGCGATTGGCTTGCGCTACCGACCTTGAGATAAAAACGGATCCGGAAAACCCAGAAAAGGAAGAGTTTCACAAGCTGATCAAAACGGATGGGTTCCTTGATCGATCCTTTCTCCCAGTGCTCACTCGCGATGTCATGCACCAGTGCTTCGACCAGGTTCTTGGGTTCTTGGATTACCGTGGCGGGATTGATTCTGGCTTGCCAAGGCATGCCCTACCCCATCTTTCTAGGTCGCTAGTGCAAGTTTTACTGAGGCTCGCGCAAGTGGGCTACTTGGCGGGCCCAGACTCCGTGCAAAACGAATCCAGGCGTTGCGATGCGTTACGATTCGTCCTCCAATGGTGGCTGTGTATCAAAGACAACCGCAGGGCGAGCAAGAAGGCCTATCTGGTGGTGTCCCAATCCATCCGGGACGAGCACTTGGGCGATACTCTTGGATATCGCATGATGGACGCCATCCTAAGAGAAGGCCTGGCACTGGCCATGCCAAACCCTTCCCTGCTTGAGGCCCGACCAGGTCTGACGGACTCGCGAGTTAGCCACGCGAATGAAATCATCGGGGTGAACCGGTTTAATCCACTGCCAGAAGATGAGGCCGATAAGCAGCTCTGCGACTTCTGGCAGCACTGGTGCACTTCATCGAGCCACCGCTATCCCTTACTGTTATGGCTTCAACGCAGCTATGTGGCGGGTATGGATGGTGATCCAGTGGCCGGGCGTGACGAAGACACCCCTTACGACTACGACCATATCGTCCCTCATCTGCATTGGGGCGACTGGACGGGTTATGCCAAGGGCACACGGATTCTCGAGTTCATGAGAAAGCCTTACGTGATCGGCAACTGCATAGGGAATATTCGTGCCTGGGGTAGCAGCGACAACCGGAGTGACGGTGCATTGGCGCCGGCCAAGAAACTGCATTTGGTGCCAGAAATAGACTCTGAAGATCTGCTGACGAGGGAAGCACGGGAGCTCAGGTCGTTGAGGTTGTTGGAGTCCAGTGCTATAGAGCTTGACCAGGCCCAGTTAGGGATAAACTGCCTACCAGCAAAAGGGACTGGTGACCGCTGCTGGAGCTTCGAACGCACCAAGAGTTTTGAAATTGCCGTCGAGCAAAGAGCATTTTCACTATACACGCGCTTTTACCAGGAGCCTGATTTTCAGTCGTGGGCAGTAAAATCCGAGAGGTTTGATGTGTCTACGAAACTAGGGTCGATACAGGTGATAGCGATGTAGATTTTCGGCCCCATCGGGATCAAGGGCTGAATATGAATTACACCCATCAACTTGGAAGGCACCGTTACAACCATGACGCAATTGACCTGGACGTCTTTGTCGATTTCTGTGAACGACATTCAAAAGAGTTACCGCACCTGGGTGACTCGACGAGAGTCACCATTATATCGCGCACCCCACGTTCCCCCCTTTCTGCATAGGATATTGCATGGATCTCGTACTGCTCCCAAACAGCACTGGCCCCAACCTCAAAGACATCTATCACAGAGCACTGAGCGAGTCGGTTGAGCTCTATATTGTCAGTGCTTACCTAACCGATTGGGGCATAGAAGAGCCCCTCGGCCAGCAGTGCAGGTCGTTTCTTTTCATTGTCGGCAAGGACTTCGGAATCACGCGCAAAGCTGCCTGTGAAAAAGTCATCAAGTGGCTACCGAAGAACCGGAAAGCGCAGTTCTTGGCTGCCGAGTCCATCGACGGATTCCATCCTAAGGCGATGATATGGCGCGAGCTGGATGGTGCAGCATATGCCTTGGTTGGCTCTTCAAATTTGTCCAAGGCTGCGTTCTCGACAAACCATGAAGCCAACGGCTACTCGAAAATTTCACTGAGCTCTTTCGACGCCGCAAAAGCCTGGATCCAGAGTATGGAGGAAGGTTGCGTCACTCTTGACCATAGCTGGTTGGCTCTATATCGCGAAGCCATTCAACCTAAGAAGCCGACAAAACCGGGGGCGGCCAATGCGGATGACTCTGTGTTTGATCTCGGTCTCCCCCCAGCAAACAAGCTGAAAGGTTTGAACGACACGCTAACTGGTCGCAGACAGCAAATGCGCCACTTTCGGAAGGTTAAAGAAGCGCTAGAAAATCTCATCAGAAAAGCTTCTCGCGCCCGTCTTTGGAATGATGAGCGGAACATGGTTTTTTACCACGAGTTAAAAAGCCTCTGGTTTTTCGGTGATGAGGGAAGTCGTTTTCAGGGAGCTGGCTGGGAGCGACAGGGTAAGGGGAGCAACTTTAAGGAGCTTGCAACGAGCCTCACTCGCGTCCTTGATGCTGAAGAACCTGCCCGGGATGAAGTGGTAACAGGCGAGATCGATCGGCTCGCCGATGAAGGAGTGACCACGCGAGGAGCACTTTTCTCAGAGATGCTCTGCCAGTTTTTCCCCAAGCGCTATCACCTAAAAGACAAACCGGTCTCCGATTGGCTAAAAGCCACAGGAGCATCCAAGCCACGAGGTGCCAGCAAAGGAGTCAAGTACATCCACTCGGCACGACTGCTTCGGGCTGCACTAAAACGAGCAAAAGACTATCCAGCAAAAAACTTGGCGGAGCTAGACGCAATCATCTGGTTGGCGGTGAACCAGGATAGGTTTTGATCGTCACCTATCAGCAGCCAGTGCTCTGATGTATTCAATCTGCGAAATCAGATCATCGTATCGCTGGCGCATGCTTCCACGGCTTAGAAAGGAAATCTAATGGACTATCGTGCTGATTTTCACGTTCTCATTGATTTGCTCACCTTGCTGATCGAATCGAACAATGGTCGCCGAACCATTTCTGGCAGCGAGAGGTTAACGCGCGCTCAAACTCTTTCAATCAAGCTCTTCCGTCATCTTATTTCGATGTACACAGCGGCAGATGGATGCGTAATAGAAAAGGATGGCCGCTTGCTCGCGGGATACTACGATTTCAGTTCTGTGCAGGTGCTGGCCCGTGCCGCTATTGAGACACATCTGGTATGTCACTACCTATTCAGCCCCGATAGTGAATCTGTCAGCGAATATCGATTCAAGCTTTGGTGTCTAGCCGGCCTAAAAGATCGCATCAAACTGATAACGACTACTGAAGAAAGTCGAGAAAAACAGCTCTCCAGCCAGCAACAGGTCGATGCACTATGGAGTGAGTTGGAGCGGTCTGTTCATTTCCAAGCAGAGCCAAATTACCGCCAAAAAAAGCTGGAAAAAGGTGAGTGGCGAGGTGGTCTGCAATGGCATGACCTCGCCGAGTTAGCCGGGTTTCATTCTGCCTACTTCCGGAATGTGTATTCCTACGTATGCGGCCACGCCCATTCTAGCTTCATGAGCGTGATACAGATCACCGATGCACAAGAGCTAAGTGATCAGCAAATGCTCGCATCCTCGATCATCGGCGCCACAAACATGGTGTTGGCGCATCACATCCGTCTCTTTGTCAAAACCTTTCCCGAATCCATGCCAATCCTATTGGGACAGGCACAAGCCAATAGGGTGGTTGACTGGTGGTACATCAGATCTGAAGACCTAACTGAGGTATATGACCGTCCCTGACGCATGCTTTCAATAACGTGCGGGGGAACGTCTGGCCGATGCATCCCCTACCCTTGTGGTTCGCCATCTGACTCTGCCTAAGATATTGATACAGCCCAACCCTAAGGAGCCGGGCTAGTCTTTCATCGGTCAATTTTTGCAGCTCTATGTGGCTGGCGAGCTTTTGGTTTGTAGCTACATTTAGGGAAGCTGGAGCAGGAGCGGAACTCCCCGTAGCTGCCATTTCGCATGATGATCACTCCTGACTTGCATGCTGGACACCGATCCTCTTGAACAACCTCCCCTTCAGTGTCGAAGACTTGGACAGTGTGTTCTTCCACCAACTCATCAAGAAATGGCGAGCAATAACCCATGACAGTAAACATGGCTACCGACCTTCGAGCCCGCGTTAGCGCAACATAAAACAAACGTCTTTCTTCGCTGTGGTGGTATGTGTCCCCCTCGGGCATGGCCAACATGAGCACAGGGTCATCCTCCCGAAGATTCGGAAACCCACGCTGAAGCATTGCAGGTAGGATCACATAGTCGGCCTCGGCGCCTTTAGACTTATGAATCGACTTGAATGTCAGATCGATGCGATCGCCATATCGCTGCTTCCACCCCTCTGGGACATAAACCACATCGTTGTTGTAACGTCCGAGGATGAAAATGGAAACTTTTCCACCTCGACCAAGAGGAATACTGCCATTTACAAGTCCAATGTACAGGTCTGCTAGGTAGCGGCTGATGGCACCGCTCAATTGCCCCCTTCCATCAACTTGGAATGCCTGTATGGCTGGCCCAATTGGAGGGGTGTCAGACCGTACGACTTTCTTTAGCTGAGCTGGATTCTTGGATATGAACTGACTAGAGATATCGCAGATTTCTTGAGTGCAACGGAAAGTCTGCTCCAATCGCAGAACCTGGCCATGCCCATACCATTCGAGAAAATTTGTCATTACAGAAACGTCGGCCCCTGCAAACCGGTTGATCGACTGCCAATCATCGCCTACAGCAAAAAAGTACCTACCAGGCTTCGCCACCAAGGCGCGGCAAAAGCGAGCGCGTGCACGAGAGGCGTCCTGATACTCATCGGCCATCACAAGGTCATACGGCGCCTCATATCCTTGCTCTAGACATTCGGCGGCTTCGTTAATCATATCCTCAAAATCAATCCCCTCCTCCAACTTCAGGGCGGCATCCCATGCACTGATCACGGGCAACGCAATCTCCAAAAACATCTGATAACGATATTTAAACCCCTGGCTTGAAATTGCCTCCAACCGGTTAGTCATCATGCCAGCACTCAAGCTATTGCTCTTGGCGTGACGTATGAATGTACGTATCAAGCCGATGAGCTCGCCATTTTCCATTGGCTTGCGGCCATTCTTTGGAATAGGTCGATCAGGATTTGGATCTAGCTGGATCCCTCGATCCGTCAGAGCAGTTCTTAAATGCTTGAAGGGTTCTTCAGTCCTCATCTGGTGTGAGGTAGTTTCAATAAGTTCCGTGCCGCGCAGCCGATGCTGATCGCGTTTCCAAGCGACCCCCTCTAGGTAGTTCTCGAAATGTGCCGGGGGCTGACCATCAGCATTCAATGCCAAGTGTTCGTGATAGAGGGAGATCCCAGGGTAGAAAAAATCGGGGTGATACTGACGATGATCTGCCGTAACCGTATCGTGCTCGTATGGTCGTTCGTATTGGTACTCAACACCATTGTAGAACAGCCAATTCGCGATCATGCACTCTTCTTGACTGGCGACGTGCTCCCCATGAAGAGTGAGCAATTGACCTATACCCTCTTTGTCCCATACGTCAGCTATCGGTCTTTGCCCCATGGGAGGTATGTCGCGATTGAATACCAGCCGAAAGAGATCCCAGTTCGTTCGAAATTCCTCTGATCGATCCTTAAGCTGGTCAACAAGATCGGACAGTTTTTCCGTGCATGCCGAATCTTTTACCGCCCAGGTTGGCACATTCGGCCGCCTCCCTTTCGCCTTGCCGATGATCAAAAGACCTAGCTTATGAAAAGTCAGCCCTTGGACGGAGACATTGTCCATTCCCAGGCGCTTGAACGACAACGCAGCCCGTTCCTCCAGCTCCTTCGACGCTGCGTCGTTGAACGCGAGCATTACAATCGAAGCTGGCTCGATATAACCACGGTGAATGCCGTAGGCAGCCTTGGCGACCATCGTCGACGTCTTTCCAGACCCAGCAGAAGCAATCGCTTGAACACGGTTATCGAAGCAGATTACAGCCCGCGCCTGCTGCTCCGTTAGCGGCTTGCTTTCCACTCGGTCGAATAGGTCTTGGCACTCGACGAGTTCGTTCAGAACATGCTGCTCATTTTCTCGCGTCCAAACGGCAGGCCAATCGTATTGCCAGCGCTTTAAATCTCGCTCGATCACACCGGCTCGATCAGAGACGGCTACCTGCACCTCAGGTGTTCTGAATAACTCCCACAACGCATCGTTGCTGATTCGCAAATTAGGGCGGTTACTCAGTACTGCCTGCTGTGCCAGATGAGTAATCCAGTGGTGTTTGACACGCACCGTATCGATCAATTGAATAGCGTCAGCTAACCAACTGCAAATTTGTGCGTAGTAGGAATCGAACCGCCGTTGACGGGAGTCAACAAGTAGCTGTCGTAGAGCTTCCTGCAATGCCGGTGTTTGTGCGTTGGGCAGACCATCCACTCGGGTACTATTTGGCTGACCTGCGCGAAATGTCAGATCCGTCCAGAACAGACCTTGGTGTATTCGTAGCAGCGGAAGATCCTCAATTGGGATTTCTTGCACCTGCTCCAGTACCCTCAGTTCCAACTGTTCGTCGCCTAGACGTAATCGCCATTGCGACGACATCGTAATGCGCCGCCCCCAGTCCGATGGAGCCCATTCCTGCGTCATGCGTCTTTCCGTGACCAAAAAGTTGTTGATCAGTGTATCGCAGCCGCCTGCGTCTGAACGTCAGCCAAGAAAAACTGAGGCCGCCAAGTGAAAAATGGCAGTAGTTAAATGAGCCCCAGTCGTCCAACCATATCCATGACCAGCCTGCGAATCACCCCCTACTGTTCATCCTCTCCAGGGTTTTTGAGCCCAAGCCATGCTTAGGTGCGCATACCCGTTGTCTTGCTCATCGCTACACATAAACCACCCAGGTTTTTTTTGTCAAAATTCGGGTGGCTTTGAAATCAAAAATAGCCGCGACTGACGTCGCAAAGAAGCGATCCCCCAGCCCTGCGGGCAAAGCCGCCCTGCCGCCCTTCCCTGTCATTTACTTCTTTCTAAATTTCCTAAAGGCAAGACAAAGGCGAAAGCATCGGCGAAGCAATCGAGTCGATTGCCCTAAAGTCTGTGGCAATCTGAAAAAAGCGATTTGATGGAGATCCCTGCTTTTTTTTTTGGTATCAAATATAAGAACTCCCTCGCTTTTTTTCATTTCAAGGGGGCTCGGGCCCTACCAGGGCTTCTAAATCTCACCTAGCAGCTCGTTGACCTCACCCCTGTTCTCGTCGATCTCGCCAGCTGTCGAGGCTCTGTATCGATTTGATCATGCGTTTTGGCTGCGAGCTCACGTCAGGAGCGGTTTGTGCTGACGCCAGACGCGAGCTAGCGCTTCATCGGCTTTTCGCTGAAGGTCGGAGCGGCTATGTACCAGATCAGTTCTCCTAGCTGACGGTACGAGCTGATCAACGTCCGAATCGACATTCAGCAATAGCGCCGAGAGGCTTGCGTGCATGGTTAAGACGGCGGCGACCACATCGCATTGCAAGAATGACTTCACACCTGGTAAGCCCCTCTCCGCAAGTTCGATGCCCTGAAGGCAGCATCTCGCAGCTGCGAGTGCACCTAAGGTAATTTCCAGTGTTCGCTGCTGACTGTGACCTTGAGAGTCAACCAGTGGCTCTTTGATAAAAGCACTGAACGCCCGAACATCATTATCGGCATGGGCCTTCATGACGGCCATCAGTTGCTCCACCTCATAGATGGTCTTTTTCCGCTCGTCCTCCTGGTCGCGGGCAGCGGATTTTCGTAGTGCCATGAGGAGAAGCGCAAGCCCGAAGCTGGCACAGACGCATGACGTGGCACCACAGCTTGGTACCGAAGTATCGGCCGCAATTTTGTTTCGAAAAGACTCGAGGCTTGATGACCAAATGCTCATCCGCATATCCTCCAAGGCAGTGTATTACTGATTGGGTCGTCGTTCTTCATCTGCTGGGCCCGGCGTAACCCTAGCTCCGTCACCCGCCGATTCCTCTTCGCTGCTGACGCGCTCGTCGTCCGTCAGCCCCTCACCGACGTCATGCTCATTCAACTGATCTCGGTGATCCTGCTCTGGTTCGTCGTCTCGCCACTGCTTTATGAGGATACCGACCTGCTGACGTAGGCATGTCAGCAGGTCAGCTATTTATCACCGTTCTCCGCGCGTCCCGCCATGGCTATGTTGTCCGCCGATTCGAGCTTTCTCTGCCTTGTCAGTTGCGAGATTGGCATTAGGCTCGCTTTTGCGCCCCGCCTCTTTGACTTTTTGAGGGTCATCGGAAAAGCCGTGATGCGGTTCTTGTCGTTTGGTCATGGCTGATCTCCTTCAAGCAAAAAATAGTTACCTTCATTTGAGGCGGCACCATGAGCTTCGTCCCACTGGCACGACCAACGGGTATTACTCGCCGCCTCAGTGAAAAATGTCTCTTCAAATGCGACTACTGCCGCTCAATCAACGCGGTCATTGTTCTGTTCCGGTGTTTCAATACCCGTTTCCGTTTCACCGTTCGGCCGCGTCGACGGTATCGAGGGTGCCTGATCATTTTCTGAATCACTCGGGTATCCGGGCAAGCCGCGCATCTTCCGGAGTCAGCACATTGCCCGCAGAGTCGCTTTCGTGATCCCAGTCTGTCGTCGCATTTGGATCTTCGTCGCGACCGGCAGTGCCCAAAATGCAGCCATCATCATTCGGATGGCTCGGGTCGTTTTCGGGCAAATTTTGAGTGCTGGTTGAATGCGGTTTCATAGCGGTTTCCAATGCGGTGTAGTGGGTCTTATTTGGAGTAACCCGGTGCATCCAAGTGCAGCGCAAGGGACAAGCGGTATAGATATCCGCTTCAGTAACCACCGGAACTGAAGAACACAGAGCCAAATGCCCATTCAGCCTGTCGAAGACATGAGGGTGGGGAAAAAGGATTTTTTCGGCGCTTCGCTCGCTGCCTGATTATCAGATCAATTGAATGAAGGATCGGTCATGGATCTCGTATTTCTGGGTACTTCATCAGCCGTTCCGAGCCGAAATCGAAACGTGAGCGGCATCGCCCTGATCGAATCCTTAGGCAGGGGTTGGTATCTGGTGGATTGCGGTGAAGCCACCCAGCACCAACTTCTACGCACCCCGTTGTCTTTACAACAGCTTCGCGGGTGCTTTATAACGCATGTACACGGTGATCATTGCTTCGGCTTACCCGGCCTGCTGGCCACTGCCGGCATGTCAGGGCGCCTCGAACCGCTCGATATAGTGTTGCCGGTTGCGTTACATGACTGGGTGCGCCTCAGCCTGAACGTCAGCAAGTCCTGCCTGCCCTTCGAGTTGCATTTGCATGCGACAGAAACCTTCAATGGCTGGCGAAACGGCAATGTTCAGGTCAACATCGTTACTCTCTCTCATCGCGTGCCTTGTTATGGTTTTGTATTTTCCGAATCAAATCCTGATCCGCGGCTGGATGTGCAACGTCTGGAAGCCGAGGGTATTCCTCGCGGCCCGCTTTGGGGTGAGTTGGCGCATGGACGTGAGGTTGAGCATGCCGGACGTCTATTTCGTGGGGAGCAATATTTACGTCCTGCGCGACCCGGTCAACGCATCATCATCTGTGGCGATAACGATACTCCCGAACTGCTAGCCGAGGTGGTTTCTGGTGC
The DNA here is from genome assembly GCF_902497895.1 of Pseudomonas fluorescens. Taxonomy (GTDB): domain Bacteria; phylum Pseudomonadota; class Gammaproteobacteria; order Pseudomonadales; family Pseudomonadaceae; genus Aquipseudomonas; species Aquipseudomonas fluorescens_BP. Next base: position 33,253 of record NZ_CABVHQ010000015.1, read on the forward strand.
AGATGTGCTTGTGCACGAGGCAACCTTCACTCAGTCACTAATCGATCGTACTCGCGAGACTTATGGACATAGCAGTGCCGCCACCGTGGCGCGTTTTGCCGAGTCGGCCCGCATTCCAAATCTGGTTCTTACCCACTTCAGTGCACGCTATCAATCTAATCCCGAGCGAAGCCCGTTCATTGGAGATATCCGCGAGGAAGCAGCGGCATATTTCACCGGCGAGTTAATCCTGGCGCGTGATCTAGAACGTTACCACCTTGACCGGGATGGGCGCCTGAAAATTGCCATTGGCCCTCAGTCGCAATAGTTCTTACTTTATCGGTTTCCGAATTCAGACTCAGTAAATATTGAACAAGCACGCCTATTCAACATTCACAATATTAAGCGCGTTTTGAAGACGTGCTGACCATGCATCGAATCCACCATTTCCTTTCAAACTTTCAGTTAACCCGTCCTATCACGCCCGTCTTGAATCCCGGCGTGCATCAGAACAACCCCGATTGAATTTTTTGGTGCAGGATGGAAGCCAGTTCCTGACTGGGATATTGGGCTTTCACGCTCCGCGCTTTACAGCCGAGCGCATGACTAAAAGCACCAGCGTCCGTGAGGCCCTGGGCACTGCCACACAACCGACAGCGCACCAGTAGGCCGTCGAGTTTCCAGTGTTTGTTCCACGCTTCCAGCGGCAGGTAGGTCACGGACATTCAAAAGCAGTCCTTTTGCAATGAACGACAAGGGCTGAGTGCGCGTAAAACCACTCACTATGGCAATGGTAGGCCGGCCTCCGGGGGGCTGGTGTCCAGTAGGCGAAAAAAAGCCCACCGAAGGTTTTTTTGTGAGGGGACATTGTTCCGGAACACACTTAGCCGTGGCGGCTCACTTCCGCATCCGCATCTGCTTAGGCAGTTGGCTCCCTTCCTCAGTGGGTGAAGGGCAGAAAACGGCCGATTGTGTTGAAAAAGTCGGCTTCGGTTTTCAGGTCAGAAAAGAACGCATCTGAGATTGAAATCCGCACTACGCGCAGAAGGATCAGGACTCAGATTTTACGTAGCAGCGTACAAAAGTGACCTGGGGCGGGTTTCTGCCGGCGACCGGCGACAGCATCGTGCGCTACCTCGCGGAGTACGCCGATCAGCACGCCATCAGCACCCTCAAGCAGCGGCTGGCCGCCCTGGCTCAGTGGCACATCACCCAGGGCTTTCCCGATCCAACCAAGACGCTCAACGTTCGGCAAATGATCAAGGGCATCCGCACCTTGCATCCGGCCCAAGAGAAACAGGCAGCCCCTCTCCTTCTACTGCACCTCGAACAAGCTGTCGGTTGGCTTGAGCGCGAAGCGGCTCTTGCGGCCGAGCGTGGCGACTTCAGAAGTGTGATGAAGCACCGGCGCGACATCGCCTTGGTGCTGATCGGGTTCTGGCGGGGTTTTCGCGGTGACGAGCTGGCACGCTTACAGGTCGAGCACACCCAGGCAACCTCCTGACCGCGGATGAAGTGAAATCCCATTGCCGCCGTGGAATGACCGCCTATAAGGTTCCGAAGATCGTCGTCTTCATGGACCATTTACCGAAATCCACCGTCGGCAAGGTTTTGCGTCGGGAACTGCGTGATCTTGGCTGAAAGGATGACTACTCGAGTGATGAGTCGATCCGTTGTCGCCTCGGCTCTAAACCGCTCCGGAACGCTCCAGACTTGGGCGCAAGCCCAAATCTGCGCGCACTGGCATTCTGTCATTTAGGAATTGAATGGCGGCTATGTGGGTCAAGAGATAGTGGCTTTTTAGACGATGAAAACGCCTACTAAACAGGTGACCATCCATTTTTGTAGGATGTTTTGAACTCCTGGATATCGCCTGTTGGCGCTGATTGAAAACTGACCCACCCTGCCGATTGAAAATTGACCCAGGGCGGATTGCTGATTTTTTGCCCCAGCAATTGTGGATAAGCTTAGCAGCAGTGTCCCGGTTGAACGGTCATCAAGCCCCACCGCATAAAGGCATGCGGCAGGGTGTTTATGGTGCAGATCAAAACGGTTCATCGTCCTCGATACCATCTTCGTCCTTGCGCTTTCGTTCACGTGATTTGATCTTGGTTGCGCGGCCAGAGTGCTGTGTTGCAGGCGGTAGGACTCGTTGCCCGTTTCGACGATGTGGCAATGGTGTGTCAACCGATCCAGCAACGCTGTGGTCATCTTGGCGTCGCCGAACACACTCGACCATTCCGAGAAGCTGAGGTTGGTGGTGATGACCACGCTGGTGTGCTCGTACAGCTTGGACAGCAGGTGAAATAACAGCGCGCCGCCGCTCTGGCTGAAGGGCAAATACCCCAGTTCATCGAGTATCACCAGGTCTGTGCGAAGCAGCCCTTGAGCGATCAGGCCACTCTTGCCGTCGTACTTTCACGCTCCAGCAGATTGACCAGATCCACTGTGGAAAAGAAGCGCACGCGTTTGTTATGCGTCGTGGTTCCGGACACGGCCAGGGCGCTGCCCAAATTTGTTTTGCCCGTTCCAGGCCCGCCGATGAACACGACATTCTGCGCGGTATCGGTGAACTCCAGGTTGGACAGATCCCTGACCAAGCGGGCGTCTGCGCTGGAAGCGCTGAAGTCGAAGCCTGCCAAATCACGATGCATGGGGAGTTTGGCCATGTTCATCTGATGATTCACAGACCGTACGGCGCGATCTGCATGTTCCTGTTGAAGCAGATGTTCGAGCAGCCATTTCGACGACGCCGTCGAAGCTTCTCCTTGGGAAGCCAGTTCTTCCCTGGCGCTGGCCATGCCATGCAGACGCAGTTCGTTGAGTTCCGCCATAAGATCACGCATTGCGAGTCTCCTCATCGGTGGTACGGAGCCGGTCGTAGCGCGCCGTATTGGCGACAGGCGCTATCTTGAGTTGAAGGCTGGTTTCGGCGGACGGAGGGGCTGCTGTCGATGTCAGTCGAGCCAGGACATTCAGGATGTGGTCAGCGCTGAAGCTGCCTGATTCAAGTACCAACTCCACCGCCACCAACACGGCATCGAGCCCGGCGATGGGAACAGCCGCCAGTACCTGCGTCATGATTCGATCACCGTTGGTGTGACGCCTCAGACCGCGTTTTAGCAGTTGCAACGGCTTCGGCAGATCAGCAAACGGAGCGCCATTGCGCAGCGCTCCGGGCTTGCGTTCGATGAGCGGGATGTAATGCTGCCAGTCAAAACTGACCTGATCTCGATCAAAGAGGCGCTCGTGACTGGCAATCATCGTTTCATCGGCGATGACTACAATCCGTGAAGGATACAGACGGCTGCTGACCCACTGGCCGACCCGCTCACACGGCACCGAGTAGCGATTTCGCGCCACGCTGATCAAACAGGTGCTGGAAACTCTTACCGTACGTTCAACGTAACCATCAAAGGCGGTCGGCATCGGCATCAATTCAGCGCGTTCCAGCTCCAGGACGTCTGCCACTGTCAGCCCGTTGTACTGCGGGTGCAGCAGCTCACCCCAGAGCGCACGGCAGCGTTGGCCGAGCCAGGCATTCAGTTCCTCGAAGGTGTGGAACATGCAGTTTTGAGCATCGAGCCAGATGCGCCGTCGGCTGTCTTGGACGTTCTTTTCAACGATGCCTTTTTCCCAGCCGGAGGCCACGTTGCAGAAGTCCGGGTCGAACAGGTAGTGGGCACACATCACGGCAAACCGGGCATTGACCGTGCGGCCCTTACCCTTGTTGACCTTGTCGACAGCGGTCTTCATGTTGTCGTAGATGCCGCGACGCGGCACCCCACCTAACGCGCCAAACGAGCGGGTATGGGCATCAAACAACATCTCGTGGCCTTGGCTGGGATACGCAACCAACCAAAATGCGCGACTGGCACACAGCTTCATATGCGAGACCTGGATGCGTCGGAACAGGCCGCCGATCAGCAGACCTTCTTCGCTCCAGTCGAATTGAAAGGCCTAGCCGAGTGCAAACGTCAGCGGTACAAAGGCCCGTAAAGACTTGCCTTGCTCGCCGCGCCACGCGCGTATGAAGGCGGTGAGCTGGCTGTAGCCGCCGTCGTAACCCTCCGCCTTGATCTGTTCGAAGAGTGCTTTGGCGCTCCTGCGGTTGTGCTTTGCCCGAAACGAATCGGCCTTGAGCGCCTGCTCCAGCGTCTGGTGAAATGGACTGAGTTTGTTGAAGGCTGCGCACCGCGGGTACGCCGGCTGAGTGGCTTCGGGCGCTCTGACCCATTTTCGAATGGTGTTTCTCGACAGCCCGGTACGCTTGGCTATCTGATGCAGCGACAGCTTGTCGCGAAAGTACATGCGCCGAATTTTCCCCAACATTTCCATGCTGATCACCCTGTGTTCTCCTGCTCGGAAAGTGAGCAGAAGCAGTTGAACACCTGGGTCAGTTTTCAGTCGGCAGAACAGCCTTTACTGGGTCAGTTTTCGGTCAGCGGCAACACAAATGGACTTCAGTAATTTTCATTGATCGATCTCCGGAATGGTGAGAATGAGCTTCCCAATGAACCCCTTACTCAGGAATGCCTCATGCGTTTTATAAATTTCCTTTAGAGGAAAGGTTGGCAGATAGGGCACCTCTGCCGGGTTACCGATATCAGGCCATTGGCGGAACTCTAGTTCAGGGGCGAGCGTTGACAGGCACCCAGATCAAAGCGTCAGCCGGCCACCGCTGCGGCGACAAATTACCTGTTCGATCCTGCTAACTATCTGTATCCACGGCTATCTCAACCGCATCAAGACCGCCGCAGCGAACTTCGCCTACGGGGCATCGAAGGACGCTATAGATCTGCGAAATCACCTGCATCGTTGCGTCTTCGATCGTTCCTTCATTACGGCATAAAACCCAGCCGTGATCTGCAATCGCTCGCTCGAACGCCTTGGTACACGCGACATGTTCTTCCAGCTTATGGATCACAGTACTGCTCAGCCCGCGCTGGCGCGCCGCTGCCCTCGCCCATGAAATTTCAGGGGCGGTGACAACCCCGACATGCAGGTCTGGCACTCGCACGTTTCGATCAATGTTCAACTGTAGAATCTCGGCAAACGGGATTATCCGGCGAAACGCGGCATCAGACGGGTACCAGCGATCGATCAAGATGATGCTGTCTGGTGGCTGTTTAGCCAGCACGTGCTGGGAAATCCAGGTGCGGCTATCAGCAAAGCGCTCACAAACCCCCAACTCCAAATCCCGGGTGGGATTTCTGACGAGCTTGTTAACGAGGGCCATTGTTTCACCCCTATAGGGATCGCTTTTTTTCTCGCAAAGTCGGATCACCTTTTTGTTGTCTGCCCTCAGTACTTTCGTAACGGCCTCCAACAGTGTGGTTTTGCCGGTTCCCTTGGGCCCATCTAGAGAAACAAACAGCGGACGATTCATTCTTCACATAACGATTGATATACGGTTTTTTTTGCCCGGTTCGTTCGCTGGAACCGCTTGGCGCGACTACGCGAATCGAATGGAGGGACCTTATGAACAGACATTGATGAACACTCTAACCTGATTTCTGGCTAACGGGTCTCAGAATCCAGGGTTACAGCCGCTTATGAACATCGGTCATCGCCCATAAGTTAAACGTCAGGTCATGTCATAGATGTTCATGAGCTGTCCAATTCCACTAACCTCCGGCGCTCCCTCCACCTCCGTTCCCTGAAAACTCAGAGGCTTGAGCGACTCTCCTTATTCCCAGTCTCACACCGCGGTTTCACAAATCTCCGGTTCGGCCTGCTGCTCAAACCAGCGATTGGCTGCCTGAGGATCTATCTGCTAAATCTATAGTTAACACTCCGACATTCTAGCTCGCCCGTTCTCCTATGACGCGGCAGTTCATCCCATTTCCGATTTTCCCTCCGTACGCTTACTGGCGACCAAACCAGGAAAATCATTTCCCGACAAATATTCATGTCGCAGCTCGACTGAGCAAAATTGATCCATCGTGCCTCCCGTTCATTAGTACTTGGTACGCTCACCGCTACATAAATTGGATTGCCCACAACTGGAACTACCAGAACCCCCAGCTCCAGTACTACAGCTGCATTCATGGCTTGGAGAAAATGATCAACTGGAGCTTTGCCAACAATCTCTCACTGCTGGATTGGACTCGCGCTGATTATGAAAGCTACGCAGACTTCATCAGAAGCCCTGCCGATGATTGGGCCATCGCTGGCAAGCAGCCTCGATTCATCGTAAGCCCCGGCATGGATTACAGAGATTGGCCAATCAATCCTCACTGGAAGCTTTTTCAGCGAGCTCGTGCTGCTGACTCAAGTTCTGAAATCGACAAAAACGTTTGGAAGCGCGAAATCAGGTGCGTCACTCAGTTCCTGGACTTTTACCTCAAGGACGTAGGATCCACCCGGCGAAACGTCGCCTCAGGAAAACTGGAATCCCTGGTTTTCAAAGCGTCACAGGCACGGGGGGGTAATTTCAGACGCCGAGATGGCCTGGATCTTCGAAAAGCTTCCTAGCCTGTTAGATACGCATAGATTCCGCATAATTGAAATGTATCTGACGATAGCCAGGTATTCAGACCAGCCTATGTGGAATGTCCTTGGTACTGCATCAAGTCCAGGCTGTTTAGATCAATTCACCCGAGGGGCTGATGGTAGATGGCTGGAATATCACCCGAAAAAAAGAGTCCCCGTACCGTTGTCGACGGAATTTGATACGGTCTTCGATCGATATCTTCTATACCTGAATATTGAGCCTGACCAGCCTCCTCCGGCATCAGCTTTGTTCCCAAAGGAAGATTCAATCGGCGCCTATGACAGCAAAGGGCTCTTGCGCATCTTAACTTCGGTTAGGCAGACGCTGGCAGATGCAGCTAAGGCGTCCAATAACCCGGCGATTTCCGAGGCCTCTGAGAAGATCCTCGGACTGACGATGGCGCTGATTAGAAACCGTGCTCCCGCTGACGATTGAAAGTCGCCCAAAGGGTCCCGGTCAGCGAAAACAGATATTCTAAGAGGATACTTTTGTTTGCAAGGAGCACCCAATGATCGGAAATCAGCCCTCGGAATGGTTCCAAATGGCTGACGTTAGGCGCCGGCGCTTGGCCGCCGGGATTTGGATTCCACTGCGCCAGTGCGAGACCTTGGCGGAGCGTGGGATGTACGGCCAACCGGGGTACTTCAGTGAATCGCTGAGCGTAGGTTCGCTCGCGGTGCATGCCGGTCAACGCGCCATAGGAGAGCGCCTAAGTTGGGATGACATCGGCCTATCCATGACCCCAGCCCCTATGCCTTCAAAGACGGCCGTTACAAGCCCGCTGATGAGTACTTATTCAATGAAGACGAGCCTTCGGTGGGCACGGAACTCGTACTTCTGAATAGTTTCAATGGGGATCACGATACCGAATGGATGGTAAACCAAGATCTCATTCTGGCACTCGGACTTCTTCGTGAGGGAGACGTATGGGTGAGCCCTCGCGGGCCTGTTGATTGAATGCGTTAATCAGGAACCATTGGCCGCCAGCAGCAGGCTGCAGCAAGTCAATGGTCCAAGACGCTGAGGTAATGGCGGCGGGGTCGATAAAGGCATTCGTGTCAGCAAGCAGTAAACTGTCTGCCAGCGCGATCAATGCGACAGCGGGGTCAACACCCTGCGCGTCCTGATGACGCACCCACATCAGGAGTTCTGGATTTTCAGCACCTGACACTGTCAGCGACCCTCCCGCTGGACGCATTTCGAAGTGGCACCCGCAAGCGGTTACAACCTGCCTATCCAGCTCCTGCGCTTGGCAATGCGAAGGCACTTTGTATGACCGATATTCCAATGGCTCAAGAGTCGCTTGCCTGACACGCGGCTCGGCGAACAGCATGGTGGTGCGCAGTGCCAAATCATCGCCAGACATGCAATCCACCGTTACCGAAACCTCCGATCGGCGATGTCGGAACACGCGGCTGTTGAACGTCTGCGCCTGTGTCACAGGGCTTATAAAAGTAACCTGAGCGGACTTGAGGGGCGGCAGCCCCCCTGCACTTCGGTGCAAGATTGCTTGCAGCGATAGCGCCGCAGATAGCCCGTTAAATACCGTTCCACCCTGCAACCAATAAGCAGGAGCCTCAAATGGCTCACCGGGATCAAATTGTTCCACCAGCCGGGCCAACGAAGTCATCTCAGTTCTCCTCTGCGTCTCGAAACGGTCCTGGCTCGCATTGCTCATGCGGATTGAGTACGCGCATCCACATCACTTGCAGACTCCGGTCTGATCTTGAACCAGAGGGAGTACATCGCTGGCAGGAACACCAATGTCAGCACTGTGCCGGCAAACGTACCGCCAATCAGCGTGTACGCCAGCGTGCCCCAGAACACCGAATGGGTCAGCGGAATGAAAGCCAACATCGCTGCCATCGCCGTGAGGATCACCGGCCGCGCCCGCTGTACAGTGGCTTCGACCAATGCGTCATAAGGCGCCAGACCGGCTTGCTCATTGGAATGAATCTGACCGATAAGGATCAGCGCGTTGCGCATCAGAATCCCTGACAACGCAATCAGTCCCACCAAGGCGTTGATCCCGAACGGCTGTTGGAACAGCAGAAGAATCGGCACCACACCAATCAGCCCCAGAGGCGCGGTGGCGAAAACCATGATCATCGCCGACATCGAGCGCACCTGAATAATGATGGTCAGCAACATCAGCGCGATCATGATCGGGAACAACGGCAGCAATGCCTTGTTCGCTTTACCCGACTCCTCGATCGCGCCTGCCAACTCAATCCGGTAGCCCACAGGCAACTGTTCAATGACCGGTTGCAGTTGCTTCATCACGGCGCTGGAGACATCTGGTGGCTGAAGACCTTCAGCCACATCACCGCGTACGGTGATGGTCGGAGTACGGTCACGCCGCCGCAGAATGGGCTCTTCCATGCGTGCATCCACCGTCCCAACCTGAGACAGCGATACCCGTTGACCCTGAGCACCGGTCAGCGTGAAGGCGTCAATTTTTGAAGGATCCAGACGTGTGTTTCCCGCAGACCGAGCGACCACCTGGACCGAACGGATGTCTTCACGCACTTGGGTGACAGGCGCTCCGGTCAACAGGAACTGCAGCTGCTGAGCAACATCAGTGGAGGTCAAGCCAAATGCCTGCAAACGGTCCTGATCCAGTGTGAGATGGAGTGCCGGAGCGCGCTCGCCCATGTCTGTGTTGACGGTTCTCATCATCGGACTAGCAGCCATGACCTCGCGCACCTGTGCGGCGATATCGCGCAACACTGTCCGGTCCGCTCCCATAACACGAAAGGCCACCGGGTACGGCGAATAAGGACCGAACACCAACTGTGTTACACGCACCCGTGCTTCAGGCGCCAAACCATCAGCCGCGGCTTGCCGCAGCCGGATTTTGAGCGCCTCGCGCTCTTCCTGGCTCGCCGTCAGCACGACGATTTTTGCAAACGAAGGATCGGGTAACTCAGGTGCCATCGCCAGATAGAAGCGTGGCGCGCCCTGACCAATGTAGGCGGTAACTATCCGAGCCTCCGGTTGTTTTGCCAACCACGCCTCGACCTTGGCCGCCGCCGCATCGGTTTGCTCGATCGACGTCCCGTACGGCATCTGCACCTCAACCAGCACCTCGGGCCGGTCTGATGTAGGGAAGAACTGTTTCTTCACCAAGCCCATGCCAAGAATCGCCACAATGAACAAGGCCACGACGGATATCGCCACAAGGCCTTTACGGCGAATGACCGCCCCCAACAGACGCCTGAAACGCAGGTAATTCGGTGTACCGTAAATCGCTGCATGCCCCCCCTCAGGCACCTTGATCTGCGGCAGCAGTTTGACGCCCAGGTAAGGTGTGAACACCACTGCCACCACCCAGGAGGTAATGAGCGCAATGCCGACGATCCAGAACATATTGGCGGTGTATTCACCGGCCGTAGATTTGGCAAAACCGTTGGGCATAAAGCCTATGGCAGTGACCAGCGTGCCCGACAACATGGGGGCTGCCGTATGGCTCCAGGCATAGGCGGAGGCTTTGATGCGGTCGTAGCCCTCCTCCATCTTCACCACCATCATTTCAATGGCAATGATTGCATCGTCCACAAGTAGCCCCAGCGCCAGAATCAACGATCCCAGCGTAATCCGGTCAAAGTCTTTACCTGTGGCAGCCATGACAATGAACACCGCAGCCAGAGTCAACGGCACCGCCGCAGCGACGACGATGCCGACTCGCCATCCCATGCTGAGGAAGCACACCAGCAACACCACCCCTAGCGCCGCGAAAAATTTGACCATGAACTCGTTGACGGATCCGCCAATATTCACCGCCTGATCGGTGACCTTGGTCAGCGTCATGCCTAAAGGCATTTGCTCATTGATCGACGTTGTCTCGGCGTCGAGCGCCTTACCTAAATCAAGGCCGTTCCAGCCATCGCGCATCACTACGCCGAGCAATAATGCCGGCTCTCCGTTGTTGCGCACCGAGAACGTAGAGGGGTCCTCATAACCACGCTTGACCTCAGCCACATCGGATAATTTGAGGGTTCTGCCCTGCACTACCAACGGCGTATCTCGAATCTTCTGCAAGTCATCAAACGCACCATCCAGTCGGATGAAAACCTGTGGGCCCTTCGCCTCAACCGAACCGGCCGGAGTCATCATGTTCTGCGCGTTCATCGCACTGAAGATATCTCGTGCGGAAACACCCAGTGTCGCCAGACGCTCGTATGAAAATTCGACAAAAATGCGCTCGGACTGCTCACCGATGATATTGACCTTCTTCACTCCCGCCACATGCAGCAGACGCTGGCGCAAGACCTCGGCCTCGCGCACCAGCAAGCGCTGCGGTTCGCCCTTGGCCTTTAGCGCATATAGAGCGAAGGTGACATCGGCATACTCATCATTGACCATCGGGCCGATCACCCCGGACGGCAACCCCTTCTCCTCATCAAGGATTTTCTTGCGCGCCTGGTAAAACTCCTCCGGGACGGCGGAGGGCGGCGTGCCGTCGAGCAGATAAACTGTGGTGAAAGCCAAGCCTGGCCGGGTAAAGGTCTCGGTCCGGTCGTACCAACGCAGTTCCTGCATGCGCTTTTCCAGCTTTTCAACCACCTGGTCCTGCATCTCCTGAGCAGTCGCCCCAGGCCAGGCAGTAACCACCGTCATTTGTTTGATGGTGAAGGCAGGGTCTTCCGCGCGCCCCAGTTTGAAGAAGGCATACAGCCCACCTACGGAAATCAGCAGAATCAAAAACAGCGTGATCGAACGCTCACGCACCGCCAGTGCGGACAGATTGAACCCGATCATCGGCGCACCTCGGCCACCGGTGCTTGGGCGCTGACTGCCGTTTGAGACCTGACCCGCTCCCCTTCACTTAACAGATGCGCGCCCAGCGCAACGATACGATCGTCGATCTGGAGGTTGCCCGTAACTCGAGCAGTTTCTGCATTGCTTAGGCTGAGGATCGTGACAGGGCGCCACGTCACCTGCTCAGGCTCGCCTCCAACGGCCCAGACACCAGGACCTTTACCCGCGTCGTAGAGGGCAGCGATAGGCACTTGTAATTCATTGGAATTGGCGACAGGCGTACCGTCTATAGCAACTGAGATGGTCGAACCCAGGATGGCATTAGCAAGCGCGCCCTCCAACACATAGCGCGCCTCAAATGTACGGGTTTGCCGGTCAGCCGAATCGGACAACTGGCGTAAACGCGCGCTGCCTGCACGTTGGTTTTGCCCATAAAGTTCAACCGTCGCCGACGACCCTAACGCAGGACGTAGCGTTTCAGGCAACTGGATCACCGCCTCGCGCTGCCCGGAATGGGCAACACGTACCACTACCTGACCTGCGCCTATCACCTGCCCCGGCTCTGCCAAGGTGTCCACAACAACCCCGTCAGCATCAGCCAGCAACGTCGAATAGCCGGTGGAGTTTCTCGCCACATCAGCCTGGGCTTTGGCCGCGTTAAGCTGCGCTTTCGCCGAGTCGGCAGCCGCTTTGATCCCTGCGTAAGCTGAAGCAGATACAGCACCAACAGACACCAAATCACGGTAGCGAAGCTCATCATCGGAGGTCTGCCGGGATCGGGCCATGGCGGCCAGCACCGCTTCCTGCTGCGCCCGCGCGGTCAGCGCCAGATCATTAGCATCGATTCGCATGAGTGGCTGCCCGCGCTTGACGCTCTGCCCAGTGTCCACCAAACGTTCCAGCACTTTCCCAGGAACTCGAAATCCGAGATCGCTCTGAACTCGAGCTGCGACGATACCGGTGAAGACGCGATCTGCAGGCGCGGAGGGTTGAACCACCGCGATGCGCACCAAGGGCACTTGGAGGCGAGGATCTGGAGGTATGGCCTCGTTGCATGCGGCTAAGGCAAACGGCAATAAGCCAATGAAAATGAATCGCATGTGGCGGCGCTGGATCATAGAGACCTCTTGGAAGCGGATGCACCATGCTTATTCAAGTGACCAAATATGTCAATGGTCACTATTCAGGCAATTGAAAGTTGCCTTGCTGATCAGAGCAACACAGAGGGGTTTGTGATCTGATTTTTCAGATATGCATGCGGCTGCGGATGCGCAACGGATCCAGCAGCCAAGCCTTTTAAGGCATCAGACCGCGTAGAATCAGGTTGGAAATGAGCCCAGGAGCCTCTTCAACAACATCCAGGTTGTACTGCAACAGCAAAGGATTGATGAAGGGCCGTAGAGCGAGATGAATCGATTCCACTGTCTCGTCCAACGGTGTCTTGCGCTCAAACTCACCGAGTTCCCGCCCCTCTCGCACGATCTGCAGCACGAAGCTCTTGATCCGCGCGTCATAGACTCGTGAGCTGGGCCAGCTTTCCGAAGCGGCGAACGCCGCGATGTCATAAAGTTTTCGGTCATTAAAAAACAGGTCTACACCCTTGGCGATCAGGGTTTTGACCAACCGTCGAAAGCGCTCAGTCGCTGAGATACCCTCAACATTGGTGGCCTGCTCAACAGCCGCAACGATTTCCGACAGACAATTTCTACAAATAGCCTCACCAATCGCCTGCTTGGAATCAAAGAACTTGTAGATGTAAGCCTTGGAAAAACCGATGGCTTTGGCCAGGTCGGAGACTGTTGTCTTGCTGTAACCGTATTGACTGAAATGTTCGTTGGCCGCCGCGACAATCTGGTCTCGGATGTCGTGATCGGCTGGGCCACGGGCGCTGGGCGTAGAAACTGATGGTTGGTTCATGCGAGCAGCTTACGCACCCTGAAGGTAGTTGACAACTTGTGACCAAATTGTAATATGGTCACAAATCAATCATTCCGAAGGTATCACATGCACCCTCCTCGTTTTGCGGTCTTGCTGTGGTTCGGGATGGTTGCGGGTTGCGCAGTGGGCCCTGACTATTCAGAGCCCGGTGCGGAATTGCCTGAGTATTTTTTAGCGCAAACACCTAAAGCACACCAAGTTGATGCAGCACCAACTGATCTCGCCGCTTGGTGGAACGCGTTCAATGACCCCGTACTCAGTCAGCTGATCAATCGAGCACTTGAACAAAATCTCGATTTAGCTCAAGCAACAGCAAGGATCGAGCAGGCTCACGCGGGTTTGGGGGCAGCTAACGCAGCGCTTTTGCCATCGGCTACAGTCAATGGCCAAGCGGCCAGAGCCCGGCAGTCCGTGGAGACACCGTTGGGCCAAGTATTGAGTTCAGACCCATCCTATAATCGCTACGGTAGCGCCTATGAGGCGAATCTGAATGCAGGTTGGGAACTGGACGTATTTGGCGGACTACGCCGAGGCAAAGAGGCAGCCTTCGCCGATTATCAGGCCTCCCAAGCCGGAGCGGTTGCCACACGCCTCGCGGTGGTAGCGCAGACTGCAGACCTTTACATCAGCATCCGTGGCCTGCAAGCACGCCTGGAAATCGCCCGAAAGCAAGTAGACACGCGACAACAACTGCTCACCACCATCGAGCACCTGTATGCAAAAGGATTAGCTGCTGAACTACAGTTGAACCAGACCCAAGGGTCGCTGAATCAAGCACAGGCAACCGTGCCGGTACTGCAGGCTGGCCTTGCAGCTGCGATGAACGCGCTGGATGTCCTGTTAGGCAAACCGCCGGGTACTTACAGCGCGCAATTGATTAAGTCGGCGCGCATCCCTGATGTGCCAAGCCTCGCCGACATAGGCTCTCCGGCCGATCTGCTGCGTCGGCGTCCAGATTTGATCGTCGCTGAGCGTCGACTGGCGGCATCGAATGCTCGCATCGGCGAAGCCATCTCCGAGTACTACCCCAAGTTTTCTGTGGGTGCGCTGCTAGGCAGCGCTACATCGGTATCCAGCGGGAATCTTTTCAGCAACGGTGCCAGTCAGGCCTCGGCGGTCCTGGGACTACGCTGGAGGCTATTCGATTTTGGCCGCATCAACGCCCAAATTGACTTGGCGAAGGGTCAAGAAGCCGAAGCGTTAGCCGTTTACCGCCAGTCAGTACTGCGAGCCTGCGAGGATGTCGAAACCGCTTTTTCGGCAATGATCAACCGCGAGCAGCAATCCGAAAAGTTAGCCCAGGGCGAGTCTGCTTATGCGAAAGCACGAGCGACGTCGTTTACCGCGTATGAAAAAGGCGTGGTCAGTCTGATAGAAGTATTGGACGCCGATGAAAACCTTTTAGCGGCATCTGATGGTAGAGCCCAAGCACAAACTGAATCGGCTCGCGCTGCAGTGGCCACATTCAAAGCATTGGGCGGCGGCTGGCAGCGCGAAGACTCAAATGGCCGTTTTATCTCGAGCGCACAATAATCGTCTTTAAACGTAATACGCCTGTTGCATCCCGCTTTACGGCCTTAACCGGCCGTTTTTTTATGGCGCGAAAGTGCTCGAAGTCGACGGAAATAACTACATGCTCGCCAGATAGTGACACAAAGTGACGTTAATGCGACGCGACAAAACCTTAAGCTATCAACTCAGCCAGGACGCAAAGACTTGCGAACCACCAAAAAAACACAAGACAGCACGCACGGGAGACTAGGTCATCTTATTAGATCTTTAGCCACCTGGATCGCTTGCAGCATCGCAGTGACTAGCGATGGATTTTCACGCTTGTGGGCCGATAGCTGCCCTTCGCGACAGGCAGCAGTCGGCCAATAGCGGTCGTTCATTCAGGGGCCGCAAAGCCTACAGCGTTGGGTCAAAGCCTGGATTCGTCTGCAGACATGCAGCCCGATATAGCTGTCGATACGCCGCCACCAATTGCTCCAGTGCAAACGCAAGATTTCGCCCACTGGGGTTGGGCAGCACCCAGACGGCTGCACCGCAGAACGTCTGGGCCTGACGCCCCCACTGAATAACCTTCTGCCCGGACAATCCGACATAGGCCGCTTTTCCGAGAAACGCCACATGGAGCGGTGCATAGCGGGCAATCTTTTGCTCAAAACTCACAGCGGCTGCGGTGAATTCCTGGGCGGACAATTGATCAGCCCGCGCTGTCGGCCGTGCGACCACGGCGGTCAATCCACATTGGTACTCAAGGATTGACCGGTCGTTTTCAGGCCGCACTTCTTCGGGAGTGAACCCGGCCAGATGCAGCGTCCGCCAGAAGCGATTTCCCCGCCCCGCAAAATGATGCCCCCGGGCCGCAGCCAGCAGGCCGGGATTGATCCCGCAAAAAACCACTGACAGACCTTCAGCCAGAATGTCTTCAAGCCCTTCCATGACCCATCTCAACCGCAGATGACGTTGACGGCATTGCGCGCAAGGCCGCTCAACTCTTCGCGGGACTTACCCGCCCGCGCGCGAATCGAAATGCTATGCAGCAGCGAGGAGGCGAGCACTGCAAGTGCTGCCGGATCGGTACCGGGCTTCAGTTCGCCGGCATCAATCGCGGTTTGCAGGCGCGCTTCGAGATCGGCATCGAGCTGGCCAAGCCGCGCAGACAGCATATTGCGGATCTCCGGATCCTCGACGGCCTCAGTGGTCGCTGTGCCAATCGCAAAACAGCCACGCGGCTGCCCATCGCCCGAGAAATAGATCGCCAGTTGCCCTTCATAAAAACGGGTCAGCGCGTGCTCCAGTGTCAGGCTGCTGTCGGTTAACGCGGCCCGCATGGCGCTGTGAGCCGTTTCCCAATACTGGTCGAGCGCCTTGATATAGAGGGCGTGTTTATCGCCGAACGCAGCGTACAGGCTCGGGCGATTCATTCCCGCAGCACTGGCAATACTGCCCAGCGAAGCGCCGGAATAGCCGGTGCTCCAGAACACCCCGAGCGCCTGTTGCAGCGCTGTCTGCGGGTCATACGCGCGAGGACGGCCGCGGCCTTTTCCTTCTGTCGTTTTATTTTGTGCCATGTCGTACAAATTCCTTGCATGAAGATAGGGTCGCTCATATTCTTACACCATCGCACAAAATTAAGGAACCAGAAGTTCCTTGATCGGCAGCGCAGCTCAAATCGGGTCTGACAACGACGAAACAGCGGTACGGAGCGATCCTCCCCCACCGCGCACGGATTTGATTACTCACAGCAATTAATGACGTCGGGGCCGCAGGCGATCGCGCACAGGTCGGCCCGATTTCCCGGTTAAGGGTGGATTCGATCATGACCAAGCAATTCGATCTCTCAGCAACACCAGCCAGCGTACACCCAGCCCCTGACCTGGCTGACGCACCGCCGGAAAAACCCCTGAAGCACAAGCGCAGGCCACTGCTCATGGCAGGTGTTCCCGCCCTCTTCGCCGTCATCGGCTACAGCCAATACGTGGCGAACGCGCCGTTCGTGTCCACTGACAACGCCTATGCCCGCGTGGCCAAGGCCTCAATCAATGCGCGGATTTCCGGGCAAGTGATCGAGATCGCTGTCGATGACAATCAACAGGTGCGTAAGGGCCAAATCCTGTTCCGCATCGACCCCAAGCCGTTCCAGATCGCCGTTGACCGTGCCGAAGCCCGGTTGGGCACCGCGCGCCTGCGCATCGACGGACTCAAAGCCAACTACCGCCAGCAACAGGCCGAACTGCAATCGGCCAAGGCGTCGGCCGATTACGATCAGAAAGAGTTCGCCCGCAAAAAAGCGTTGATGGCTACAGAGTTCGTATCCCGGGCCATCTACGAGCGCGCCGAAACCGATCTGAAAGTCTCGCGGCAACGCATCGCCTCAATCGAACAACAGATCGCCAGCGCCGTCGCCGCCCTCAACGGCAACCCGGACATCGCCATCGACAGCCACCCCGCCGTGCGCGAGGCCAAGGCTCAGCTCGACGAAGCGCTGCTCTACCTCTCCTACACGACAGTTACCGCGCCGGACAACGGCATCGTCGCCAAGGTCGACGATCTGCAGGTCGGCAACTACGTCAACAACGGCGCCGCCGCGTTCGCGCTGATCTCCGATCGGGAGATCTGGGTCGAGGCCAACTTCCGCGAGACGCAAGTCACGCACATGCGCCCCGGTCAGCCAGCGACCATCACCCTCGATACCTACCCGGACCGGCAGTTCAATGCGCACGTGATCAGCATGAGCCCCGGTGCCGGCGCTGACTTTGCCCTGCTGCCGCCGGAGAACGCGACCGGCAACTGGGTGAAGGTGGTGCAACGGGTTCCGGTTCGCCTTGAACTGGACGAGGCCGATCCTGCCCTGCCGCTGTTCTCCGGCACCAGCGCCACGGTCAAGGTCGATACCGGCCACCGCTTGCCGTGGTGGCATCCGCTCAAGTCGTTGTTGACCGCAGGTAATTCGTGATGAACGCCACCGCTCACGCCAAGACAATCGACGCGCGCTCGCTAAGGTTCGTTGCCCTGCTCGCGACCTACATGCAATCGGTGAATCTGCCGTTGCCGAACGCAGCGCTGCGCCTGATTCAGGGCAGTATTTCGATGACCGACGATCAGGCCGGCTGGATCTTCACTGCCTATCTGGCCGCCAGCGCTATCACCCTGCCCATCGCGCAATGGCTGGCCGGGCGCTTTGGTTTGAAGCGTGTTTATCAGAGCGCGCTTGCGTTGTTCGCCCTCGGTCTGTGGCTCGCAACGCTGGCCGGCACGCCGCTGGAATTCATCGGTGCGCGCATCCTTCAAGGCTTGGCCAGTGGCGTGCTGGCACCGCTGTCGATGGCCATTGCGCTGGAGACGCTGCCCGCCGAACGGCGCCCGGCGTTCGGCCCGAAATGGACGGCGCTGGTGCTGTTCGGCATCGTCAGCGGGCCGAGCATCGGCGGCTGGATCTGCGAGTATTTCGACTGGCGCCCGATGTTCTACCTCAGCCTGCCGCTGACGGCGTACATCTTCATGGTGGTGACGTTGCTGCTCGCCGAGAACAAGGCCGATCAGCGCCCGTCGTTCGACTTCTTCGGCTTCGGCACCTTCACCCTCGGCATGATCGCCCTGCAAATGCTCCTCGACCGTGGCGAGCGCCTGGACTGGTTCGACTCGCCGGAAATCTGGATCGAAGCGCTGGCCTGTGCGCTGGGGCTGTACCTGTTCGTCGTCCATGTGCTGACCGCCAAGGTGCATTTTCTCAGCAAGGGGTTGATCGGCGACCGTAACTTCATGCTGTCGACGGTGATGTTCTTCGCCCTCGGTTTCGTGCTGCTGTCGACCATGGCGCTGACCTCGCCGATGCTCGATGAAATTCTCGGCTACCCACCGGACACCACCGGTTTCCTGACCATTGCGCGCGGCATCGGGCTGGTGGGCGCGTTCCTGCTGATGGGCCGTGCGCCTGCCTGGATCGACACCCGCGTGTTCATCGCCGCCGGCATTGCCCTAGTGGTGTACGCCAACTGGCTGATGCTCGGTTACTCGCCGCTGATGGACTGGACGCCCGTGGCGGTGACCGGGTTCATCCAGGGTGTCGGCCTCGGCATTTTGATGCCGGCGCTGAGCAAGGTCGCGTTCAGCACGATTGACCCGAAGTTGCGCCCGGAAGCCAGCGGATTCTTCAATCTGATGCGCGTCTACGGCAGCACCCTCGGCGTGGCGGTGGTGCAGATCTATTTCTTCAACAACACCCAGGCGATGCATTCCGCGCTGGTCAGCCACCTGACGCCGTATCGCATGACGCTGCCGACCTCGCTGCCGGCGCTTGAGGGACTCAACCATCTGGTCACGCACCAGGCTGCGTTCATCGCGGTCATGGGGCAGTTCAAGATTCTGATGATGGCGATGCTCGTGGTGAGTCCGCTGGTGTTGTTCCTTCGCAAGCCTGTTGCGGCCAACTGATATTCGTGGAGTCTGGAAAATGAAAACGTCTACGCGCTTCACCCGCTCTGCGTTCCCGGGCACCTTCATTGCGCTGGCGATGGTTGTGATGCTGTCCGCCTGCACTGTCGGCCCCGAATTTGAACGGCCCGCCGCGAGTTCGTCACAGCACTACGATCAACAGGCCGAGCGGCAACCTGGCAACCAGCGCTTTGATATTGGCAAACGGATCAACGGCGACTGGTGGTCGGCGTTCCGTTCGCCAAAACTCGATCAGGTTATGCACCGTGCCATCGATGGCAACCTCGAACTGGTGGCCGCCGATGCGACCATCCGCCAGGCTGCTTCTGCCGTCGCGGCGGCGGAAGGTGCGCTGTATCCGCAGGTAGACTTCGGCGCTACAGGCGGTCGCCAACGCACCCACACCAGGCCTGAACCGAGCGTCTCGAACTTCTACGCCATCGGCCCACGGGTCGCGTTCGATCTGGATGCGTTCGGCGGCAACAGACGCGTGGTCGAAGGGCAACAAGCGCTGACCGATCTGCAAAAGCATCGCTATGAAGCGGCGTACCTGACCCTGACCGGCGATGTCACCCGCCAGGCGTTGCTGCTCGCGTCGGCCAACGCGCAAATCCAGGCCGTGCAGGAGCTGCTGGCCAACGACGCGAAAAACCTCGATCTGGTACAGAGGGCGCGTCAGAGCGGCTCTACGACCCAGATCGATGTGTCGCTGGCCGAAACCCGCCTCGCGCAGGACCGCACGCTGCTGCCGCCACTCGCCCAGCAACGTGATGCGGCGCGGCATGCGTTGTCGATCCTGGCCGGCAAAGGCCCGGCGGACTGGATTGCGCCGGACTTCACCCTCGACGAATTCGCCCAGCCGTCGAGCATCCCGGTCAGCCTGCCCTCCGAGATGGCCCGCACCCGGCCAGACATCCTGCAAGCCGAATCCGAACTGCACATCGCCAGCGCGGCAGTGGGCGTGGCGACGGCCAATCTCTATCCCCGCGTCGAACTATCCGCCTCGCTGGCGCAAGCCGCGTCGGGTAATGGCAGCGCCGCACTCTGGGGATTCGCCGCCGGGCTGACGGCGCCGATCTTCAATGGCGGCACGCTCAAGGCTGAACGTCAGGCGGCCGTCGACGGTTACCACGCCTCCCTCGCCCGCTACCGGCAAACGGTGATTCAGTCGTTCGGCCAGGTCGCGGACACCTTGCAGGCGATCAACCATGGTGCTGAGCAAAGCCTGGCGCAGGACGACGCCTTGCGTGCCGCCGACACCAGCTTTCGCTTGAACCAACAGGCTTACGCCCAAGGCGCAAACAGCATTCTGCAAGTGCTCGAAGCCGAACGCGCCTACGAGCAGGCGCTGCTTGGGCAGATCCGCGCGAAGACTGCGCGCTATCTCGACACGGTGCAGCTGTTCGTGGCGCTGGGCGGCAATGCCGTGGGCATCTTCGAGCAAAAACTCGCCGCGCGCGATCGCACTGATCAACAACCGCTGTAACGACCGACATTGGAGAACAGACATGACCTACGAAGCCTTTCACGATGAACTTCGCGACACACGTTTGCCGCTGAACAACGGTGCGGGTTCGATGCCCGCGGTGGGATTCGGCACGCTGTTCCGCGACCTGGGCACCACCACCGAAGCAGTCAAATGCGCCCTCGAAGTGGGCTTCCGCCACTTCGACTGCGCCGAGCGTTATCGCAACGAAGACAAGATCGGCGTGGCATTCCAGCAGGTTTTCGCCGCCGGCAGCATCCGCCGGGAGGACGTATTCATCACCACCAAACTGTGGAACACCAACCACCGCCCCGAGCGGGTCAAACCGGCGTTCGAAGCGAGCTGCCAACGGCTGCAGGTCGACTACATCGATTGCTACCTGATCCACACTCCGTTCGCCTTCCAGCCCGGTGACGATCAGGACCCACGGGACGCTCTCGGACATGTCATCTACGATGGCAAAATCACGTTGCTCGACACTTGGCGCGCCCTTGAAAGCCTGGTGGATGAAGGCCGCTGCAAGTCCATCGGTCTCTCGGACATCACGCTGGAGGCGCTGAAGGAAATCGTCGCTGCTGCACGGATCAAACCTTCCGTGGTGCAAATCGAATCGCACCCGTATTTGCCGGAATGGGAGATGTTGGAGTTCTGCAAACAGCACGGGATCATTGTTCTGGCTTTTGCACCGCTGGGACATGGGATGGAGCCTAATGTACTGGAAGACTCGGTGATCACCAGCATCGCCCGGCATGTGCAACAAACCCCGGCGCAAGTGGCGCTGGCGTGGGCGGTACAACGTGGCACAGCTTTCCTGACGACTTCGGCTACGCCAAGCCATATTCAGGAAAACTTCGAAATTGCGACACTGCCGCACCGGGCGATGCGTGAGATCAAGGAAGAAATCACCACCCGGATTCGATTTAATTCGGTGGTCGAGACCGGCGTACCTGGCTTTATTCCGCGTAAAAAGTGACAACGAAAAAAGGGCCGGTCTCCCCGAGGCCGCCCCCTATACTTTTCCCACCTGATTCCCGAGACGAAAAGATGGACGTCTTCCAGAGCATGCGCATTTTCATCGCCGTCGCCCAAAGCGGCAGCTTCACCGCCGCCGCGGAACTGCTCAACACCACCACAACCAACGTCTCCAAAGCCGTTTCAGCCCTCGAAGCCCGCTTGCACACGCGCCTGATCAACCGCACCACTCGCCGCCTCGCCCTCACCGAAGCCGGCATACGCTACTTGCAACGCTGCGAAAAAATCCTCGACGACGTACGTGAAGCCGACGAGGAAGCCGGAACCGCCCAGACCTTGCCCGTCGGCCGCTTGAAGATCCACGCCATGTCGGCCATCGGTAACCATGACCTTACCATGTCGCTAGCCTGCCCCTCGCAACACTGCGATATCTCGTTTAGGCGCGACTCCAAACAGTCGGCTGTATTCGCGGCTGAACTGCGAAGGGCTTTCATAGCCGACTTTGAACGCCGCGCTCGATACATCCTGATGCTCGTTGAGCATCAAGCGCCTCGCCTCGTTTAGCCGTAGCCATTTTTGGTACTGCAACGGGCTCATCGCGGTGAGCTGGCGGAAATGGTGGTGAAAGGTCGGCGTGCTCATCTGTACCCGGGCCGCAAGTTCATCGACGCGAAGGGCCGAGGTGTAATTCAACTTCAGCCAATCGATGGCTTTGGCGATCCGATAACCCTGGCCATCGACAGAAGTGATTTGTCGCAGCCTGCCTGCCTGATCACTCTGCAAAAGACGGTAGTGAATCTCGCGTTGGATCAAGGGGGCGAGAACAGGAATGGCTTCCGGCTCATTGAGTAGCGCCAATAATCGCCCGAACGGCGCCAACATGGCTGCGGTCACTGTACCGATGCCTACCCCCTTCATCACTGGTCGTTCACGGGTGGGCGGCAGGTCACTCTGCGCAATCAGCTCAGCCAGTATGCGCAGATCGAGCTTGAACGTCAGCCCGAGGCACGGCTGCTCCGGGCTTGCAGCCAGCACCTCTGAATTGGCGGGCAAGTCGAATGAGGTGACCAGAAAGCGCGACGTGTCATACGGATAACCTTCGCCGCCGACCCATAGCTGTTTCTCGCCTTGGGCGACGAGAATGATGCTCGGCTCGACCATGCAAACGACGGGCGGCGACGGGTGTTCACGCCGAAAGAAGCCGAGGCCCGCAATCGGTGTTGCGTAGTCACCCGGTTTCAAGACTCGCGCGCCGATGGTCTGCGCGAGTGCGTCCTGGGGTGATAGGTGTTGAGTGTTGGCTTCGTCTTTGGTCGTCATGTACGTTCACTACCTCCGCACCGAACTCTACCCCAGCCGCTCGCAACCGTCCTGCAAAACAACGCAGACTCATAGGATCAGGCAAGTAATCCAGCGGAATGCACTGTATGGCGTCTGGTCAGAGCGGGAAAATGCTCATCCGACACACCATCGAGGACTTTCCCATGCTTGTACAAGCCTATGGCGCTCATGCGGGCGACAAACCCCTTGAGCCTTTGCAGATCAGTCGCCGCCCCCCCGCCGCTCATGACGTTCAGATTGATATCGCCTTCTGCGGTATCTGCCATTCGGATTTGCACCAGGTGCGCGCCGAGTGGGCAGGCACGCAATTTCCCTGCGTACCGGGGCACGAAATTGTGGGTCGTGTATCGGCGGTCGGCGCGCATGTTGCGGACTTCAAAGTCGGCGACCTGGTTGGTGTCGGTTGCATCGTCGACAGCTGCAAACACTGTGACGACTGTGAAACCGGCCTGGAAAACTATTGCGACGGCATGATTGGCACCTACAACTTCCCGACCCCGGACGCACCTGGCTGGACGCTCGGCGGCTACTCGCAAAACATCGTGGTGCATGAACGTTACGTCCTGCGCATCCGCCATCCCGAGCACCAACTGGCCGCCGTCGCGCCGCTGCTGTGCGCGGGCATCACCACGTATTCCCCGCTGCGTCACTGGAACGCCGGGCCAGGTAAGAAAATCGGCGTGGTCGGCATCGGTGGGCTGGGCCACATGGGCATCAAACTGGCCCATGCGATGGGCGCCTACGTCGTGGCGTTCACCACGTCCGAATCCAAGCGCGAAGCGGCGAAGGAGTTGGGCGCGGACGAAGTTGTGATATCGCGTAACGCGCAGGAGATGGCCGCGCATGCCAAGAGCTTCGACTTCATCCTCAATACCGTCGCAGCGCCCCACGATCTGGATGCTTTTCTGGTGTTGCTCAAGCGCGACGGTGCGCTGACGCTGGTCGGTGCGCCCGCCTCGCCGCATCCATCGCCCAACGTGTTCAACCTGATCATGAAGCGCCGGACGATTGCCGGCTCGATGATCGGCGGCATCCCAGAAACGCAGGAGATGCTGGATTTCTGCGCCGAGCACGGCATCGTCGCCGACATCGAACTGGTTCGAGCCGATCAGATCAACGACGCCTACGAGCGGATGCTCAAGGGTGACGTCAAGTATCGCTTCGTGATCGACAACGCCACATTGGCTGGCCAAGCGAAAGACTCCAGCCAATAACGACTCAACCGAAAGGACGATCCAGTGAAAGGTATTTTTCTCGCCTTCGGGCTGCTTGTTACCTCTTTTTCTTCAATGGGGGCCGATATGTCAAACGGTGCAGACAACTTCTACAAAAGCGACAAAGTGACGGTGGAAAAGATCACCTTCAACAATCAATACGGGATGAAAGTTGCGGGCAACTTGTTCACCCCGAAAGACCTCGACCCGAAAACGAAAAACGCCGCCATTATCGTCGGCCACCCCATGGGCGCGGTAAAGGAGCAGAGTGCAAACCTCTACGCCACCAAAATGGCCGAGCAAGGATTTGTCACGTTGTCGCTGGACTTGTCCTTCTGGGGCGAAAGCGAGGGCACGCCTCGTCAGGCCGTCTCGCCTGATATCTACGCCGAAGACTTCAGTGCCGCCGTAGACTTTCTCGGCACTCGACCGATAGTTGATCATGAGCGTATCGGCGTCATCGGAATCTGTGGCAGTGGTAGCTTCGCCATCAGTGCGGCCAAGATTGATCCGCGTCTCAAGGCCATCGCCACCGTCAGCATGTACGACATGGGCGCGGCCAATCGTAATGGCCTCAAGCACGGCGTAACGGCTGAACAACGCCAGCAGATCATTCGCGAAGCGGCGCAACAGCGCGATGTGGAGTTCCAGGGTGGGCAGACCCGCCATACCAGCGGCTCACCACTGAAGCTGACCGGCAATACCGTGGGGGACGAGTTCTACGACTTCTACCGCACTCCACGAGGTGAGCTTACGCCTGCCGGCGCGTCGGCGCAGACAACCACCATGCCGACGCTGACCAGTAACGTGAAATTCATGAACTTCTATCCGTTCAACGACATCGAAACCATCTCCCCTCGCCCGCTGCTGTTCATTGCTGGCGCCCAGGCACACTCACTCGAGTTCAGTGAGGATGCGTACAAACGCGCTGCCGAACCTAAAGAACTGCTCATCATTCCGGATGCCGGGCATGTGGATCTTTACGACCGGGCCAACCTCATTCCATTCGCCAAGTTGACCTCGTTCTTCAAAAGCAACCTGAAGTAGCCTGAACGGTGCCCTGGCCGGGCATCCGTTCTCTCTCGCGGCCTCGTTCCCGGGGCCGCGACGCTTCGCGCATTACAGGATTCAATCAATGATCCAACACACTCTCTCAGCCCCGCGAAAACCTGAGCAATCGTGGGGTGCTGTGTTCGCCATGTCGCTTGCCGCCTTCGTTCTGGTGGCATCGGAGTTCATGCCCGTCAGCCTGCTGACGCCGATTGCGGCCGATCTGCATATCACCGAAGGGCAAGCGGGCCAGGGCATTTCGGTCTCTGGGCTGTTTGCGCTGTTCGCCAGCCTCCTGACCGCTTCGGTGGCGGCGCGAGTCGACCGCAAGCCACTGCTGTTGTCCCTGACTGTGCTGATGATCGTTTCGGGAACCGTGGTCGCGTTCGCGCCGAACTACTGGGTGTTCATGGTCGGCCGCGCGCTGATCGGCGTGGCAATTGGTGGCTTCTGGTCATTGTCGGCGGCAACCGCCATACGCCTGGTGCCTGATGAACAGATCGCTCGCGCCATGGCAGTCGTCAATGGCGGCAACGCTCTGGCGACAGTAATTGCAGCACCTTTGGGCAGTTTTCTCGGCTCCTTGATCGGATGGCGCAGTGCATTTTTGTGCGTCATCCCGGTCGCGGTAGTCGCCAGTGTCTGGCTTTTGGTCAGCCTTCCTGCGATGAAGTCACAAAGCGGTTCAGGCACTGGAAATGTTTTCAGGTTGATGAAAAGCACACCGGTCGCGCTAGGCATGGCGGCGGTCAGTGTCTTTTTCATGGGCCAGTTCATGCTATTTACCTACCTGCGCCCGTTCCTTGAAACGGTCACGCAAGTCAGTGTTTCCATGCTGTCGCTGATGTTGCTCGTCCTCGGTCTGGCAGGCCTGGCGGGCACCTTCCTGATTGAAGCATTCTTGAAAAATGGCCTGCATCGCACACTTATCTTCATCCCGATATTGATGGCGGTGATCGCACTGGCACTCGTTTCATTCGGCAGCTCGGTGGCCACCACCACCGTCTTGCTGGGTCTCTGGGGGCTGGTTGCGACCGCTGCGCCGGTGGGATGGTGGACATGGCTGGCCAGAACATTGCCAGAGGATGCTGAAGCGGGAGGCGGCTTAATGGTCGCGATCATACAACTGGCCATTGCATCGGGCGCAACCGTTGGCGGGTTGGTATTTGACTCGAACGGCTATCGAGCGACTTTCGAGTTGAGCGCCACGTTGCTAGGCGTGGCAGCTGTGCTTGCCTTCCTGGCTGCACGCGCAGCCTCGCGGGAGCCTGTTGCATCGGAGAGCATCGCTTGAAAAAACACAAGACGCGCCAAGGCGAATCTTGTGGTCCCAGTGGCGTGTAGTGGTCAACTAATCCCGGACACGACGTTAAGTTTTTCTTCGGCCCAAAGCTGGTGGGGCTACGGGCGAATCCAGGAAGACTGATCTTTGGGGAGGTCTTGGTGAGGATCATTGACCATGATGGTGCCGTGCTCAGGTATCTGGTCGGTATAGACCACGAGATTCGTGCCTGGGGGGTTTGCAGCCGATTTGAAGAGAATGCCTGAGCAGCCGTCGGCCATGACGAGGTCCCCGATCACCCAACTCGGGGGCTCGATGTCCTGGGCGAAATAGAGGTTGCGCCAGTCACAGTAGAATTCCTGCCATAGCGGGGGCCAGGAATCATCGAGTCCACCCGTGAAATCAACAACCCGATCAAGGCTGAGCACGTAGCTCACCAACGTACCAGGCGGCAGTATGGTGCCGCCCTGACGGTATTCGCCGAGCGCCGTCATCTCGTCTAACGAGAGATACAGGGCCGCGAGTCCCTTTCGGTTTGCGCGGCCCCCGGCCATAGCGGCCCCCTCGCCAGAAGTGGGCTTGAAAGCCCACTTAGGTGTATGGACGCGGTAGCAGACCAGATCACGGACGGAGGTAACAATCATCCCTGAGCACCTGCCTCCCAAGACTGCAGATACTCGAGCAGCTTGTCGGTTTTTCCGTCGCTGACAATCTCCTCAGCGGTTTTGTATCCGAACGTCTGCAGCGGTTCGTTCTTGAACCAGTAGATTGCTTTATCGATGTCGGTTCCCATGTCAGCAACCGCGCGTACCACACGGATAGTGTCGCGGATGTAACCCTGCACCTTGTCCGACTCAGGTGCATTACGGACTGTATTGCGATGGACATGGGCGCGCTGCGCGAAGGTCTGCTGATCCATGGAGAACACCTTGACGTAGCGCTCAGGGGAGAACATCACCCGGTTTACCGCCCGGATGGCCTCCATCAACGCCTCAAAGCTAGTGGGATGAAAATCCAACGCCGATTCTCTGGCCATGGACATTTACCTCTCTGGTTGCTGCACGCTCTATGCACAATATTCGCACAATATTAGCACATTTCAATCAGTTCTTCGTCCCTCGATAATTGCTGTTGGCCGGGTACCCTGCCCCATAACTGCTTCAAGATTGCTCCCAGCGGCAGACGTCATCAGACCTAGTGACAGCACCGGCGCGCAGGACTCGCCCCACAGTCCAGCGAAATACGCTGACATTTCCGAACCCGAAGGCGGAATTTCAACCGTATGCGTTACGGGCACCCATGGATAGATGTAACGGCTTGCAATCGAAAATAGCCGTGCTCGCATTCAACGCATTTTTCAGCTCAAATTAATTGCGACTGACGGGGCCCTCTGATTCACATTAGCTGCGAGCTTGACTCGTGCTCACATTGTTTGCGACTGATCGGCCATCCATCAAACGAGGGGTATGGGGCCGATAGAGTAACCGGACTTGATCATGGAGGTTGGCGCCGAAGCGTCAGAAAATGCAGGCGTCGCCCGACTCTGCCACCGTACGAGAAATAATCTTGACGGCTGAGGATGCGTATTTCAACTGCGACGTTCGCGGCAGTCCTAAGTAGGGTTTTAGATTCCATTGCCTCCAACTATGCCTCCTTATATTTAAAGCTGCTGAAGGTGGTGCGGCTCATAACAAAATACATAAAATAACTGTCAGATTTGACAGTATCTACCAAGGAGAAATACAGCTATAAACTCCCGTATGCATACGCTCAATATGTTTGTCTATCGATGTGCTGAGCTATTTTCTAAATTTCTCAAACAGGCGCCGTGATGGATACTACACAACAAAGAATCATTGATATTGTAAAAAACAACAATGTTGTTTTATTCGTGAAAGGTACAGAACAGCTTCCTATGTGCGGCTTCAGTTCAAGCGCCATTAGTATATTGAGAGCCTGCGGAGTAGAGAATATATTCACCTTTAATGTTGAAGACGAAAATGTAAGACAAGGGATCAGGGAGTATTCTAATTTTCCTACCTTCCCGCAACTTTACGTCAAAGGAGAATTCATTGGTGGGAGCGATATCATGGTGGAGATGTATGAAAACGGAGAATTACAAAAAGTGCTAAACGCCTAAACAAAACGGTTTTTTTCACTAATGTTAGAATATTTTTGGCAAAGGAGTTTGGAGAGCAATGGAGCAGAGCGTGTATTTAAGCCAGTGCCTGCCTGAATAACAGGAACTGGCTTAACGTCCGATTCTTCCCGAATTCTGCCCCCGTTTTAAATCGGTAGCCCCGCTGCGAGCATCTTGTCGCGCAGCTCAGATGCGCGGGCCGGATCAAGTGCGTTGCTGAACAACGCCTTGATCTCATTGGGACGAGCATCGAACTGCTCCACCAGATCCTTGATACGGTAACCATGGCGCGTCAGGGTCGGTTCCAAGTCATCCAGTTGTCGGGACAACACGGAGTCCACCAGTTCCGCCGAAACGGGTTTCTCACCAGTCAAGTAGCCAGCCTCAAAGGACAGGCTCAGATGCAGTTGAGTTTGCAGTGGCGTACGTAGCTTGGTACTTTGAGTTTTCTCGATAGGAGTTGAATCCATGTCAAATCTGGATCTTTTGCCAAGTTTGCTTTCTAAGATAAACGAAAACCAGTTAGCCCTAGAGGCTGCTGTTTTGGTGCTCGCAAACTGGGTTGAACAACGCGACAACGAAGAAGTTGGTCAGAATGTCCGTGGAGCGTTAAACACGATTGATAAAAACGAAGAGTTTATTAAGTTGACTTTGGCTGTGCTGATGGCGCCCGAAGGGCATTAGTCTTAGCGTACGATTTTTTCCGAATTCTGTAGGCTCCCCCTTCAAGTGACCTCCGGGATCGGTATATGGCTCGTGGTCGTCGCTGTCTAGACGCTTGCCTGGAACAGGTGACGGACGATGTACTTGTGCTCCAGGTTCAGGCAGGTCGAGGTATGACAAGTCAGGCGTTACACGTAAGAAAAAGCTCAAAATTCTTGGGCAGCTCTAGCGAGCAAAGCTGTTCTATAGCGCTAATTTGCTCCGCAGTAAGCCGATAGTCGTACACACAATCATCATCCTTTACCCAGCCCATTATCGGTTTCAAATCTGCGACAGAAACCGGAATTTCCTTTTCAAAGGAAGCGAAATCCTCACCTTGAGGAACTCCCATCATCACATGTTTCATGGCTCTACTTCCTTGTTGGATCTGCTGGTTTGTTTTGCTCGCCCAGTGCCTGGCATTCGTGTGCGTGGCGCCTAATGCCCTTCGGGCAGGTCGAGGCATGCCGAATCTATGAGTGGCTACCAATGAACAGCGTCAGCCCTTCTATCGCAGACTCACCAAGCACTCCAGCGATAAGCTTTGCTTGCTCTGCCGTTAGCTCTGACTCGCCACCTAAACCATCCTCAAGAGAAGACCAGCCCATTATTTCTAATACCGATGGCTCTAAGTCCTTCTGTATGACTTGTTTGTATTGCAATGAGTCATCTTCATCCGGCTCTGGAAAAAAGCCTGTTATGCGTATGTACATGATTGGTCTCTCAATTCATTTTAGTGTTGTTCTACCGGGTTTTGCAGGCTTGTTTTTCTCGCCAGTTTCGGCGTTGAACTCCCCTAAATGCTTACCTTGCTTGTCGTAAATCTCAACTGCACCATGCTGAAAATCCCATTCATAGATCCGACCCTTGCTATCTTTCCAACGATCCCGTTTTTTACCACCGCCTTGAACTGCCGACTTTGGCCGAACACTCACAGCATCCGGAAAAGCAAGTAGTACATCAGGAGCGACATGGTAACCAAGGCCACCCGGCACACTAAGCACAATGTATAGCGGTTTTATGCCCGAGTCAGTCGGGAAAACGAGGATGAAATCCTTGTAATCAGGCGGATGGATCGGGTTGACGATGATGTTATCCGCTTGCTCGGTCGGCGGATAAATCCAGATTTGTGGGGCTTGTGGTGCGCTTTCTAATGGGGGAATCCCTGAGGTACTGGACGGGTCAACCGCTGGTGTCCAGATCAAGGTTACCCCGTCACCGAAATCGGCCACTTGCTGAGGGCCTTGTGCCTTGAACTGCACGACTGGAATCATTTCCCAATCGCTGCGTTTCTGCGTGTTGTACCCATAGCCCTTCAAGGTGCCGTCGGCTTGTTGCTCGACATGCAACCGAACACGGGTACGGCCTTCCTTGAGCGACTGAAGCTGTTCATCGGTGTACAGGCTGCTGTCACCAAGACTCGACGGCCAGAGTAAGGCCACCAAGCCCATCAAGGCACCCGTGGCCACAGCGGGCGTGACCAAACGCGCACCACTCGTAGCGCCGATGGATGTCGTACCCGTGCCCACCTCTGCAATAGCCGCTGTTCTACCTAATAGCAGTGTTCCGAGTGCAGCCGGTAATGCGCTGCCCCTGATTTGCTTAAGAACGATGTTGCCCGCTGCATCCGTTTCACGACCACCCAACAGAGCGAAGTTGCCGTACTCGCCGACCGCCGTGGTGGGAATCGATCCGCCGAAATTCGTATAGTCAATCGTGCCATCAGGCAACTTGCAGGGCTTGGTAAAGGTGCAGGTCAACTGCTTTTGAATGGGGGCAGGTTTTTGCAGTTTCTCTATCGGTTCAGCAGGCGGCAGCGGTGGTTTTTCTTGAACAAGCGCAGGGTGGTAAAAACCGAGTTGATCAAGAGAAGTGGCAGAAATCATGGCGTCGACTGTGCCCGATTTGTTATTTGGGGTAAGTCAGCTATTTCTGTTAAAGCATGCGGAAAATTCTGTCGGAGCCAAGACGCTGCCAGGGAAGACCGATCACCAGCGCTTGAAACTGTTCGGAACTCAACTCCAGCTGAGAACCCTGGTGGGGGCCGGGCCAGATGATCGGGACAAGCGCGCTCCCACAGGGCATCGCTCGCTACCTGAGCGAGCGTCAACAGAACGTTACTTTTCGAAACCCCTCACAACCGCTGATCAGTAAGTCCGGTTTTTTGACACTTCCCCGATATGCGGTCACAACTTTTGCGCTCCGCTGGGTCATAACACCGTGGCCGCCGATGGACTATTGGCATCTACCGAGGTTTAGCCTGATACGGAGATAAGCTCATGATTTTCAACGTACAAAATTTTGGCGCCAAAGGAGATGGCATCACTGACGACACGGCGGCGATACAAAGCGCAATTGATGCGGCGGCCGCTGCAGGCGGGGGGCAGGTGTATGTGCCGACCGGAACTTATATCGTTTCGGGAGGTGAGGAACCCTCCGACGGCTGCCTGATGCTCAAGAGCAACGTCTACCTGTACGGCGACGGCATGGGCGCAACGACCGTCAAGGTGGCTGACGGCTCCGACGCCAAGATCACGGGGGTCATCCGCTCCGCCTATGGCGAGGAAACCCACGACTTCGGCGTCAGCAACCTCACCATCGACGGCAACCGTGACAACACCACGGGCAAGATCGACGGTTGGTTCAACGGCTACATTCCCGGCGAAGAAGGCTACGACTCCAACGTCACCCTCGACAGCGTCGAGATCAAGGATTGCTCCGGGTACGGTTTCGACCCCCACGAGCAGACCGTCAACATGGTCATCAAGAACAGCGTGTCCCACGGCAATGGCCTGGACGGCTTCGTTGCTGACTTCCTCAGCGACAGCACCTTCGAAAACAACGTCGCCTACGACAATGACCGCCACGGTTTCAACGTCGTCACCAGTACCCACGACTTCACCCTCACCAATAACGTTGCCTACAACAACGGCGGCAATGGCATCGTGGTGCAGCGCGGCAGCGAGGACATCCCCTCCCCCAGCAACATCACCATCACCGGTGGCGAGGTGTACGGCAACGGCGCCGAAGGGGTGCTGATCAAACTGTCCAGCGACGTGACCGTCAGCGGCGTCGACATTCACGACAACACCAGCGCCGGGATCCGCATCTACGGCAGCAACCACGTCGAGATCATCGACAACACGCTTAACAACAATTCCCTGGGCAGCCCCGTACCGGAGATCATCATCCAGTCCTACGACGACACCCTGGGTGTGTCCGGCAAGTACTTCAACGGCAGCGACAACACGATCCAGGGCAACATCATCAGCGGCAGCAACCTGTCGACCTACGGTGTTGCAGAGCGCAATGAAGACGGCACCGATCGCAACGCCATCATCGGCAACACCATCAGCCACACCAGCAAGGGCGCCACGCTGGTCTATGGCGACGGCAGCTACGTCAGCGCCACGGTGCCGATGACCACCGTGCAAGGCACGGCTGGCAACGACACCCTGCTGGGCAGCGCCGCCAGCGAGATTTTCTATGGCGCAGCAGGCAACGACACTATCAATGGCGGGGCCGGTGGCGACATTCTGGTGGGCGGTGCAGGCATCGACAAACTCACCGGCGGCACGGGTGCCGATACGTTCCGTTTCATCGCCCAGTCCGACAGTTACCGCAACGCAACCGCAAGCTTCGATGACACCATTACCGACTTCGACGTCACCCAGGACAAGATCGACCTCGCCGGCCTCGGTTTCACCGGCCTGGGCAATGGCCGTGGCGGCACCCTGCAGGCCAGCTACAGCGCCAGCAACGACCGCACCTACATCAAGGACTACGATGCCGACGCCAGCGGCAATCGCTTCGAGTTGATTCTCTCGGGCAACCTCGCCAGCACCCTGACCGCCAGCAATTTCATCTTCAATCGTGTGGTCACCGGCACCAGCGGCAGCGACTCGCTGCTGGGTAGCGATTCGGCCGACACCCTGCTCGGCCTGGCGGGTAACGACAGCCTCAGTGGCGGCGCGGGCGACGACAAGCTCGACGGCGGTGCCGGTATGGACACTCTCACCGGTGGCGCCGGAGCGGACATCTTTGTGTTCTCCAATCGCCTGGACAGTTACCGCAACTACAACACCGGCGGTGCCAACCTTGGCGACCTGATCACCGATTTCGATATCACCGCCGACAAGATCGACCTCTCGGCCATGGGTTTCACCGGCCTGGGGGACGGCAAGAACAACACCCTGTACCTGGTGCTCAATACTGCTGGCACCAAGACTTACATCAAGTCCCTGACCGCCGACGCCAATGGCAACCGGTTCGAGGTGGCGCTGGACGGCAATTACCTCGACACGCTGACCAGCGCCAACTTCGTCTTCGCCACCTCGTCGCCGACCAACCAGGCGCCGGTGCTGGCCACGCCGCTGCTGGATCAGAGCACGACCGAAAACACCCCGTTCAGCTACGTGGTGCCGGCCACCAGTTTTACCGATCCGGATAACGACAGCCTCAGCTACACCGCCAAGCTGGCCAATGGCAGCGCCCTGCCCAGCTGGCTGACATTCGATGCAGCCACTCGTACGTTCAGCGGCACACCCAGCGATACGGCATCGGGCACTTACTCCATACAGGTCACCGCGGCCGACGGCAGCAACGCCACCGTCAGCGACAGCTTTAACCTCGCCGTGCAAGACGTACCTGCCGCCCCCACCGTGATCAATGGCACGCCGAACAACGACACGCTGACCGGCACCGCAGCCAACGAACAACTGTTCGGTGGCGCCGGTAACGACACCCTTAATGGCGGCGCGGGCAACGACATCCTGGTCGGTGGCACCGGCGTGGACAAACTCACCGGCGGCGCGGGTGCCGATGTGTTCCGCTACACCTCAAAACTCGATAGTTACCGCACCAGCGCCACCAGCGTCAGTGACCAGATCCTCGATTTCGACGTGGCCGCCGACAAGATCGATGTCTCCGCGCTCGGTTACACCGGCCTGGGCAATGGCCTGAACGGCACGCTGCAAGTGACCTACAGCGCGTCGAGCAACCGCACCTACCTCAAGGACCTCACCGTCGACGCCAACGGCAACCGCTTCGAAGTGTCGCTGGCGGGCAACCTGGTGAGCAGCCTGACGGCCAGTCATTTTGTCTTCGCCGACCAGAACACCCCCAGCAATGTAGCGCCGGTGGTGGCCATCCCCCTCCTCGACCAGAGCGCCATCGAAAGCACGCCGTTCAACTACACCGTGACCCACGACAGCTTCACCGACGCCAACCAGGATGTATTGACCTACACCGCGACCCTGGCCGATGGCAGCGCCCTGCCCGCATGGCTGAGCTTCAATGCCACCAACCTGACCTTCACCGGCACGCCGATCAGCACTGCGTCCGGCAATTACAACGTACTGGTCAAGGCCACCGATCCTTCAGGTGCGTCGGTCAGCGACAGCTTCGCCCTGGCGGTGGCCGATGCGCCCGCCAATACCGTTACCGGCACCAACAACGCCGAAACCCTCAACGGCACGGCGGGTGCAGATCTGATCCTCGGCCTCGGTGGCAACGACACGATCAAGGCGGGCACTGGCGCCGACATCGTCGACGGCGGCGCCGGACGCGACTCGCTGTACGGCGGCGACGGTGCCGACACCTTCCGCTACACCAACGTGCTCGACAGCTACCGCGACTACGACACCGGCGGTGTCACGGCCACCGACACGATTTATGACTTCACCGCGGGCGTCGACAAGATCAATGTTTCGGGCCTTGGCTTTCTCGGCCTCGGCGATGGCAGCAATGGCACGCTGTACATGACCCTCAACGCGGCCGGCGACAAGACCTACATCAAGTCCGCCGAAACGGATGCCGATGGCAATCGTTTTGAAATCGCCCTCAACGGCAATCACCTCAACACCCTGACCGCCAGCGACTTCGTGTTCGGCGAGCGTGCCCAGCAGGACATCCTCTACCTGCCCACCCTCGGCCAATCCAATGCGCGCCTGCTGCGCATGACGGAGGACGACGATCAGTCCGGCACCTCGATGCTGGTCAACGACCTGGACCGCTACACCACCTATGACGTGCGCAGCCAGTTCACCGATGCCGATGGCAACGGCATCGACATCGCGGTGGGCGGCAGCACGGTCACCGGCCTGTCGACTCTCAGCGCCGAGGAACTCAAGTTGTGCTGGTGGCTGACCGACACCAACCAACCCGGGCCTGCGCTGTTGCGCGCCGTGACGCTGCTGCGGGACCAGCTCACCGAACTGCAATCCATCGATAACGTCACCATGGGCATCATTTGGGGCCAGGGCGAGGAAGCCGCCCAGGAGATCGCCCGCGCCACGGACAAACCAGCGGCAGCAGCGGCCTACAAGGCCGCGACCCTGAAGGTGTTTGATTACCTGCATGCCCAGTTCGGCAACTTCAGCGTGTACATGATGGAAACCGGTCACTACGAGCAGGACGCCGCGCGTGCCCGTGGTTATTCTGAAGAGAAGATTGCCTCCATCGTCGAGGGGGTTGGCTATGTCCGCGCCGCCCAGGAAGCCATCGCCGCCGAGCGCGCCGACGTCAAGCTGGCGGTGGACTACACCGACCTGCCCTTGCGCTACGAAGTCGATCCGCTGGTGTATCCCGACGACGTCTGGCACCTGCACGAAGAGTCGGCGGAGATCGTTGGCCAGCGCCTGGCCGACTACATTGCCGATGACCTTGGCTTCCAGGGCAACCCCAACGACAACAATAGCGTGCAGGACATTTTCGACAACGCCCAGAACCAGGGCGGGATGATTTCCGGTACCGACCAGGCGGATACCCTGGTGGGCAGCTCGGGCAACGACACGCTGGATGGCGACCTGGGCGCCGACACCATGACCGGTGGGGATGGTAACGACATCTATGTGGTCGATAACGCGTTTGACAGTGTGGTGGAAACCAACACCTCGACCTCGCAGATCGATACGGTGCAGGCCTCGGTCAGCTGGACGCTGGGCGCCAATCTCGAGAACCTGGTGCTCACCGCCGTGTCGGACATCGACGGCACCGGCAATGAGCGGCGCAACTTCATCACCGGCAATGCCGCCAATAACGTGCTCGATGGTGCCGCAGGGGCCGACAGCATGAGCGGCGGCGATGGCAACGACACCTACTATGTCGACAACGCCGACGACACCGTGATCGAGACCAACAGCAATGCGGCGCCTGGAGGGATCGACAGCGTGCACAGCAGCCTGGCGGCTTATACCCTCGGCAACAACGTCGAGCATCTGTATATCGATAGCACTGGCGCCGCCAATGGCACGGGCAACGCGTTGGACAACACGCTGTTCGCCAGTGCCGGCAACAACGTGCTGGACGGGCGCGATGGCAATGACACGGTGTCTTTTGAACGCGCCCTGTCCGGCGTTACCGTAAACCTCTCGACGTCAGCGCAACAAAACACCCTGGGTTCCGGGCTCGACACCGTGAAATTCTTCGAAAACCTGACGGGAAGCGCCTACGCCGACAGTCTGTCGGGCAACAGCGCCGCGAACGTTCTGAACGGTGGTGCGGGCAACGATACGCTGGTGGGCGGTTCGGGCGATGACCGGCTGATCGGCGGTGCAGGCACCGACAATCTCACCGGCGGCACTGGCGCGGATACCTACGCGTTTGGTGCGCTGTCGGACATGGGCGTCGGGGCTTTGCGCGATGTGATCAACGGTTTCAAGAGCACCGAGGGCGATCATATGGATTTCACCGGCCTGGACGCCAACCCGCTGACCGCCGCTGTCGACGCCTTCACCTTCATCGCCAGCAACGCCTTCGACCCTGCCAACGCCACCGGCCAACTGCGCTTTGCCGATGGCATTCTCTACGGCAGTGTCAACGCCGACGCCAGCCCCGAGTTCGAATTCGAACTGGTGGGCGTCAAGGAGCTGCACGCCAGCGACTTTACAGCCTGAGTTAAGCCCACATCCTGTGGGAGCGAGCTTGCTCGCGATGACAGCGGCACATCCAACAGGGATGCTGACTGACCCGCCGCTATCGCGAGCAAGCTCGCTCCCACAAGGGGATTGGCAGCGCCAGAAAAATCTAAGACAACCACAGACCAAATGTGGGAGCGGGCTTGCTCGCGATGACGGAGGCACATTCGGTATGGATGTTGGCTGACCCACCGCTTTCGCGAGCAAGCCCGCTCCCACAAGGGGATTGGCAGCGCCACAAAAATCTAAGACAACCACAGACCAAATGTGGGAGCGGGCTTGCCCGCGAAGGCGTCGGCACATCCAGCACTGATACAAGCTGACCCACCGCTTTCGCGAGCAAGCTCGCTCCCACAAGGGGATTGGCAGCGCCACAAAAATCTAAGACAACCACAGACCAAATGTGGGAGCGGGCTTGCTCGCGATGGCGGCGGTACATTCGAGATGGGTGCTGGCTGACCCACCGCCTTCGCGAGCAAGCTCGCTCCCACAGGATAGGCTGCAACCTTGAGCTTGGTTGGAACCCCAGGCTTTTCAGAACAGGCTTTGCACCTGTTCCAGGACGCCGCGGTTCATCTGGCCGGTGTGGGTGTGCAGGCTCACATAGCTTTGCAGCATGTCGAGCTTGGTGTTGAGCAGGTCTCGGCGGGCCTGGAACACCCGCTGCTGTGCATCAAGAATATCCACCGTGGAACGCACTCCACCCTGAAAGCCTTTTTCCGTCGAGGTCAGGGCCCGCTGATTGGACTCCACCGCCCGCTGCATCGCCTTGCTCTTGGCGAACCCGGCCACGACGCCCAGATAATCGGCCTCGATGTCCTCGGCCAACTGTTGACGCTGCACATCGTAGTCGGACTGGGCACCGGCCAGTTGCGCTTCGGCCTTCGCCACCGAGGCACGTACCGCCCCGCCGCGATACAACGGAATATCCAGCTGCACCCCCACGTAATAAGAGTCCTGGCGCGGGTCGAGCTCCTGGTACTGAGGGCTTTCCCGTCGGGTTAGCTGGGTGGTCAGCGACACGGTCGGATAATGCCCGGCGCGCTGACTGTCAGCCTGCGCCTCGGCGACTTTCACCGCCGCCAGCCGGGATGCCAGATCGGGGCTGGCTTCACGGGCAATCGCCGTCCAGTACGGCAAATCCCGCTCCGGCGGTATCGGGCTACCGGTGGGCAGTTCTTCGCGCATCGGCTGGATGTCATCGATGGGCACGCTGGCGCGACCGGACAAGGCCCGCAACGCAGCCACGCGGCGGGCCTGGGCTTCAGCCTCCTGGGCGTCGACGAGATCGAGCCGCGCCTGGGCCTCATCAATATCGGTGATCGCGCCCTGGCCGCCCTGATAAAGCTTTTTGCTCTGCGTCACCAACCCATTGATGGCAGTCTTTTGCTGGGCGATCAACTTGATCTCGTTCTCGGCCCGAGCGACGTCGAAATAGCCTTTGGCAACCCGGTCGTACAGAGTCTGGCCGGCAACGTCGAATAGCTGGGTACCCAACTGCCCCCGCGCCTTGCCCTCCTGATACGCCGCCCAGCGCCCCTTGTCATAGAGCGGTTGTTGCGCCGCCAGGGTGACGCTGTTCGCCTGGTAGTCGTTACTGTTGACGTAACTGCTGTCGTCGCCGCCATCGATACGTCCACCGTAACCGTAGCGCGATGTCAGCGACACTTGCGGATAGAGGCCGCCGCGGCCAATCGCCTCTTCATGGCTGGAAGCATCAAAGGCATGGGCTGCCGATTGCACGGTCGGGTCATTGAGCCGCGAGGCGTCGTATGCAGCGGTCAGGTTCAGGCCTTCGCCGGCCCATACGGGATTGATCGCGGCCCAGTTGGCACACAAACCCAGCAGTACAGCGCAGCGATAGCGGCAACGGTCGGTCATGCTCATTCCTCTTTGAAGGCTGCAAGCAAGCGTTCGCGCAGTGGTTTCATCAGGTAATTCATCAAGGTGCGTTCCCCCGTCACCACCGTGACATCGGCGAGCATGCCGGGGCGCACCAGCAGGCCGGCGACCTGCAGCGAGGCGACGGTGTCGGCGGGAATTTCGACCTTGGCGGAAAAGTACGGCTGGTGCGTCTGTTCATCGATCAACTGGTCCGCCGACACCGTCGTCACCGTGCCGGTGACTGTCGGCGTATCCATCCGTTGCAGCGCGGTGAAATGCACATGCACCGGCAGCCCCGGGCGCAATTTATTGGCCATCAGCGGCTCGAAACGCGCGGTGATCGCCATCGGCGCATCCAGCGGCACCACCTGCATCAGGGTTTGGCCGGCCTGCGCAACGCCCCCGACCGTATGAATGCTCACGTCCATGACCTGCCCGGACACCGGCGCACGGATCGCACCGTTGTCGACTTCAAACTGCAAGGCATGAATCTGATCGGCATAACCTGCCGCCTCGGCAGAGACCTCGCTGAGCCGGGTTTCGGCATCGCGGCGAAATTCCTGCTGCGCCTGCAAGGCCTTGAGCCGGCTTTCGTTGATCGCCTGGCGGGTCCTGCCGACATCGCCCACCCCGGAGGCAATCTGCCCGGCCAATTGGGCTGCGTTGCGCTCGACCTCGAAGAGTTTGTTGCGCGGAACGTAGCCTTCACGGGCCAAATCGCGCAGGCCTTCCAGCTCCTGCTGCTGGAAGCGCATCTGCGCGTCGTAGTTGCGCTTGACGCCTTCGTAGCCAAGCAATTGCTGCTGCAACGCCGCGGCTTCGTGTTCGATGATCTGCAAGCGGCTGCCCAGCTCTGCGCGGCGAGTCAGAAACAACTGGCTCTGCAAGGCCATGGCCGCCTTGACCCGCGGCTCGTCGGCATGTCCCAGCAGTTCAGCGGGCCATTGGATCTCGGCTGAGCCCAGGCGCTCGGCAATCAACCGAGCCTCGACGCTGCGATCGTTGAGCAACTTGCCCAGGGTCACGTCCAGTTGCGACTGCGCCTGCACCGTGTTGAGCTGCACCAGCAACTGTCCCTGGGTGACGCGGTCGCCATCGCTGACCAGCAGCTTTTCCACCACCCCACCAACCAACGACTGCACAGCCTTGCGTTCGCCCGCCACCACCACGGTGCCGCTGCCTACGACACCCTGGTCGAGCGGCGCCAGGCAGGCCCAGAGCAGGAAGCCGCCCAGCGTCAGGACCAGGAAACCCACACCATAGCGTGCCGCCCCCCCGGCGTCGGTACTGGCACAGGGCAGCGTTGTGGCACCGCTCACGCTCAGCCCCTGCTCGCTGTATGTTTTTGCCCCAGGGGTCAGATCACGCATCTTCGCCAGCCTCCCTGACCGAGGCCGGTCTTGGCCCCGGCATCAATGCCTTGAGCACCCGATCCCGTGGACCGAATGCTTGTTGAGTGCCGTCCTTGAGCACCAGGATGTGATCGACCACAGCCAGCACATTGGGCCGGTGGGTAATCAGCACCACGGTGCTGCCAGCGGCCTTGAGCGCACTGATGGCCTGCACCAGCGCCAGCTCTCCGGCTTCATCGAGGTTGGAGTTGGGCTCATCGAGCACGATCAGCGACGGGAGCCCATAAAGCGCGCGAGCCAGGCCGAGGCGTTGCTTTTGCCCACCGGACAACCCAAGCCCGCCGGGGCCCAGCGGCGCGTCGTAACCCTTGGGGAACCTCAGGATCATCTCGTGAATGCCGGCGTGACGCCCGGCGGCGATGATCTTGTCGGCGTCCTGCTCGCCGAAGCGGGCAATGTTGTCGGCCACACTGCCGTCGAACAGCTCGATGTCCTGCGGCAGGTATCCAAGGTGCGGGCCCAGGGCGTCATGGGACCATTGACTGATCTCGGCGTCGTCCAGGCGCACCGACCCGCCCATGGCCGGCCATACCCCGACCAGCGCCCTGGCCAGCGTTGATTTACCACTGGCGCTGGGGCCGACGACGGCGAGCACATCACCTTTGACCAGGCTGAAATTGATGCCCCGCAGGATCGGTTGCGAGGCGCCGGGCGGGCCGACATACAACTGCTCCAGGCGCACCGCGCCGGTGGGCGGTGGCAAAGGCATGCGCAGGCGTTCGCGCGGATGCTGGGCAAGCAGTTGGCTCAGGCGCTGGTAGCTCTGGCGGCCGGAGTTGAATTGCTTCCACGAGCCAATGGCGATTTCCACGGGCGCCAGGGCACGCCCCAGCAGCAGCGACATCGCAATCATCATACCCGCCGACAATTGGCCTTCAAGCACCAGCAACGCCCCCAGGCCCAGGGCCAGCGACTGTCCGGAGATGCGCACGAAACGGGTCGTCGAAGTGATACGCGCGCTGCGATCGCTGGCATGGGCCTGGGCGGCAATGATGCGTTGCTGCAGCAGGCTCCAGCGCTGGCGCAACGGCCCGAGCATGCCCAGGGCCTGGATGACTTCGGCATTGTGTAACGTGCTGTTTACATAGCTCGACGACTGCACGCCCAGGCGATTGGCTTCGCCCAAGCGCGTGCGAGTCGCCAACTCGCCCCACAGCGCCAGGCCGATCAGCACCAGGGCCAGAACCAGCGTCAGCACGCCGAACCAGGGATGAAAGATGAACGCCACCAGCAGGAAGATTGGCAACCACGGCGCATCGAGCAAGGCAATCAGGCCCTGGCCGGTGATCAACTGCCGCAGCGTCGCCAGATCGGTGAGCACCTGCGCCGGGTTGGCGTTGTGCTCGCGCAGGCTGCGGGCGAAGGCGGCGTCGAAAATCCGCTCGCCCAAGGCATCGTCCAGCCCCGCGCTCATGCGAATCATCACCTCGCCGCGTACCCACTCGATCAGGGCGCTGAACATGAACAGTCCCAGGGCGATCAAGGTGAGCATGAACAAGGTGGTTTCGTTGCGGCTGGTGAGGACCCGGTCGTACACCTGCATCATGTAGAGCGACGGCACCAGCACCAGCAGGTTGATCACGCCACTGAACAGCGCCAGCGACCAGAACACCCGGCGATAGCTTAATAAAGCGGCATCAATGTCATGACGCGGATCGAGAAGCAAACCCATAAAATGTCGCTCGCAAAAGGAATAGTCGGTCCAGGACGCAATCCATCGCGGGCGTTTTGCCCTAAGGGGAGAAAACACTAAATGTAGCCTGACGTGCCGCTATCACAGACGGTCCTCGTCGCTACAGGCGCCAATTACTGACAACGCAACCACGGGTTAGTGCCGGTTCTACGGGCTGGGTTTTCATGCAGGTGACGGGCGGGGATGTTGCACAGCGCCACGATCGCTTGTCGCTCGACCTCGCTCCAAACTCACTTGGTCAGCCAAGAT
Source organism: Pseudomonas fluorescens (assembly GCF_902497895.1). Classification (GTDB taxonomy): domain Bacteria; phylum Pseudomonadota; class Gammaproteobacteria; order Pseudomonadales; family Pseudomonadaceae; genus Aquipseudomonas; species Aquipseudomonas fluorescens_BP. Next base: position 75,708 of record NZ_CABVHQ010000015.1, read on the forward strand.
CCGCAAGCTGTAGTCAATTTATCCGGCAAAGGTTCTCTATTTCACCGAAATAGCTCTGGTCAGGTTTTGCTGCATATAGGCAAGGAAACGGCTCTGGAAGAGCATTGTGTGCTCGTGAGCTGCTTGCTCAGCCTCATCGGGATTGCGCGCAGCGATAGCATCGATAATCTGATCGTGGTCACGACCAAGGCGTACTGTCGTGCTTGCGGCGCTTATAATGTAATCGAAATGCAAGTGCGCAAGCCGTTGCCCTTCTCCCAATAGCTTCTCGTAGTAACTGACCTGACCACGGAAAATTAAGCCCCACGGGCACTTCTTGCAGTGACCACGCGAAACGCCGTGCTTGCGAAGCCCCCACTGCTCAAGCTTGGGTGGTGCAGTCCCTAGATCATCGGCGAGCTACTGACCACGCGCAGTGCCAATCCTTCATAGGCATCCAGCGTGATGGTGAATTCGCCCTCAGGTGTGAGATCGCCTTCGACCCGCTCATTGATAATGTCGACCACCGGCCCCGGGGCAATATTGGGCAGATGCAGGGTTTCGGTGATCGGTGTCGAGCCGAAATTCAGCGCGGTGATTTGTGTGCCTTTGCCAGCCGGTAATTCGTGGACCATGATCAGCAACCCCGGGTGCTGGACATCCGGAATCAGGATCTGGCGACTGGCCGCGATATCGTAGGATTGGCGAACAGCCAGGATTTTCTTCAGCTGCGAGGCAAACGAATCCGGGTCTTTCAATTGACTGTTCAGGCTGCCGTACAACGTTTTCGGGCGTGGCATGTGACCCGCCGAAAAAGGCGCGTCCGGATTGAGATCAACCAGGTCGTAGGCACCGCGATGAATCCAGCGCGTATCGCCGTCGAGCATCAAATGCGCGACCTGTTCTGCCGGCAATGGCAGTGCACCCACAAGGTCCCAGCCAGACAACGCGAACACGCCCGGTTGCATCGCGTTGTACATCACCAACAGCAAATGAATCTGGCGTATCTGTTGAATATCCGCGGGGGTAATCGCATCGAGGTCGCGAATGCCGAGCGCTGCCGTGATGATGCTGGCGGTGGTACAGGACACACCATTGGTGACAAATTTCAGGTTATAGGGGGCGTGCTCTCCGGCCAGGCGTTCGTACATCTGCTCGCGGATATGCTCGCGCAAGATGTTGCCGGGAAAAGTCTGGCCCTGGTAAAGGAAGGTGTCATGGGCGTGCAGGGTCCAGAAATGCACCAGCTCAAGGGTCAGTTCGTCATGGTTCTGCAAGGCATGGATCAGCGAGCCCGGATCGATGCCGAGGGTGTGCATCTGACGCAGCATCAACCGCAGGAATTCGCTATCGCCCATCAGCAACGCATGCTGGTAGGCGGGTCGGGTGATGAAGTCGTACGAGAGATCGGCACCGCCGTGGGACATGGCGGCGATATCATCGACGGTCAGGTTCAGTTCCTGAAAGCTGAAACCGCCGGCCTTGCGAATCGCACCGGCCAGCAACTGGTTACCGGTGATCGATAACGGATGGCTTTCAGACCAGGCGGTGCCGTCGAGTTTGCGTTCTACGCCGAGAAATCCGTTGGCGTCCAGACGCAGAATTTTCGCACCCATGACGTCGATGGCGTGCAGCGCGTCTCCGATGATCATCTGCTGCGCGGCGAAGGTCGGATCCAGCCAGTTCAACGACGGTTGCCCCTCCTTGAAGTAGTGCAGGTAAACCCAGCGTCGCGGCTTGCCATCGACGCCCACCACGATCGGCGTCGCGCTCCAATCGGTTTCCTTGATCCCTGGCTCGAAGAAGATCACCCGTTGTAGTTGGCCGACGATGTAATGCTTGTCTCGCAGAACGTCTACCTGCGGCGGACTGAGGTTCTGCGCATCGCGCCCCTCTGCAATATCGGGTAGCAGCGGCCAGTCCTCTTCGCGGATTTCCACCATGTGGTAGAGCCCCGGATAATCTTCATACGCCATCTCGGCCAAGCGAAAATCCGCGCCTTTGCCGGTATGAGACGGGATGACATCATCAATGATGACCGCATTGTGCGCGGCAGCCATGCGGGTCAGCGCCTGCAGCTGCGCCTCGGTGCCCAGTTGCGGGTCGATGTCGAAACTGATGCGGTCAAAATTGCCGTCAATCGTGGGAGTGTGTTGAATGCCCTTCAGGCCGCCAGACATTTTCAGCGGGCCATTGTGAATGGCCTGGATACCGATTCTCGACAGCGCGTGCCATAAGGTTTCATCACCCAAGGCCTCCAGCACAGTGCCATTTTCTCTGGTAACAATGGACGCCGGATACGCGGTGAACCACACCGAAGCCAGGGCCGAAGCATCTCGGGGCCGAGTATGAGCATAAGGTTGTTGCCATAATCGACCTTGCCCGGAGTAGAGTTTGGCCCGCTGCCTTGCGGCGTGCAGCATCGATTGCTCAACCAGCCATTCCACATGGTTCTTCTCAGCCACCGTCATAAAAACAATCACCTGTTGTCATAAGAAAACGCTCCCGGCCATCCCATTGGTACCTGCACCAATGACACCGCTCGTTTTTATATGAGGCCATGAAGTGGCATTCGTTGCATCGAATCAGGAGCAAGCGTGCGATCCTGCTCGATGCGCGTTTGATGGGCGTCACCCAACTGCGTGCACACCGACTCGACCTCCGACCGGCTATGCTCCAGGTTGATGCTGGTCACCGCCAGCAAGCTCAATTTGCACATGACCATCAGGACTGGGAATAAAATAGGTAGCAGACTAACGTTTACTGTACCCCGCTCTCATTGGCCTGCTAGGTTCGGGTTTCTGCAAAAAGATAGAGAGTGAATTCAAGATGAACGAAAAACCCAAACGGCCTCTGTACATTCCCTACTCCGGCCCTTCATTACTGGAAATGCCCTTGCTGAACAAGGGTAGCGCCTTCAGCTCCCAGGAGCGGATCGACTTCAACCTGCTCGGCCTGTTGCCGCAAACCACGGAAACCATCGAGGAGCAGGCAACCCGGGTTTACCGGCAATATGAACTGTGCACCAGCGATATCGACCGGCATGTCTTCCTGCGCGCTGTGCAGGACACTAACGAGACGCTGTTTTTCCGTCTGCTCGAAGATCACCTCGAAGAGATGCTGCCAATCATCTATACCCCGACCGTCGGCCAGGCCTGCCAGGAATTCTCCAGCATCTACCGCACCCATCGCGGACTGTTCATCGCCTACCCCGACCGCGATCGCATTGACGATATCTTGCACAGCGCCACCAAGGGCAACGTCAAAGTCATAGTGGTCACTGACAGTGAGCGCATCCTCGGGCTCGGCGATCAGGGCATCGGCGGCATGGGTATCCCGATCGGTAAATTGTCGCTGTACACCGCTTGTGGCGGCGTCAGCCCGGCCTACACCTTACCTGTGGTACTCGACGTCGGCACCAACAACCCTGACCTGCTGAATGACCCGATGTACATGGGCTGGCGCCATGAACGTGTCACCGGCGAACAGTACAACGAGTTCATCGAACTGTTCATCCAGGCCATCAAGCGTCGCTGGCCCAACGTGCTGCTACAGTTCGAGGATTTCGCCCAGACTAACGCCACCCCGCTGCTGGAGCGTTACAAGGACCAGATCTGCTGCTTCAACGATGATATCCAGGGCACCGCTGCCGTAGCCGTCGGCACCTTGATCGCCGCGTGCAAGGCCAAAGGCGAACGTCTGTCCGATCAGGTAGTGACCTTCGTCGGCGCAGGTTCAGCCGGCTGTGGGATTGCCGAGCAGATCGTCGCGGCGATGATGCTGGAAGGGCTGAGCGACAGCGAGGCTCGCCAGCGCATCTTCATGATCGACCGCTGGGGCCTGCTGACCGATGACATGGCCAACCTGCTGCCGTTTCAGCACAAGCTGGCGCAAAAGCGCAGCAGTATGCCGGCATGGGCTGCAGGCAATGGCGATTTAACCCTTCTGGATGTAGTTAACCACGCCAAGGCCAGCATTCTAGTGGGTGTATCGGCGCAACGCGGACTGTTCACCGAGCAAGTCATCCGGGCCCTGCATGCGGGCTGCTCCAAGCCGATCGTCATGCCGTTGTCCAACCCGACCTCCAGGATCGAGGCTACCCCCCAGGAAATCCTCACCTGGACTAATGGCGAGGCTCTGGTGGCCACCGGCAGCCCGTTTCCACCGGTCAGCCTGGGCGAGCGCAAGATTCAGATCGCCCAGTGCAATAATTCCTACATCTTCCCCGGTATCGGCCTGGGCGTCCTGGCGGTCATGGCCACCAGGATCACCGATGGCATGATCATGGCCGCTTCCAGAACCCTGGCCGACTGCTCGCCCCTACTCACCGGAGAGGGTGATGCGGTGTTGCCACCGTTGAGCGAGATACAGGCGGTGAGCAAGAAGATCGCCTTCGCCGTGGCCAAGCAGGCTCAGGAAGAAGGCAAGGCTTTGCAGATCAGTGACGAACGCCTGCACCAGTCGATCGAAAGCAACTTCTGGCAAGCGCGTTATCGGGATTATCGTCGTTCCTCGATCTGATGCTGTAACAATCGGTGGGAGCACGTTTTCGTGCTCCCACGCTGTCCGGGCAGACCCGCGCATCCTGTCGCACTGTTACGGAATATGAAAAATACCTTCTTATTTCATTAGCTAGCTATCGTTTTTTTCGATTGTTAGACTCCCTCGCCACCAGGGCTCATCCACTGGTGCTTTGTGTCCCGCAGCCCTGTTACGCCCTGATCGAGCGGTGCCTGCGTTACTCGTTGCGCCGACGTACAACGCCGATACGCCCAGGCTCAGCAGCGCCGCCTGCAACGCCAGGAACTGCAAGCGCGCTACGACTCGCTAAAAGTCGCCCAGGCTTGAACGCACGTGTATCCACGTGAACCGAACGGCCAGCCGATCGCAATCGATGCCACACCCCAAGGAACAACGCGCGTGAAACCATCATCACTGAGTCGTTACTCATGCTTCGTCTTTTGCTTCGTCTTTACCCTCGTTGGTCTGTGCCTGTTCGAGCGCATCGAGTGGCTCTGGCCCTTCACTCTGATCACCACGATACTGACGCTGATCGGTCTTAATGACCTTCATCAGACCCAACATTCGGTGCGTCGCAACTATCCCGTGATCGGTAACCTTCGTTACCTGATCGAGCATATCCGTCCAGAGATCCGCCAGTATCTGCTTGAAGGTGATGATGACGAACTGCCCTTCTCCCGCACCCAACGCTCGCTGGTCTATGCCCGCGCCAAGAACCAGAGCGCGGAGAAAGCCTTTGGCACCCTGAAGGATGTCTACAAACCCGGCTTTGAATTCATCGTTCACTCGATGCTGCCCAGCGAAGTGCTCGACCCCAAGGAATTCCGAATCATGGTCGGCGGTCCGCAGTGCCGTCAGCCTTACAGCGCTTCGATCTTTAACATCTCCGCCATGAGCTTCGGCGCCCTGAGCGCCAATGCCATACGCGCTCTGAACAAGGGAGCAAAACTGGGCGGCTTTGCCCATGACACCGGCGAAGGCAGCATCAGCCCCTATCACCGTGAATATGCGGGTGACCTGATCTGGGAACTGGGTAGTGGCTATTTTGGCTGTCGCGATCAGGACGGTCGGTTCGATCCCGAGCGTTTCTGCGCGCAGGCCCGCAATCCTCAGGTACGGATGATCGAGATCAAACTCAGCCAGGGTGCCAAGCCCGGGCACGGCGGTATTCTGCCCAAACATAAGGTCACTGCGGAAATCGCCGAGACCCGGGGCGTGAGCATGGGGCGCGACTGTGTGTCACCGGCTCGTCACAGCACCTTCTCTACACCGATCGAACTGCTGCAGTTCGTTCAAAAGCTACGTGAGCTGTCCAATGGCAAACCGGTAGGCTTCAAGCTGTGCATTGGCCAACCCTGGGAATTCATGGGGATCGCCAAGGCGATGCTAAAGACCGGAATCCTGCCTGACTTCATCGTGGTCGACGGTGCCGAGGGCGGCACAGGCGCCGCACCAAGGGAGTTCAGTGACAACATCGGCATGCCGCTGCGCGAAGGGTTGTTATTCGTGCACAACACGCTGGTCGGCCTGAACCTTAGAGACAACATCCGGTTGGGTGCCAGCGGCAAGATTGTCAGTGCCTTTGATATCGCCAGTGTGCTGGCGATCGGTGCGGACTGGGTCAACTCGGCGCGCGGCTTCATGTTTGCCATCGGCTGCATCCAGTCCCAAAGCTGCCACACCAACCAATGTCCGACCGGCGTCGCCACTCAGGATCCTTTGCGCCAGGGCGCACTGGTGGTCGAGGACAAAGCCACTCGGGTCTACAACTTCCACCGCAATACCCTGCTGACACTGGCCGAAATGCTCGCCTCGGCGGGTATCGAACATCCCTCGCAATTAACCCCCGAGCACTTGGTACGACGCATCAGCGACACGCAGATCCGTTTATTTTCCCAGACACACACCTTCCTCAAACCCGGCGAACTGCTCAATGGCCGCTGCACCAGCGAATTCTATTTGCGCATGTGGCACAGCGCCCGGGCCGATAAATTCGAGCGCAATGGCTCAGGCGCTGAGACCGTTGGCTACAGGACCGCCGTCGAGACTTGGGATACCGCTATGGCGTGAATTACCGTCATGACAGCTCTTCCTCTGGAACAGTTAGCGCTTGCTGATTGGCGTGTCTCTTTCAAGGCGCAGCCTATAGTTTCAGGGCATCCGCTGAGTGCCCCGCCCAGTATCTGGAATCGAGAATGTCTGAGCTTTCACGCTGAGCCCGATGCAGTACGCCGTTTTTTCGTTGAACAGGACAACCCCTCCGATGCTTGACCTTGCAGCCATTTTCATTGCGCTGACCAGCTTCCTCACCTACCTCAGCTACCGGTTCATCCGTCTGCCGCCGACCATCGGAGTCATGGTCGCTGCCCTGATTCTGTCGCTCATCGCGCTGGGCCTGACAGAGCTGGGCTATCCGGTGCTGGCAGTGGAAATGCAGGAATTCATCCGCCAGATCGATTTCTCCACCGTACTGATGACCTGGTTCCTGCCGGCGCTGCTGTTCGCCGGCTCGTTGCACGTCAACCTCGACGACCTGCGCAGCTACAAATGGCATATTGGCTTTCTGGCCACCATCGGCGTGCTGATCGCTACCTTCGTGGTCGCCGGGCTGGCCTATTACACCTTTGCCCTGCTCGGCTGGCAGGTCAGCGTCCTCTACTGCCTGCTGTTCGGCGCGCTGATTTCGCCCACCGACCCGATTGCGGTGATGGGCATTCTCAAGACCAGCGGTGCACCCAAGCCGCTGCAAACCACCATCGTCGGCGAGTCGCTGTTCAATGACGGCACCGCGGTGGTGGTGTTCAGCATCCTGCTCGGGGTGCTGATGCTCGGTCAGACCCCCACCGTGGGTGAAGTCAGCCTGCTGTTCCTCCAGGAAGCCGTGGGCGGCATCCTGCTGGGCATTGTTCTGGGGTATTGCGTGTTCTTCCTGCTGCGCAAGGTGGATGCGCACCAGCCGTCGATCATGCTGACCCTGGCCCTGGTATTCGGCGGCTCGGCGCTGGCGACCCGGCTGCATGTCTCGGCGCCCATCGTGATGGTGGTGGCGGGCCTGATCATCGGCAACCACGGACGCCGGCTGGCGATGAGCAACGAGACCCGGCGCTATGTGGATGGTTTCTGGGAAGTCATCGATGAAATCCTCAATGCCCTGCTGTTCGCCCTGATCGGTCTGGCACTGCTGGTCCTGCCGTTCGACTGGCTGCACGTGGCGGCGGCACTGCTGCTGGGTGGCGCGGTGTTGGCCTCGCGCCTGCTGACCGTCGGCCCGTGGATTCTGATGCTGCGTCATTTCCGGGGTCCGGACCGGCAGATCGCCCGCGGCACCGTGCGCATTCTGTGCTGGGGCGGGTTGCGCGGCGGGGTGTCGGTGGCGCTGGCGCTGGCCCTGCCACAGGGCGAGGAGCGCGATCTGCTGCTGACCCTGACCTACATCGTGGTGCTGGTCTCCATCCTGCTGCAGGGGCTGACCGTCGGCACCCTGGTCAACAAGCTGTACGGCAGCTCGCCGTCCAGACCCGCCGATCATTGAAAAAGCACCGCCGCCCGCAACGGGCGGCGGTCGAGTGTGATGGAGAAAGGCGATGTGGTGCTGTGCGACCCACTCACCTACCCAGGATTTTTACTGGCCGCACACAAACTGGAACTGGTCGTGGTTATCAAGGGTCTACCTGGCCCATCAATTCGGCGACCGATTCCGGGCGATTTGCATAGCGCTGCGCCAGCACCGCACAGACCATCAGCTGAATCTGGTGGAACAACATCAACGGCAGGATCAACACACCAATGGTGCTGCCGGCGAACAGCACCTGGGCCATCGGCACACCTGTCGCCAGGCTTTTCTTGGAACCACAGAAGAGGATGGTGATGCGGTCTTCCTGATTGAAGCCGAAGGCTTTGCCCAGTACGGTGGACGCCAGCAATACCAACGCCAGTACGATGCAGCAGACGACGACCAGTCCAGCCAGCTCCCATAGCGGAATCCGATGCCAGATACCTTCGATCACCGCCTCACTGAAAGCACCGTAGACCACTAACAGAATCGAGCCCTGATCAACGAACTTGAGCCAACTCTTGTTGCGCGCCACCCAGGCGCCGATCCAGCGCCGAGCGATCTGCCCGGCAACGAACGGCAGCAACAGTTGCACGCTGATCTTCAGCATCGCATCGAGCGTCGAGCCTCCATCACCCTGCACATTCAGCAGCAACGTCACCAGCAACGGCGTGAGAAAAATCCCGAACAGACTGGATGCCGCCGCACTGCAAATCGCCGCAGGAATGTTTCCACGAGCCAGAGAGGTGAACGCAATCGCCGACTGTACCGTCGCGGGAAGCGCACAGAGGTAGAGTATGCCCATATACAGGTCGTTGCCGATCATCGGTGACAGCAAAGGCTTGAGCGCCAGGCCGACAAGCGGGAACAGAACAAAGGTAAGGCCAAACACCAGCAAGTGCAGGCGCCAGTGGCCGGCACCGGCGATGATCGATTCGCGCGACAGTTTGGCGCCATGCAGAAAAAACAGCAGGGCAATGGCGATGTTGGTCAGCCAGCCAAAACCGACCGCTATCTGACCGCTGGCGGGCAGCAGGCTGGCGAGAATCACCACGCCGACCAGGGTCAGGGTGAAGTTGTCGGGCAAGAAACGAGGGCGAGTCATAAGATCAGCATCCGGGGTTGCCAAGAACGTTACGACAACTCTAACGTGCTTGCTGGCTACCGACTAACGCCGATGAGCCAGCAGATGCCGCCTAAAGGACATGACAAGAGTTTCAGGCGCTCCCCACATCCAGCAGTCCAGCTTGGTAATCCGTCAACAGGTCGTTAGACAGAGCGCTGCTCATGGGCCCTGAGGGCACATTCATTACAGGCAGCGATTTTCTGATGGATGGCGGCGTCACTGCGGCGTATTGGTACGGCGATCTGGCTCCCAAGTAACGTTGAAGTACCTGTGCGTCCCGTCTGTGAATCCAGCTCGCCAATCAAGGGCACGGCCGGACGCCGCGGATGCGGTTGCGGATGCGGATGCGGATGCGGTTGCGGTTGCGGCCTGGAATGTCAGCCGCCGCCGGGCGGTGTGGCAAGTTTTGAACACTGACTTACACTGCGATACACCCAATGCGAACGAATGACTGTTCAACGGATCGATAGATCCCACGGCAATCCGGGCATCACGTAATGATCTGGGTGAAGCCAATATGAAAACGGTCACGGCCCTTTTCACCTGTCTGCTCGCTGCCAGCGTGTGCGCGGCGACGAGCACCTGTGCAAATGCTGCATCCCCTTCGGCAATCTTCAAGACCAGCTTTGACTGCGCCACGACAAGGGCATCCGTCGAAAAGCTTATCTGTCGCGATCCGCAACTGGCGCAGATGGATATCGAACTGACGCGTCTTTATCGCCTGGCGCTCACGGATGAACGCTCAGTACCGCGTCCAGACAAGGTCATAATCGACCAGCAGTTCTGGATCGAGGCCCGCAATCAGTGTGCCTCCGAGACTGCGCCCAAGGCGTGCACGATCCGCAGTTATGCCGAGCGCGCGCACCAGCTACGCCAAGGCTCGGCAATTGTGAGAACCAAGGATCCAGACAGACTCACCGAAGGCCCCCTGGTTTTTCGTTGTACGGGGTTTAACGCGCTGATTGCCGCCACCTTTTTTAACACCCAGCCTGGTGTCGTGTACCTGAAATGGGCGAACACCTCGATCACCCTGAGCCAGGTGCAGAGTGATTCAGGAACCCGATACACGGGTAAGGATTACCAGGGGAACTACAGCTTCTGGCAAAACGCCAACGGGGTCCTTTTCCAGAAACCAGGTTCAGTGGAAATGAGTTGTACGGCCGAGCCGGTCGGCTGATTTCTCTGGCGCAAGTAGCCTCTGAGGAGCCAAAGCATGCTCACCCAACGCCCTCTTCTGTTCGCTCTGCAAGGCAGTGAGCACTACGCGAACCGCGTGGCACAACGGCTTGGTTGTCAACTGGCGCTCCACGAAGAGCGCAACTATGAGGATGGCGAACAGAAATGCCGACCGCTGGAGCCGGTCAACGGCCGTGAGGTCGTTGTGTTTCACGCGCTGTATGGAGATGATCGGCAGAGCGCGAACGATAAACTGTGTCGCCTGCTCTTCTTCTGCGGCGCGCTCAAGGATGCCGGTGCTTGCCAGGTCCAGGCGGTGACTCCCTACCTCTGCTACGGGCGCAAGGATCGCCGCACCCAACATCAGGATCCAACAATTACTCGTTATCTGGCGGCCATACTCGAAACGTGTGGCGTGGATCGTCTGGTCGCATTGGAGGTGCACAACCCGGCGGCGTTCGACAACGCCTTTCGCATTCCCACATGGAATTTGCAGTGCGCAGAATTGTTCGCCGAGTATTTCGCCGGGCTGGTCGGTGACACCGAGGTGGTTGCGGTTTCTCCCGACACCGGTGGTGCCAAGCGCGCCGAACACTTTCGCCAGGCCCTGGAGCGACGACTGGGCCGCCCGGTGGGCGGTGCGCTGATGGAGAAGCACCGGGATCAAGCCACGCTCACCGGCACACTGCTGGTCGGCGAAGTCCTGGGCAAGACGGCCATCATTGTCGACGACCTGATCAGCACCGGTAATACGCTGATGCACGCTGGCCGTGCCTGCCAGAAGGCAGGTGCCGTTCGCTTGCTCGCTGCAGCCACCCATGGTTTGTTCACCGGTGGCAGTGATCTGCTCGACAGCCCGCTGTTTGAACGGATCACCATCTGTGACAGCGTGCCGCCGTTTCGCCTGCCACCCGAACAGGTGACGCAGCGCTTGCACGTGCTCGACACTACGGCCATGGTTGCCACGCTATTGGCTGAAAATGGAGCCTGGGTTTCAGAGGATCGGCCCCTGCCCCTCTGAATCCAGGCGCGACTTTCGCCTTCTCTGGGCGCCCATGAACAACCACGCGTCGGACACCATCGGCAGGCTCCTGCGCAATTGATGCAGATCAAGCCAATGAACCCGCATTGCACCACGATTGGGTAACAGCCAATCACCCAATGCGTCATGGCTGCCGGGTACGACCGCAGCTCTTTGTGCCCATACGGGAGTTACCGCTGAACCACGAAAGTTTCTCCAGCAATATCATGACTTGAAGGAACACAAGGAAAAGTATTCAACCTTCCAGTCCTGTCAGAAGGAATGTAGCCATGACCTTGAACAATTCCATCAACCTGAGCAATCAGCTCTTCTTTGAAGCAGATCAACTCAGCGCTCAAGCCTACGCGCTCTTGAGCAAGCAACCTGTTACGACTCAGACCCTGCAAATGTTTTCCGAAATGAAAAAACAGGCTGATGAACACTATCGGCAAGCCAGGCAGGAGTGGTTGCGTACCAAGGATAATATTTCACTCCCGATAGTCCGTAACATTGCATAAGCCGCGCTGTGGCCATAATAATCCGGGACGCGACCGTATTATCATGACCAAGACGGTGAGCAATAGAACCTATCAGGAGTCCCACCATGAGCTATCGCGAGAACAAAACGCAGGCCCTTGCTGACCTGGAAGAAGCGACAGATGACATACGCCGGACTGACAATCATGCCGAGCGCCTGGAAGCGTTGTACAAGGCTCAGGGCATGCTGTACATGCTCTGGCGTATTGATTGGGTGAACAGCGATGACTTCGAAAAACTGAAGGTCAAGCTTCTCCAGGCGGATGCGGATGCAGTGCGGCAGATAGAGGAAACAGTGAAGCCCGCGTGAGCGCGAATGGCGAATTGAAAGGTGTCCGCCCGGCATCAGTCGCCACGATGGTAACGCCGGGGGTTTCACTTGCGCATCCCTATCCGTCGACGCATGTCAGCGGTGATGGACTGTCGGGTTTTCTTCAGCTCGGCCCAGGGTCCGTCACCGACGTCGACCAGGCGCTCATACACGTTGTGCAGATTCCATTGATTACCCCCTTTGAGTTCCGCGACCTCCTCGCGAAAGATCGGTACCGAGACCGGCAGCCCTTCGCGAGTGCGCACGGCGTAGGCACAGATCGTGGTAGCGCCCAGGCCGTTGCGCAGGTAGTCGATGAAAATTCGCCCCACCCGATTTTTTGGTCCGGATACCGCGGAAAAACGATCCGGTAACAGCTGGGCCATGTGACTGACTATCGCGTGGCTGAAATCCTTGACCTCGTCCCAGCCAAGTTTGCGGGTGAGCGGCACGACCAGGTGGATGCCCTTCCCACCACTGGTCTTGAGGAATGCCTTGAGTCCCAGTTCATCGAGCACCGCAAGGGTCAACTGTGTCGCTTCGACCATACTTTTCCAGGGCAATGCGGGGTCGGGGTCGAGATCAAGGACAAATCGGTCGGGCTTGTCCAGGTTGTCAGAGGTGGCGTTCCAGGTGTGCAACTCCACCGTGCTCATCTGCACCGCTCCAACCAGGGCTTCGATGTTATTGATTATCATCACGGGCTGCCCGGTGACGTCTTTGTCCAGGGTTGCGATCCCCGGAATAGCCAGACGCTCGGCGTTTTTCTGAAAGAACAATTCCCCGGCAATGCCTTCAGGTGCCCGAACCAGCGCCACCGGCCGATCCTTGAGCTGAGGCAGGATCCACTCGGCGACGCTGGCATAGTACTCGGCCAGTTGCACTTTGGTGGTGCCGCTGGTGGCATCGATGATTCGGTCAGGGTGAGTGATGCGCACTTTGCCGGTACCCGACGCAGCCTGGGTCGAGGCGGCCTTGGCGGGTGTTTTTTTCGCAGCGCTGGCTGGTTTTTTCATATCCTTGGGCCGCTCCTCAGTAATTTCCCTGGCAGGTTTATCGTTACGCAGGCCATGAAATACCGCATGGCGTACCGACCCCTCCTTGGTCATTTCGGCATAGGCGACTTCCGCCAACAAATTCGGTTTCAGCCAATGCACGCCTTTAGCCTCAAAACCGCTCGGTGGATTGACCACAGCCGGTTTTTTCGTCTCCAGAGGTTTGAGTTGCTCGTGGATGCTCTTGAGGGTCGCTTCGTTAAAACCGGTCCCCACCTTCCCCGCATAGCGCAATTCGCCGCTGTCTATGTCATGCAAGCCCAGAAGCAACGCCCCAAAGGCACTGCGCGCACCCTTTGGTTCGGTGTAACCGACCACCACAAACTCCTGTCGATTTTTGCACTTGAGTTTGATCCAGTCACTGCTGCGCCGGGACACATAAGGCGAGCCAAGATGTTTGCCGATCAACCCCTCCATCTGCATTTCGCAGGCACTGTTCAGCAAGGCTTGCGGGCCCTCGCCGAATGACTCGGAGAACCGCAGAAGTGAATCTTCGTTGAGGTTAAGCACCGTCGCCAGGGCGGCCCTTCGTTCCTCCACAGGCACCTCTCGCAGATCAACGCCATTGAGGTAAGGCAAGTCGAACAGGTAGTAAACGATGTTGCCACTGCGACCCGAGTCAAAGGCGTTTTGCAGGGCCTGAAAATCCGGGACTCCCTGCTCGTTGGCCACCACCATTTCACCGTCAAGCCAGGCCGATTCAAGACCAAGGCCAGCCACGGCCTCTGCCTGTCTGGGCAGTTTGTGAGTCCAGTCGTGACCATTACGGGTGAACAGCTGGATTTTGCCGTGATCGATGCGGGCCATAATTCGATAACCGTCGAACTTGATCTCATAGCTCCAGTCGCCGTCCGGCGCGCTGTCGACCAGTGTCGCCAGTTCCGGCTTGAGCAGCTCCGGCAGTCTGGCCTTGCGCGCGCCGGTCAATTGCGGCGCTTTGTGCTTTTGCGCAGGGGCCGGCTTTTTTTTGATGGGTTTGGGTGTGTCCGTGCCTCGCGCCCTGGGGAGGATCGTGCGGTCGCTAAGGACGCTGTCCGGCTCGGCCTTGACCACGTCATACTCTGCCTCGGGCTTCGCCGCACTGTCCTGATGCTTGATCAGAAACCATTGCTCTTGCTTACCCGGCATGTGGGTGCGCACCAGATTCCACAGGCCGGCGAGTTTTTCGCCCTGCAACTCGAACTTCAAACGACCCTTTTCATAGGCTTTGGCCGGATCTTCCTGGGGTATCCACACACCGCGATCCCAGACAATCACATCGCCGGCGCCGTAATGCCCTTCGGGAATACTGCCCTCGAATGTGGCGTAATCCATCGGATGATCTTCGACGTGCACCGCCAGGCGCTTTACCTTGGGGTCCAGAGACGGCCCCTTTGGCACCGCCCAACTCTTCAGCGCGCCATCGAGTTCCAGGCGAAAGTCGTAGTGCAGTCGAGAGGCCGCGTGCTTTTGAATACAGAACTGCAAGGCGTGCGCGGTTTTTTTCGAGCGCTTTGCAGATTGCTTCGCCGCAGGCTCGGGCGTGGCGGCGAAGTCTCGCATGCGATTGTAGTCGTCCAGATTTTTGCTCATGGTTCACCTGCGACTCGGACTGGTCAGGCTTCAAATGGCGAATTTCGGCGATGTGTCGGCAGGCTCAGTCAGCGGCTGCACATCGGCACCGAGCAGCAGAATGAACCTTGCGGGGTGCTCTTTAAGTTCGTGCGACCTACTCCTCAAAGCGCCCCGTGGCGTCACGATCGCGCTCGTATCGTCTCGTGAGCGGAAACGCCGGCAACCAGGACTCGCGACGGACGATCCAGCTTTCGTAGGTGGGCATCAGTTGGTCAGGGGCATCCAGGGATCCCAGGTTCACTTCGATTTCGTCGGCGGTGCGTGCGAAAATGGACGAGCCGCAGCGGGGACAGAAAAACCGCCCGGCGTAGTCGCGTGTTTCGCCATCGATCGTCACCGCATCCTGAGGGAACACCGCGGACGCGTGAAAAAGGGCGCCATGATGCTTGCGGCAGTCGAGACAGTGACAAAGACCGACCCGGTATGGGAGTCCCGACGCCTCAATTCGGACATTACCGCACAGGCAACCGCCCGTGAATCGGTCCATGCTGCGTCTCCTCTGAATTCAAACGGTCGGAATGTTTGCATGGATGACTGAAATTCCAGGATAGCCCTGGGGGCAATCTTTCTGGAAGATCAACGCTATCTCAACACGCCCAGGCTTTCATCAGGGCTCCCATCGGTCCATGGACCGGATCGGCCAAGGGCATGGACACCTCGGCTATGCGCGTCATCGACGCATTGTGGGTCGCCCGGGCTGGCCGCTGGATGTCATAGTTTTCCTGGCCTGTGGGATAGGCGCCCACCACCAGGAAGTCAGCACTCTGTTTCAAGCTGCAGTGGCCGGTGCCGGCCGGTAGCACCAGGACGTCGCCCTCTCCAATATTCAACTCGGCGCCAGATGGACCGCCAAGCATAAGCAGAGCCTGGCCGCTGACTACACCCAGCACCTCATGGGCCGTTGAATGATAATGGTGATAATCAAAAACCTGGGCACGCCATTGCGCCGGCCATTGATGGGAACCGAACAATACTTCGAAGGCGCCAGCTTTGTCGGTGCGATGCAATGCCACCTGACGATACAGCAGCACCGGCAGGCGACTGTTGGGCGTTTCCCCATCGTCGTTGAAGTACAACTGCCTGGGTGATTGCATGATGGACCCACTCATATCAACGATCTCCATAGCCAGTAAAGTCAGCCCCCAGCCGCGAGAATCTACCTCTGCGTCTTTGCCAGGCACCGTCGCTCCGATAGGGCGTGCGAGGGCTACTCCCAACGGCCACCCGCCAGTTCGCAGTCTTTGCGTGCCTGTGGCAGATGCGCGGTCTGGTAGTAATAGGTGACCACCTGCGCGCCTTGGGGAATGTTCAGCGCATCCTGCCCGGGTACCTTGCTCGTCGAGTGCGGATTGGCCAGACCCTCCTGGGTCAGTGTCGCGGTGCAACGGCCCGCCGAGCCGGTCTGGCATTGTGCGACCCGGCGCTTTTCACTGGTGAGCATTTCCTTGCTCTCGTTGCTGCATGACCAATCGATCGCATCCGGCGGCACACCGGTGAACTGGTAACAGGTGTGGGTTTCAACACTCGGCACTGCGCTGCTCTGCGAGCGGGTGACAACATCGCAGGCAGCGCCATGGCTGTAGCTGCTGACCAGCATGGCCAGCCCGAGAATAAATCTGTGCGTGTTCATGTCTGCCTGCCTTGACGCTTGCGGCTGTGCCGAAGACTGGCACCGGGACGCCGGCCTTCGGCTAACCAGCGGTTATGGATTGGCCTGACTACCGCCATGCGCTGCGGCCAGCGCCTTGGCTTTCTCCAGGTGCTCTTGCAAAGTGGGCAATGTCTGTTTGGCAAAGGCCTTGAGCTCGGCATCGGTGCCGTCTTTGGCATAATCCTGGAACAAGCCGATGGCCGCTTCGTGAGCATTGACCTGATTATTGGCATAGGCCTGGTCGAAGGACTTGGCATTACGCAACTCAAGGATCATCGCTTTGGCTTTGTCCATCAGTTCGGCATCGGTGGAGACTTCGAGCTTTTTGCTGGTGGCCAGTGCCGTGAGCTTCTCATTGGCCTGTCCGTGATCCTTGACCATCATCTCGGCAAACGCTTTGACGTCGCTGGATGTGCCCTTCTCCTGGGCCAGTTTTCCCGCCTCGACTTCGGCAACGCCTTTGGCCGACGCCTCTTCGACAAAATCATCAGCATCCTGGGCCGCATGCACGGCGCCAGCAAGTGTGAAAGCCAGAGCGAAAGCGCCGCTGCGCAACAGAGTATTCATTATGAAGTCCTCGTCTCGTGGTTCCGGAGTTGTTTTGGTTACCGCTATCTGTTCTGAGCTCCGGGATTTTGCAGAGGTTCATCTTTTTTCTCCGGGATAATCGCGGCTGTGGTAATCGGTACCGCGCGAGTCATCGTTCATTGAATTTCCTTACGCTCTCACCTGCCAATGCGCGTTGATGGAAGTATGGCAACAGCTTCAATGCATGTTCTGCGGCCATTAACTGAACCTGACAGCGCGACCCGAAAAACCGATATTTCTGGCTGAACACGCTTCGCTCTCGTTCAATCTGGTAGGCCCACGCGAAACAAATGGTTCCAGCCGGAATGCCGTCGACATCCTCCGGGCCGAGGATCCCGGTGGCCGCCACCGCGACATTGGCGTTGCTGTCACGCAACGCTCCCACAACCATTTCGCAGGCGACTTCACAACTGGTCAGATTGAACGTCTCGATGGTTTCAGGGCTCACGCTCAACAGGCGCTGTTTCGCTTGCGGGGAGTAGACGACATAACCGCTTTCGATCAGTTCGCCGCTGCCTTCTATCTCCGAAAGCAGCGTGACAATTTTGCCGGCCGTGCAGGATTCGGCTGTCGTCAGCAGCAAACTGTGCTCGCGCAAATAATCGATAGTAGAGGCGGCAATGGACATGACAGTTTTTCCGTTGGATTCTTGGGGTTGACCCCTACTGAATCCATTCATTCCAAAAATTGCAGATCTCATGGCAGCAGTCTTGACATCCCTTCATCGCTCTCCATTCGCGAAGACAGACTTGCTCTGTAGACGCAATTTACCTATAGTTGTATCTGAAGATACATGATGAGGTAGTGGACATGACAGTAGCCCTCCCAGCACCAGGATTTACCAAGAGCCAGTGTGTTACGGGTCTGCGAGCAGCTGTAGGCATACTCGAAAAATGGGCTGCGTCCAGCGATCAGGCCTGCCGTATCCTGCGCATTTCTCGCAGCACGTACACACGCGCCAGGCAGCGCGATCCCGACTGGTCCGTGAGCCTGGATTCAGACCAGATGCAGCGCATCAGTTTTGTTCTCAATATCCACGCCGCTCTGCGCCTGGTCTTTGATAACCCGGAAAACGTCTATGGTTTCCCGTCGATGGCGAACGACAACGAGTTTTTCAACGGGCGTACCCCGCTCGAGATCATGTCTCAGGGGGATATGATTTCTCTGTACGAGACGTTTCGACGGATCGACGTACTACGAGGCGCGCAATGGTGATGGTGATGGTGAGCCAGTTGGCAGAGCTGGCGGGTGAGCAGTTGCAGGCCTACCGACTGGTCAATTCAAAGTTTCCGCCTATTGCGTTGTTCGATGACGTTGCGGACGCCGACGAGTTTGAGGATCTGTATCAGATCCAGGCGCTGACTAATCCAAGGCTGCAAAATGAGACGGGACGCCTTGAGTTGATACCGCGAGGGGAGATTCCCTTCGGTATTCCTGGCTGCTCTTATGCCACAGCGCCTTTCACCCACGTGAACCCGGCTGGTTCGCGATTCAGCGATGGTAGCTTTGGTGTGTTGTACCTGGCTGGCTCAATGGAAACGGCGCTGGCAGAGGTGCAGCATCACCAGAGTCTGTATTGGTCGAAAGTCCCGAGCCTCAACTATGAGCGGTTTGTATTCCGGGGTCTCTCCTGCTCCTTCGTGGACGCGACGATGAAGGATGCCGCATCCATCCCGATGACAGATCCTGTCTACGCGCCTGACGATTACGCGCAGTCCCATCGCTTGGGCAGGGCAATCAAGGATGCAGGGTGTCCCGGTCTTCGTTACAACTCCGTTCGTATGCATGGCAGCTACTGCTGGGCGCTGATGACCCCAAGACCCGTCTCATCAATTATTCAAACAGCCCATTACGAGATGATCTGGAACGGTCAGATCACCAGCATCAATAAAATCAGCGAAGCCTGATCGCGCTTTTGGGGCGCTTCAAGCCTGCAATCCAATGGACGAATGGCCGAACCGCCCCCCGTCGCGCAGTCCTGAGGTTTAACGGGGCCCGCCGGTTCCGGTGCTACGCTTTTATTTCGTTGAATAGAATCAAAGCGATGTCCACCAAAAACTCACTCCCCAGACGCTCGAAGGTGCAAGCATGACGCGCAGCCTGATTGGTGGCATCACCGTGGCGATTGTCGGCGCAATGACGTATGTATTAATCCAGTGGGGGACCGCCGAGAACCAGAAACGGGAGGCTCTGTGTGGAGAAGCTCAGCAGTCCCTCAAAGGCGTGGAAATCCGAGCGCGGGCATTGGCTGCCGGATTGTCTTTAGAGGCGTACGACAAGGATGAGGAAGCCAAAGTGGCGGCTCTCATCAATGCTCTCGACGCCGCGACCAATGAAGCTGAGGTTAACGCAGTCATAGAGGCTCACGCTGCCGCCATAGAGGCGCAGGCTGCTGCTATTGACGCTGAGGTTGATACTCGAGGCGATCAACTATTCCTCGAACAGCGCCTGATGAAACAGCGGATACCTGCCGATGTTAAACAGGAACTCCAACGCGCCGCGAAGGCAGTAAGTGTTGCTTGTGATTAGTTCGACTCCAGGTACTGACCACCGATCCACTCCATCGACATGGGCTGGCCAGGATCCCGACTGCGATAAGGGCCAAACGTCACTCATCGTCACCTGGCGATAAATACGTTCAATTTGATACAATTCAATTCAAATCAATATGCCATCATTGAGCCGCTACCATCAGCTCTTCGTTGCCCGAGCCGGCCTGCCCCTACACAGAGCAGGTTGCGCCCAAAAAAAAAATAACAACAGGTCAATCAAGAAGGTACTGCAATGAACGACACGCGGGTGTCCCATCTAAACATAGCCTGCCTGAATCTGGCGCTTGAACGTAACAACCAGCTGTTCAGCGAAGCCCATCGCTTGAGTTGCGCCGCCCTGGATATTCTGGATCGGCCCTACCTGGATACGGAGGTGTTCAGCCAGTACCAGGAAAGGCGCCGATATGCCGATCTCAAATACCATGACGCCATCGAGCACTTGCGATTGCTCATGACGCACTACCCTGTCCCTCCCTCGCCCGACATGACAACATGAGGCCGCCGATTTCGCTTGAGCGGTAAAGGATGTCCGGTTTAACAGGGAGTTGGGATCGTCATGTATAGAATGAGTTCAGGCTATGCCGGCATGCTGGTGAATACGCTTTCGGCGCAAGGACTGGATGTTGCCCGTCTGTGCCAGGAAGCTGGACTTGATATAAAACTCGCGGACACACACGGAACATTCTGCGAGCGAAACGCTATCTACCGTCTATGGGATCTTGCGGCTCAGGCCTGCGGCGATCCGGATATTGGTTTGAAGGCCTACGACAATTTCCATCCCGGCATCTTCCAGATCGTCGGCTACACCATGATGTCCAGCTTGAACCTGAAAAAGGCCCTCGAGCGCCTGGTTCGTTTCAGCCCGTTGATCAGCACGGGGTTCAGCCTGTTTTTTGTCCAGGAGCAGCAGCATTACCGCCTGGCCGCGCTCGACCACCAGCAACCCGGTTCGATCAAACCGCGGCAGTACACCGATGCCAGCCTTGGTTCGCTGCTGGGTTTCTGCCGCTGGCTGACCGGTGACAAATCATCGCGACCGCTGAGTGTGGAGTTCAGCTACCCCCAACCTGAAGACATCCGCGAGCATCAACAGCTGTTTGGCTGTGAGCTGCGTTTCGGGGCGGCCTATGACAGCATCCTGTTTGATGGCCAGGAACTGCTGCGTCCGTTGAGCATGGCCAACGAGAAGTTGGCCACGCTCCATGACAGCTTTGCCGAAGCTCAGCTGGAGCTGTTATACGGCTTCACCATCGTGTGCAGGATTCGTGCGCTGATCACCGTGCGCCTGAGTCAGGAGCAAGGGGCCCAGTGTGATATGGAATCGATTGCGGCCGCGCTGAACATCAGCAAGCGAACGCTGCAACGGGCACTCGATAAGGATGGCACGCAATTCAAGGATGTCCTTAACGATATGCGTCGGCAGTTGGCCGACTTCTACCTGCGGCATTCCCGTTTCAATATGAAGCATGTGACCTATCTGCTCGGGTTCCACGACCACAGCAGTTTCCACAAGGCCTGTTCCCGCTGGTTCGGCATGACCCCAGGTCAGTATCGAGCCAACGAATCGTCGCTTGAGGCCAGGGAAAACAGGATCCGTCTAGCCGGCTAAGGAAGGTTCCTGCCCATATTGGTTTACTTCTGGCCACCGGCCTGGCTCTCGCGGATGTACACAATCCCACCGTAGGAGCTGCCGAAGGCTGCGATCTTTTGATCTGGACGCGTTCCCTTTGTAGGAGCGAGCTTGCTCGCGATGAACTCAAGGGCGGCGCGTTTATTCAGAAAACACCCGTTATCGTTAACGTCCATCGCGAGCAAGCTCGCTCCTACAGGGGGTTACCCGGCCAGTCTGTTCAATATTCAAGTCAGGGTTTAACGCTCATGCACATAGGTGCCGGGGGCGGCCTCCATTGGCGGGTGGTTCTGGTTGCCCAGCGCCATCGGAGTGTCGGTTTGCTCACCCGAGCGCGCCTGAATCCAGCCCAGCCATTCCGGCCACCAACTGCCCTCGTGCTTCTGCGTGTCGAAATACCAGGCACGCGGGTCGGACGGCAGCTTGTCATTCTCCAGGTAGCTAGCCTTGGGATTACCTGGCGGGTTGAGGATGCTCTGGATATGCCCGCTGTTGGATAACACGAAGCGCCGTTCGCCACCAAGCAGCCGGGTCGAGCGATAGACCGCGTCCCAGGGCGTGATGTGGTCATTGATCCCGGCGATGCTGAAGCTGTCGACCGTGACTTTCTCCAGGTTGACCGGCATGCCGCAGACCTCCATGCCGCCAGGACGCGTGAGTGGATTGTGTTGGAAGAAGTCCAGCAAATCTCCATGCAGGGCGGCCGGCAGGCGGGTGTTGTCGTTGTTCCAGTAAAGGATGTCGAAGGCCGGGGGTTGCTTGCCGAGCAGGTAATTATTGATCCAGTAGTTCCAGATCAGGTCATTCGGACGCATCCAGGCGAAGATCTGGGACATGTCGCGACCCTCCAGCACGCCTTTGCGACAGGAGCGCCGCCTGGCGGCTTCCAGGGTTTGCTCATTGACGAACAACATGGCTGAGCTGTCGATCTGACTGTCCAGGAGGCTGACCAGGTAAGTTGCGCTGGCGACTTTATGCAGTTGTCTTTTGGCTTGCAGGTAGCCTTGTAGCGCGGCGATGCTCAGGCCGCCGGCGCAGGCGCCCATCAGGTGGACCTCTTTGCAGCCGCTGACGGCGCGGGTCACATCGAGGGCTTTTTCGATGGCCTGGACATAATTCGATAGACCCCACTCACGATGGCTGGCGTTCGGGTTGCGCCAGCTGACGATGAACACCTGTAAGCCGTTCTGCAGCGCGTACTGAACGAAGCTCTTCTGCGTGCTGAGGTCGAAGATGTAGTACTTGTTGATCTGTGGCGGCACGATCAGCAGCGGGCGGGCATAGTGTTTTTCGCTCATCGGCTGGTACTGGATCAGCTCCAGCAGCTCGTTGCGAAACACCACGGCGCCAGGGGTGGTGGCGATATTGCGGCCGACCTCGAAGGCTTGTTTGCTGACCTGGCTGGGCAGGCCGCCATTGTGCCGCAGGTCGTCGAGCAGATGACCAAGTCCCTTGAGCAAACTGGCGCCGCCGGTGTTGAACAGCTCCTTGACCGCCAGCGGGTTGAGCGGGCTGTTGGACGGCGACAGCGCATCGCCGAGCTGGGCCAGAATGAAACGCGCGCGGGCTTGATCGTCGGCCGTCAGGTGGCTCTCGTCGATCCAGGCGTTCAGTTGCTTCTGGCATGCCAGATAGGCCTGCAACCTGCGGCGGTAGAAGGGGTTGAGGTGCCAGGAGGGGTCCTGGAAGCGCGCATCCTCGGCGAGGGATTGGTCCGATGTATCGCCGAACAACACGCGGCCCAGTTGACCGCCGAGGGCAAGAGCATGGCGGGCGCTATGGATCGGCTGCTTGATGCCCTGCAGCGCCAGGGTACGCAGCGTGGGCAACAGATTGCGCCCACGCAGGCCGAGGGTTGCGCCTGGTTTTGCCTTCACAAAGGACGCGGGAATGGGCGAAACGCCCGCCTCTGGTTTCTTTCCCATGGACCAAACTCCATCGTCGTCATAGAGACAAACAGAAAGGACT
The DNA here is from genome assembly GCF_902497895.1 of Pseudomonas fluorescens. Classification (GTDB taxonomy): domain Bacteria; phylum Pseudomonadota; class Gammaproteobacteria; order Pseudomonadales; family Pseudomonadaceae; genus Aquipseudomonas; species Aquipseudomonas fluorescens_BP. The sequence continues at coordinate 98,989 of NZ_CABVHQ010000015.1, forward strand.
TGTACCCACGCACGCCAAACTGCCGTGCGGAGAACAGCGTGAGCGGCTGTTCGCAGGACCATTTAGTCGATTGCAGAACGCCCGACCCCAAACTTGAGCACCAGACAAATAAGTTAATAACTTGTTTTATTTCAAGTATTTACAAAGATTAATCAGGTGATGCTCTACGCCAAAGCAGAGGCCTCCCCCCGATTGAACCCGGCAGCAGAGAAGCGCGAGGACTCTCGGATACTCGCTATGACCGCCAAGTCATTAATCGACCTGAGGTTCAGATTTAAGCAGGCGATCTCTCACATGCAAGCGAAACATATACTAATCCGACGAGCCGTGAGCTATCCCATCCGCCGCGCTACGTCCTCCCCACCGGGATCAACTCAAACACTGATCCGAATGGATTCCATCACTGGTCGTATGCGGTCAATCGGACATACTTATGGCTGTTCATGAACGACAAAAGGCAAGACGCCGAGTTGAATTACACCCGCACCCAAGGCCAGGTGTTCACCGCGATGATTGATATGTACAAGGCGACCGGCGGAGGTTGGGTTGCCGAGGCTGCCAGACTGACGGCCACTGATGTGCCCCCGTCAGCGAGCAGCGGCAAACCGCGGCAATGAGCGTGGTGCAGATCGCTGGTCATTCTTTCCTGTAACCGCGATCCACGTCCTCCCGGTCCCCCCCATCCCTCCAATCCACCGGATGGGTCTCGAGATAGCTCCTGACGGCGGCGCCTATCGTCGGAAAGAACGCCGTTTCGCCAAACCGCGCGAAAAGCCCGAAGCGCTTCAACTTGTCCTTGACCGGGTCCTTCATCTCGGCCACGCATAACTTGATGCCAGCCGCGTGCAAGGTTTCGTCCAGTTCGGCCAGCATATCGGCGGAGGTCACGTCCACGCTGGTGACCGGTTCCGCTGCAACGACCAGCCAGCGCACTGGTGTAGGCGATGTCGCCACTGCGTCCAGCACTCGATCATTGAACAGCTCGGCGTTGGCAAAAAACAACGGCGCATCCCAGCGAAACAGGACCAGGCCGGGGATAAGGCGCGCGTCGGGATAACGCTTGATGTCGTGGTAGCCCTGGACGCCTTCGGCGCGTCCCAGAACCGCAGAGTACGGACGCCAGCCATCCCACAGGAATTCGATGACAGCAATCACGATGGCCAGGCCGATGCCCTCAATCGCGCCGAGCACGGCCACACCTACCGTACACACGATTGACAGCCAGAACTCCCAACGCTGGATGCGATAGATTCGTCGCAGGTCGGTGACCTCGATCAGGCCGATGGCCGATGCGATCACCACCGCCGCCAGTGCGCTGGTGGGTAAGTTCTGCAGCAGGTCCGGCGCTACCATCAGCAGTAAGGCAACAGCCAGCGCGCCGACGACTCCGGTCAGTTGCGTTCTGGCGCCTGCAGCCTCGGCAACGGGTGTACGTGACGAACTGCTGCTGATCGGGAAGCCCTGAAAAAATCCCGCGGCCAGGTTGGCGACGCCGAGCCCCACCATCTCCTGGTTCGGGTCGACATAGGTACGGGTCCGCGCCGCATAGACACGCGAGAGCACGCTGGTGTCGGCGAACGAGACGAGAGCGACGGCGCAACCGCCGATCAGCACGGGGACGATATCGGCGCTGGTGATCCAGGGGATGGCGAACGCAGGCAGGCCTTGGGGAAGAGAGCCGAGGACCGCCACATTAGCGCGCGCCGCAAGGTCCAGCACGCCAACGGCGACGGTCGCTCCTGCCACGGCGATCAGGATGCCCGGCACGCGCTTGTTGCCCTTGAGCAGCAGGATCACCGCCAGGGTGGCTGCGCCGACCATGAACGTGGTCCAGTTGGTTTTTCCATCCATCACCGCTGTGGCGATGGCCCATAGGTTTCGCAGCGGTCCGTCGGTTTCGATCGAAAAGCCGAAAACCTTGGGCAGTTGGCTGATCAATACCGTCAGCGCGATCCCGTTCATGTACCCATAGCGGATCGGTTTGGAAAGCAGCTCCGTGACGAAGCCCAGGCGCGCTACGCCGGCCAGGATGCACACCGTCCCCGAGACGATCGCCATCATGCCCGCAAGGGCGACTGCGCGCTGCGGGTCGCCGCCGGACAGTGGCAGGACGACGGCGAGGATGACGGCAGCCAGCGAGGAATCCGGGCCCAGCACCAGAATCCGGCTGGGTCCGAACAACGCATAGGCGAGCAGCGGAACGATGGTCGCGTAGAGGCCATAGATGCCGGGTACGCCCGATGCCACCGCGTAGGCGATGCCGACGGGCACCAGCATGGTGGTCAGCACCAGTCCGGCCACGATGTCGTGTCGCAACCAGGCCACTGGGTATCTGCGCAGCGTGCGCAGTCCCGGCAGCCAGCGGCCCCAGCCGGTTTGATCGTCGCCCGTTTGCCGGCGCGCAATCCGGCCAGGCTCCGGGAGGGGGGGCGAAGAATCCGGATGGCTCATAGGACTGTAGCCCTTTGGTGTACAGCGCAGATTTGCTTAAATGTACCGGTCAGAATTTTTCGGGGATTCGCCTGAACGGATAATCCGGTTCGCGATAGCCGCCTGGCTTCTGCCGCTTGGGCAACGTGACCTTCTCGCGCGGCACATTCTTGTACGGGATGCGGCTGAGCAAGTCGGTGATGATGTTGAGGCGGGCCCGCCGCTTGTCGTTCGAGTTGGCCACCAGCCACGGCCCGTGCTCGGTATCGGTCGCCTTGAACATGTCGTCACGTGCGCGCGAGTAGTCATACCAGCGGCCGTACGACTTGAGATCCATAGGGGAAAGTTTCCAGATTTTGCGTCCATCCTTGATGCGCGCCGCGAGTCGGCGGGTCTGCTCCTCCTGGCTGACTTCCAGCCAATACTTGAGCAGGATAACTCCCGAGTCGACGATGGCACGCTCCACGAGGGGTACTGTTTTCAGGAAACCGACCACCTGCTTTTCGGTGCAGAAGCCCATTACGCGCTCGACGCCCGCACGGTTGTACCAACTGCGATCGAAGATCACCACTTCGCCAGCCGCGGGCAGGTGCGGCAGGTAGCGCTGCATATACATCTGGCTCTTCTCGCGATCGGTCGGCGCAGGCAACGCCACCACTCGAAAGACCCGCGGGCTCACCCGTTCGGTGAGCGCCTTGATCGTCCCGCCCTTGCCGGCGCCGTCGCGCCCCTCGAAGACGATACAGACCTTGATGCCCTTTTGTTTCACCCACTCCTGCAACTTGACCAGTTCGACATGCAATCGACGCAGCTGATCAAGATAGTCTTTGTTGGTCAGTTTCAAGCTTTCAGCGGAATTACGCTTAGGGGCGCCCTTCTTATCCTTTGCCATGACCAAGCCCTCACAAATGCCAGTCGCTGACTACCGACAGATCGACCCTGCAGGTGCAGCTATCAGCTCGCAGATCGCGGATTGCTTCAAGCAAGGCGCCGCGTCAGTGGTGGACGGACCCTCTGCTCTCTACGTTTGACCCCGGTAACTAAACTGCGTGAGTTTAGTTCATGACCCGACTATCGACATTGTTGCTATAGGTTCTTCACATGCACTCCCCTCATCCGCCGAGCGCTATGATCGCGGCGATTAGTCCCGTGCCGGTGACTGCCAGCGCCATCCCGCCCTGCCACGGTTTTGCACCTGCGTATTGCGCAAGAATCCAACCGGCCATGAATAGCACCACGAGTCCGACCAGGTTGGACACGCGTACGGCGAGAGCTGTCTGGTCGAGCAACAGGAACGGCACCACGAGCGGGAATGTCGAGAACACGACCAGCAGGAAAACGCCGAATGCGCCCTTGAAGTCATCCCGGCCGAGGCGCGGCGGCACCGACATGGCGGGGGCCTCGACCAGGCGGCGGCGCAGCAATTCCAGCC
>NZ_CABVHQ010000016.1 GCF_902497895.1 Pseudomonas fluorescens
GCCCGTGGGCCGACAAACTCGCCGGCGCCGCTGGCCAGCGCCCGGCGATGGCCGACGCAAACAGCTACTACGGATTGTTGCGTTCAAGCTGTGCCCGGGTGGATGTGTGGCACACCACCTACCATCACCCCCTTCCAGGCGCCGCTGCGGTGGTGGAGTGGTTCAAGGGCAGTGGCCTGCGGCCCTTTCTTGATCCGCTCGACGAGGCTGAGCGGGAGGAGTACCTGAGGCGCTATACCGCGGCGATCGAACAGGCGTATCCGGTGTTGGCTGATGGCGAGGTGCTGCTGCCATTTCCACGGATGTTTATTGTGGCGACGCGGTAACAGCAGCACTTGAACGGCACCCACAAAAAAACCGGCCACTTGGACCGGTTTTTTGTTGTCTCTGCATCCCCCGTCAAAACATCACGACGTTGGACTCAATAAAGTGGAGCGGGTGAAGGGAATCGAACCCTCGTTATCAGCTTGGGAAACTATGGTGGGTGGAGTATCAGGGAGACACGTAAGGTATGCTTGTGTGCGTTTAAGTCAGCAGGATCAAGGCTTTGCGCAACGTGGTCAGTTTCATGCTGTTCCACCGGTCGCCCCCATATTCCGGCCTAACGGCCCCCAGATACGGCCCCCAAATGCTTACGGACAAACAGATCAGGGCAATGAAGCCTGAGGAACGGGAATACACGGTTTCGGATGGACGCAGTGCGCGAGGCGAAGGCGTCTTGATGCTGCGAGTGCGACCAACCGGCACCAAGGAGTTTTATTTCCAGCGTCGACTGGATGGAAAGAAGATCAAAACCAAACTCGGTACGTGGCCAGCGATGAGCCTGACTGGCGCACGAGATCTATGCCGAGTGGAAAAAGAGGTGGTGATTGCCGCCGGGACCTTTCAGAACTTGCTGGATGCTTACACGAACAAGCTTGAGGGCGAAGGTGCTGCCTCTGCCTCAGACGTGAAGTGGTCGTTGAAGCATTACGTCGCTGACCCGTTTCCCAATCTGGCTTCACGCCCTGCTGCCTTGATCGGGCCTGGTGAGATCCGCGACATCCTGGCCAAGATGATCAATGCCGGTGTTACCACCTACTGCAATAGGGTCCGATCACAGCTGCACGCCGCGTTCCAGGTTGGACTTGAGCAAGAGTTCAACCCCCGCAGCTACCAGAAGACAGCGTTGAAGTTCGGCCTGAACAGCAACCCGGTGACCAGCGTGCCGGTTCAGGCCGACTGGGAACGTCCTGGTGATCGGGCACTATCCACCGACGAGTTGGCCAGGCTCTGGCAAATGCTGCCGGAACACTTAACGTTGGTTACATCTGAGTTGCTTAAGTTTCTGATTGCCTCAGGGGGACAGCGTCCGGAGCAGCTGCTCGCGAGTGAGCGTCGGCACTACTTCAAAGACCACCTGGTCATTCGGAACAAGAAGGGAAGGGAGGGGGAGCGGTCGCTGCATGCCGTGCCATACAACACGCTGATGCGCCGCAGTTTGAAGGTGATGGACGAGATCTCCGAAACCAGCATCTACCCGTTTGAAGGCAAAGTGGAAGGGAAGGCCCTACACACGCAGTCGTTATCCCGAGCTGTCACTAAGTTGTACGGCCGCCATACCGACAAATTCAATGGACCGTTCACTTTGCGTGATATACGGCGAACCTGCAAAACCCTGATGGGTGTTGCTGGGTTGAGTAAGGAGGTTCGCGATCGAATTCAGGGCCATGCATTCAGCGATGTCTCGTCGAAGCACTATGACCGTCACGATTACTTCAAGGAAAAGCAGCAGGGACTGCTGCGTTGGTCAGTGTGGCTGCACAAGAACGTGGTCAACGCCGAGCTGAAATGAGTGAAGCCGCTCACGCGGCTTCGACGGGGTCAGAAGATGTCCATTTCTGCGGATCTTGCTGCCAGCTGGCGATTGAGGATTCACGCCAACCGACCCGCCCTGGTGAGATGGCCACCGCCCTTGGGAATTTCCCCTGTTTGATAACGCGCCAGAGGGTAGTTCTGGAAAGGGAAGTGACCTCGAGCACATCCCTTTCCCGCATGAAACGATCCAACTTACTCACACCTTTCCCCCCTTTGCTTCTGAAACCGTGTGGCTTGGCCTCGCACACCATCGAATCGGCCTGAGAGTGGGCTAGCCCAAAACACCTGATTTTTCTTCAACCCAAGAGCCTTTGCTTTGCCATGTACAGCACTCAGGGGCCGATCAAGGCGAGCCGCGACGTCGACGGTGGCGAGATCTGGATAAAGGCGCTCGAGTAGTGCGACTTCGTGGGTGGTCCAAAAACGTCTGGACCGGATTCTTCTTGTTGCCGACATGGTCAGTCTTCCTTCGCGGCTGGTAATTCAGTCAGTTCGACTTCAAAGAATCCGGGTACGTCGACATCGGCGCCGATGATCCGCATACCGCACCAGCCATACGGTTTCTCGTCCGCCTCGCAGCCCCAAAAACCCTCGGTGCTGTGCAGGTCATGGGTCCAACTGGCGCCGGGGTTGTCACCGAACATATTCTTAAAGGTCGGGGTAAAACCTGCTCCGCCTTGCTCGAGCATGATCCTGATCATGGTAGAGCCGGCCAGTCGGATCGCGACGCGTATGACATCGCCACCTTCATCCATCAGCCTGGTTTGATCGTCGGAAAGATAGTTGTTGATCATGGCTGCCCGTTCAGGCGTCAACACGTCGAGATTGACCTCGAGCAGCACCTCGTAGTCTTTCCAGGATTCACTCACTTTGAAGCGTTTGATATTAGTTTGCTCAGACATGATTTCGGCCCTGCAGCTGCTGGATAGATTTGGTGGGAATAGCGAGCGCTTGGGCGACGACAAGCGCTTCAACGTCGGTCAGGTCGCCTTGGGCTTGAGCCATGGTGACCAGCGACTCGAGGCGGATCCGAGCGTCGGGCGTCTTCTGTACCTTGTAATCGAATAGCGCGGTACCGACGATGCGGATTGCCATCAGGTGCCGTGCCGCTTGCATGCTCTCTGCTGCCAATGTGGTAGCCTTTGGGTCGCTGCTGCTTTGGTGCTGTGCTTGCATGGTGTTGCCCTCAGTGGTGGTTGGTGTCGGGGAGGTGCGAACTCCTCGACACCGCTCTTCAATTTCGGTTAGTCCTGGCGTGCCAGGTGAATAACCAAGTCGTCAAAATTCGGGTCGCCCTCAGCGCATGACCGCCACTCCAAAACCTTCAGAATTTGCAACCGGCTGCAGTCGTCCACCAGGATCTCTCGCTGGCCACCTGCTGCTCGAACTTCCAAAATCTGCAGTAGCCCGTCTTCGCCATACGCTCCGGCTTGTATGATCGGGGTGTTCTTTCCCGCCGCGATCAGCCGGTCTTGGATCTCCTGCAGCTTGCTGGTCTTGCCGTCGCCGGCGTTGCCTATGAACACTTGAACTTGCATCTGCACTTCCTCCTTTGTGGTTTCAGGCAGCCTGGAAAATCCAGCACCGCACGGTTTTCGGTTTGTCGGCGGCATCGGTATCCCATGCCGAGCAGACGTTTCTGTTGGTCTCAACAAACTTGGGGCACTTGCTTGTTTTCAGGTGGCGCTTGAGCTCGGTCAAGTCAGGGACTTTCTGGCGTTTCTCTGCGGCTTCCTTGGCGAAGTCGTTGAGGTTCACCGCAATCAGGCCGTCATTGCGGGAGTGGTTGAGCCCACCTGCAGCGCTGTTCAAGTACTCGTACAACTCCCAGAACTCGACGACGATCGGGTGATCAGCGTTGATCGCCAGCTGGCGTTCCTTGGCCATGCTCTGGATCTCAGCGTGGGCCGCGTCCACCTGGTGCTTTTTCAGTGGGACAACGTGAACCAGGGCATCGACTAGCGCGTGCAGCTGGGCGTGATTCTTCGCGATCCGGACGGTGCGGATCTCGGGCAGGGCCAGCAGCTGCTGTTCGTATTTGGGCCCCTTTTCGCGGACGGTCTCCATCACCTTGCTTTCCATCATGGTGGCCTTGACCAGGAAGCCGCTGACGCGGTCGACCGGCATACGCTCAAGCTTTTCCACCAGCAATTTGGTTTGCGGCGTCTGCCCGTCCTTTGTCATGGCGATGTGCACCAGGCGTTGCAGAATGGGTTCGGAAGCGTTCACCGCGTGGTTCTGGCCGATGACCACAGCGCCACGGAAAGGAGGCTCGCGGGTGTCGTTGCCGTTGTTCTTCACACCGGTGGAGCGGACGCTGCGCCCGTTGTAGGCGGTTTTCAGTTCGTCCCAGTCGTACTGTTTGGTTTGGCTGCCATCGGTCTTTTCCCGCTCCGATTCGATCAGCACCACCGGCAGATTGCCGACCTGGGCGAAGTTACGTGCTCGAGCAACTGGAGTGCCCTTGGTTGGGTCGAAACCCTCGTAGTCGATACGACCGCAGAGCTTCCATAGGAACTCGATCAGCGTGGACTTACCGGCGCCTGGCTCACCGATGATTTCCATGAAGGGGTAGCTTTTCTGGTGCTGCCGGATCTGCTCGGCGAATAGCGAGCCGAACCAGAATGCGAGCGCGACCAGGCCCTTGGCACCGAAGCATTGCCAGATGATGTCCAGCCACTCGGTGTCGAACTTCTCCAGGTCCGTGTTCAGGTTGAGGATCACCGACTGGCTGAGGGTCTTGATGCTCAGCCGGTCCATGTCGAAGAAATCCTCCTCGTTCAGCTTGAACACTTTCCCATCGCGCACCGCCACGTCGCCGTAGACGTACGCGCTGTGCTCACGGGTGTAGCCGGTGAAGTCAATGGTCTGAACGGTCTTGAGGGCGTCGGTTTGCTCCTCAATGAAGGCGTCCAGCTGCTGGGTGGTACCAGTGAACATCCCGCCCGGGGCAATGCCGAGAAGGCGCTTCTTGAACTCTGCAGACGAGGCGATCTGCGAGCTGGTGAAGGTGTTCTTAATCGGTGCAGCGTCGTGGGCGAACGTGATCCGGAAGTAGTACCAGGACTCGTCGGTGAGTTTGTTTTCCTGGTAGTACAGGGCCTTCGGGTTACAGGTGGCGATGCGCTGCAGCGCGCCGCACTGCTGCATGGCCTTGGACCGCATCTGCTTGTTGTTCAACTGCTGGTCATCGTGGTGGTCGCTGTCCTCGAGCTCCTGGATTGCCTTGTTGTATTTCTCCAGGTCGAGCTTGAACCAGTACAGGCGGTTGCCGAACTCCAAGTGGAATTCGCTGCGACGCTTCCAATCGAACATCACCAGGGCTTTCTCGGTGGCGTTCTCAGCGATCAGCAGGGCACCGTGGTGCCGGGCGGTGGTGATGTCTTTGTCGACCTGAGCATCACGCTTCTCGCCTTCGTCCAGGAATTGCCAACGCTGGTGAAGATCGTTCCAGTCGGCCTTTCTGTTATCCCGCTGTGGGATCTGGGCTGCTTCGCAGGTGAATCCCAGTTCACGGGCCATACGGACCCAACGTTTGGTGTAAGCGTGTGCACCAGGTTCGTTATCCAGTGCCCAAACCAGCTTTGGCAGGTTGCCTGGGCGAGCCGCTACCAGCGCGTTCAAAGAGTCGGCCGGGAAGGCGTTTGAGGACATTGCCGACACGGCGGCGATGTTGTGGTGTACCAAGGCAAGCGCATCGAAGATGCCCTCGACAATCCAGATCTCTTTCGCCTCGAGCACGTCGACGCACGGCGGACACCACCAAAAGCCTTTGTAGGATTCACCTGGCTTGAAGCGGGCTTTCATCTTGCCGAAGCGCGACGGCTTGTCGATCAGGCGTTCCCAATAGCCGCCTTTCTCTAGGGCGAAGCGCACCGTCGCACTGCCAGCGTCGTGCTGGGTGGAGTAGTACGTTTCCTGTGTGAACCAACCGCCGATCAATGAAATATCGAAGCCGCGGGCAAACTCAAGGTATGCGCGCGCCGTCGCTGTCGGGGCGTTCTCTGTAGCTGGAACGCGCTTGCTCCAGTCTTCAAAGAGGTCGTCGTAGATCTCCTTCACATGCACCGTGTGGCCGCACTTTTCCTGACGTCCGCAGATGAGCTGCCACGGACTGTCGAAACGGGTGTACAGCTCTTTTTTGTTGCACTTGGGGCAAATACCACCTCGCATGTAGTTGGTGGGAACACGGTGTTTAAGGCCGAAGTCGGACTCGATGCGCTGCAGAACGTCGTGACGCAGATCGTCTCTCATGGTTACTTCACTGCTTTGAGGCTAAGGCCAAGGCTTTGGGTGAGGGCGCCGATCAAGTGCTTTTGTGCGGCCATCACAGGGCTATTGGCGAGAATTGATCCGTGGCGCAGGCCATCAGGAATCAGTCGATATTGGTCTGCGTACCAAAGGTCATTGAGGCTGAGACGGTATTGCTCGCGTAGGTTGGCCAAGAGCGCTTGGGCCTGACCTGGTGTCAGTTTTGCGTTGATGTTCATGGCGTTTTCCATCGTCAAACCTCAATTTCGGGCGCAGCTCACCCAAACCCACGGGGGTGGGGCAGGCGATTTATCGGGTGGTTGTTACGGAGCTGTTACGCGAAAACGACCGATGTCCGGTGCGTTGATGATGCGTTCGTAAATGAGGCTGACAGGTACGGCCCATTGGGCACCGGTGACAGGATCAACAATTACTGTGTGGGTCGGTGTGCTGCTCTGGATGTTCAAACGCTGCCGATCGCGGATAGCGCTCACCTCGCTGTTGGCCAGATGAACCATCTTTTCAGCGACCTGAGTGAGTACGTCGTAATCGGTTACCAGGTGATGCACTGCGCGGTCGAACAGTTGCTGATCGTCGCCCAGGTGTTCGCACTGGTGGCGCTCAAGGAAGGAGAGGGCGGCGGCTTTGAGCATGTCCTGGTATTCCTTTACAGCAGGCAATGAGTTCACTGGGTAACCTCTGATTTCGATGCGTGCAACTGGATGACTGCAAGTACTTCCGCATGTCTGGCAGCCATATGCAGGTTGTCAGCTCTGAGGATGGCATCGGCTTCCGCTTGGTTGATCACGCCGTCTTCAAGAGCTTTGGCAATGATCTGGTCTACCGTCCCGCGTTTGGCTGCTGTCTGTACGCACCTGGTGTACAGCTCAACATTGTCCAGAGAGTCAGGCTCAGCGACCGGTACGAACATGCCGCCGTACATGGCTGCGACATATTCCGGTAAGTGGTTTGTGCCTGTTTCCTGCTCGAGCTGATAGATCTGAGCATCGGTCAACGGTCGGCTGTTGTTGTTCTCATACGCATGGTTGTCGAACTTCTTAAGCGGCAAACCAATCCGGGCCGCTGCGCATTCACGCCCACCTGGATAGCTGCAGATAATCGCGCTGACTACTTGTCGACGGGTATTTAGAACTGAGCTTTTCATCTTCTGCTTTTCCCTGTGGCCCAGTGCCATTACTGTTCGATCACGCCGTCTTTGATACCGAGCAGCACCGCGGCGCGATGTGCCTCCCCTCGGCGACCTTTTTTACGTCCGTTCAAAAGGTCGCTGACCAAATTCTTGTTCAGTGCATGAATGCGACTGAATTCCGCAATGCTGATCCCTCTGCGATCCAGTTCCGTGCGGGCTTGCTCGGGTGTAAGGGTGGCGGGCATAGTGTTCGCTCGTGTTGTTTCGTGTTCATTAGCGGCGATTATGATCGTTTATTTGGTCTTGTAAAGGGTGCAAGCTTGAAAAATTGTTCTTCTATGGAAGAAGTAACGAGCAGCGTAGGTGATCGTCTTCGCGAAGAACGGACCCGGCTCGATTTGAAACAAGAGGATTTGGCTCTCGTCGGCGGTAAAAATCGCAACACGCAAGGCAGCTACGAGCGGGGCACCCGGAATCCAGATACCGCGTACCTTGCCGCTGTGGCAGGACTGGGAGTCGACGTTCTTTACGTCGTTACAGGTACCCGGACTCCAGTGCCCATTGTTGATCTGAGTGAGGACGATGAGCAGTTGTTGAAGCGATATCACAGCATCACTCCAGATGACCAAAAAGCTGTGCGTCGCTTTCTGAAAGCCATGGCTGATGACGCTGCCCGAGATCGGAATTAGCCTGTAACAAACCATGTAGGTCATTCGTCGCACCCCCTTACTAAAGCGAGTTTCCGCCCCGATAACGTCGATTCAGCAATGCATTTATGGAGTAGTAAGCATGTTGGATCGCACGAAAAACGAATTCACCACTGTCGGAATCACAGAGTTCGAATGGCTTGGCCTGACCAAAATTGAACGTCGCCTTATTCGCCTCTACCGTCTGTTGAGTGAACAGGAACAAGTTCAGCTCCGCCGACTGTCCGAGGTCCTAGCCACCAATCCGGAAGAATCGGTCGGCAGCTGATATCCCCTTCGATGTATCCGATCGCCGACAAATTTGAGTCGGCGGTTTGCGCCTCACGCCACCGCCTGCGAGCCGAGTCGGTCAAACAACTCCCGCTGTTTTGCCCTGGGCATGTCCTTCAAACTGTCAAACAACATCCTTTCGAATGACTGGGCAGATGGGCTCAGCGTGTGTGAAAACGTCAGGTTCGCGACCCATGTGTGCCCACACTTTGCGTCCAGGCACTGGCAGTACAGCTTCGCGAAATCCACGGAAAATTCCTCTCTCGAAGCGATCCGTCCCTTGTGCCCGCATTTGCATACAACTCGCATTGTGTCCCTCCCCAGGGCAGCCAATAGCCACTATATTGCCACAATATGTAGTGGCATTCTCTTAGCTACGCACTTGATGTAGTGGTATCCACTGCCGTAGACGGCTCTCTCCAGGCAATTCTTCTGTCTTCCCTCAAGGTATCGTTCATCTGGTTGAAAAGTTGACAGATCGGTCGAATTTCATTGCTGGTGTAGACCCGATCGATCTTTTCGATATCGCCAAAGCCGGCGCTGTTTTCGGGAATGATCCCGGCCAGCGCGGGGTTCATCCGCCACGCGGCGATCACATCGTTACGAGTGATGTTCTTGACCTTCTCCAGCTCGTCCTTGGCTTGGAAATCCCCCACGGGGATGATCTGGATAGCCTTCTCCGCGCCGCCCGGGATGTTCACGAACATCGAGCGGAAGTTGCCCACGCCCTTGCTCGCGCTGATCTGGTCACGGAGATTCTCTTCGTCCTCCTCGGACAGGTTCGGGTCGTTGGTGTAGAAGATGTAGCCCGCGTGCGCGCCGTTGCTGTAGTAGCGCCGGCGGAAAAGGGTGGCGGCTTCGTTGAGCAACAGCGCCTGCATGCCGCCCAGGTACTCAGGCACGCCATAGATGTTCTGTTCCACGTCGTAATTCATGACGTGCTCAACCTCTTCCTGGTCGAACTCCATTTTCTTGCCATCTGGCAGCAGCATCACGAACCCGCCGCCGACTTTGACCCGCATGTTGATTGCCGGCAGGTGGTCCATCTCCAGAACCTGGCCCAAGGCATTGGGGTTGCGCCGGAAGTAAGCCTCGCCGAACACCATGAAATCCAGCGCCGCGCAGCTCATGGTTTTGATCGAGCAGCCCCTGGACGAGATGAACTCACGCAGCAACAGGTTGCGCTTGAACCCTGGAATGGCGCCGTGGTGAGCGTTGGCGCGTAGCAGCTTGGCCAGGCCTTGGCGCGACACCGGTGGCGTGTAGATTCGTCCGTCGTTGCTGGCGAAGACGCCCAGGTAATGCCCGATGTTCTCGGTCAGCACTTGTTCCGGAGCACCGAACGAAAACGCCCGCGTGGGCCCTGGTGCTGGTTTTTCCTGATGTAAATTTTTTCGCTGAGCCATTGGTACCTGATCCGCTGAGTGCGTAGCGGCTTCGCCGCTGCTTGTTGGTATTGAGGGGTTCATGGGCCAGGGCATGCATGATTGCCCATGCCACGTCTGCATGGCCGGTGGCGTCTGTGCGCGACGCGCTGTAGGTCACCTGTCCGCTGGTGGTAGTGCCGCGCTTGATCGTCAGGAAGGCCTGGGCGACGTCGTTCCAGCCGGCGTCCCATTCGATGCGGCTGCCCTGGATCGTGTCCTGCGCCTTGAGCACCAGGGTGTTCTTGGTCTCCAGGCTGTAATGGATCGAGGTCGCACGCGGGTAGAAGTCGCGCACCAGGTCGAACACGCCGTAGCCGATGCCGGTGGTGTCGATGCCAATGTGCTGCACGTTGAAGCGCTCGGTGAGCTTATTGACCTGGGCGGCCTGGTAGCTGAACGACTGACCACGCCAGCTGTGCTTTTCCAGGATGCGAAACTTGCCGCCGGGTTCCAGAGGCGGCGCGATGACCACACAGGTGGCATCGTCGCGGGTTCGGCTGGGGTCGTATCCGATCCAGACCGGGCTGTTGCCGAAAGGGCGCGGGTCGTCGGGGTCGTAGTCAGTCCACAGCGAGAGGTCCGAGTAGCAGCGCTCCAGGTCGGCCAGGGAAAAAGCGCTCTGCGTGCTGTCGATGAATTTGCACATGAACAGCTGCTCGAACTTGTCTTCGTCGTACTCCAGCTGCAGCTGCTCGAGGTCGAACAGATCACAGCCGCCGGCGATCGCGTCGAGGATGGTGATCACCTTGCGCCATTGCCCGTCCGGACAGAGAGCGCCGGCGGCGATCTGTTTCTCACTGGGCCACGGATCCTTGGCGTTTTTGCGCTTGCTGTTGCGGAATTTCTCACCGGTCCAGAACGGGTAGGCCTGGTGCGACACGGCGCTGGGTGTCGAAAAGTAGGTCTTGCGCCACTTTTTGTGGGTGGCCATGGCGCTGGCCACGGTGTTCAGTTTTTCGAAGTCGCGGATCCAGAAGTACTCATCCACGTAAACGTGGCCATGGTGACCCTGCGCCGTGCTGCTGTTGGTGCTGAGAAAACGCAGCTCGGCCCACGGCTTGCCGTCTTTGCTGAGCACGATCGGGTTGCCGGTCAGCTCCAGGCCAAACCACTCTTGGGCGAACGACACGATGTAGCTACGGAAAATCTCCGACTGGGCGCGACTGGCCGACAGGAAAATCTGGTTGTCGCCGGTGAGCACGGCGTCCATGAACGCCTCGCCAGCGAAGTAGTAGGTCAAGCCCACTTGGCGGCTTTTGAGGATGTCGCGGATTCGGCACGTCAGCGGGTTCTGTTTGGCGGCGAACAGCTCTTTCTGGTAGCCGTACATTTTGCTGATGAACTTGTCGAGGAAGTCCACCTCGGTCAGCTCACTGACGTCGTTCTTTGCCTTTTTCTCGCGCTTCTTGCCGCCTTTGTCCCCTCGATCGCCCCGGTCTCGACGCTCACTGCGTTGATCGTCACGGCGCTGGCCACCGTCACCAGGTGCGTCACTGGTCGGTGCCGGCGCTGGCTTTATGCACTGCTTGGCCAAGCGCTCGCGAATGGTGGTCAGGCGGTCCAGCTCGTCCAGCTCGCCCTTGGTCAGGGTGGTCTGTTTCTCCAGCAGCAGGGTGATTCGCCGGCTTGCCGCTGTCAGCGGTTCTTCATCCGACAGCATGTCGTCCCAGCCGCCTTTTCCGATCCAGTAGTAAATGATCCGGATGTTGGGCAGGGACAGTTGCGCCTGAATTTCACGCGGCTTGCAGCGGCGTAAATAAAGGCGTTTTGCGGCTTCTTTAAGTTCGGGGGCGTAGGGCATAGGCCGCAGTCTATGCGGCGAAAACGCAGTAAACGCGGGGTTAAAATCCGCGTTCATCCTATAACGTGAAAATAGGACCAAAGCAAAAGTAAACCGTTTGTTCGGGCTTCTACTGAACCCTATCGTGGCGGCTCAAATCACCGATTGAGCGCAGTTATCGCCCATGCCCCGTTCCCTTGTTTCGTTCTGGAAACGTGTCGCCACCAGCGGCACCACCGCTGATGGTCGCGAAATCCTTCCCCAGGAACTGCGCGATATCGCTGAGACCTACAACCCGGCCAAATACACGGCCGTGATCTGGTGCGAGCACGATCGTTGGTTCGGCTCCCACGGGACCGTCTTTGCGGTGCGTCTGGTTGAAGACGTTGAAGGCCTGGAGCCAGGTCAAGTCGCATTGGAAGCCCAGCTCAAGCCTAACGACAAACTGCTCTGCCTCAACGACCAGGGCGAGAAGCTTTTCACCAGCATTGAAATCACCCCGAACTTCGCAAGCAGCGGCAAAGCCTACCTGTCCGGCCTCGCCGTGACCGATTCGCCGGCCAGCCTGGGCACCCAGGAACTCTACTTTTCCCGCAAAACCGGCGAGCCCGTGCATTACGCCGCTTCTGTCCCTCTCGGCGTGTTTGGTGATGAGGAGCCAAAGGGCGAAATCGGCAAGTTGAACAGCCTGCTGACCCGCCTGTTCAAGCGCTTCGCTGTTGAAGAATCCACCACCGAAACGACCCAGACCACCCCCACCGAGAGCAAACCCCCAATGGATGAAGCTACAGCCAAGGCTTTAAAGGCCTTGATCGAACAACTCGGCCTTGTCGTCACCGGCCTCGCCGCTGTGATCGAACCCGTGACTGCTGACGTCGTCGAGCCGGTTGTTACCGAAGTCGATGACGTTGCGACCGCCGTCGACACCATCGTTGCCGAGGCCGAAGCCGATCGCGAATTCGCTCGTAAGGGCAGCGACAGCAAGCGTCTCGATCGCATCGAGGCCCTGCTGGAAAAGGCCTTCAACACCACCACCGGTCAGCCACTGCCGAAAACCACCGGTTCCACTGACACTAAAAAGCGGGTGCTGTGACATGAGCCAGCAAGGATTGAGCAATCGTGCTCTGAAACAGTACACCGCCCTTCGCGAAGCGATCGCCGACACCTACAGCGTCGACGTGACGCGTCAGTTCAACGTCGAGCCGAGCATCGCCCAGGAACTGAACGACAAGATCACCGAGCGTGCGGACTTTCTCGAGCGCATCAACGTTGTACCGGTGACCGAGATCAAGGGCGAAAAGGTCATGTTCGGAGTGAATGGTCCCCTGACCGGTCGCATCAACACCAAGACCACCGACCGCGAAGCCAAGGACGTGTCGGACCTCAACGGGTTGGGCTACGAGCTTTTCGACACACAATCCGATGTGGGCTTGCCGTTCGCCAAGATCGACAGCTGGTCCAAGTTCCCGGACTTTGCCGATCGCTACTCGGCGGCGGTGCAAAAGCAAATCGCCCTGGACCGCATCATGATCGGTTGGCACGGCGTGACCGCCGCCCTCCAAACCAATCTGGCCACCAACCCGATGCTGCAGGACGTGAACAAGGGCTGGCTGCAGATCGCTCGTGAGCAGATTCCTGAGCAGGTTATCGAGGAAGGCGCGACCGCAGGGAAAATCACCCTGGGGGCTGGCGGCGACTACGAAAACCTCGATGCCCTGGTGCACGATGTCAAGCAGATGATCAGCTCCGAGTTCCGTGATGGCGGCGACCTGATTGCCATCGTCGGCAGCGATCTGCTGGCTAGCGACAAGGCCAAGCTGTATTCCAGCCAGGCCGGTAAACCAACCGAGAAAGAACGCATCGAAAGCGCCCAAGTCATTGCGACCTATGGCGGTCTGCCGACCTTCACCGTGCCGCACTTCCCGGTCGACACCGTCGTCGTCACCAGCTGGGACAACCTGTCGATCTATTTCCAGGACAGCAGCTGGCGTCGTCACTTGCTCGAGAACCCGAAGCGCTCCCGCGTTGAGGATTACAACGCCCGTAACGAAGGCTACGTGATCGAGCAGCTGGAAAAATTCGCCGCGGCTGAAAAAGTGGAATTGGTCTGATGAGCCTGGCATTGGCGCATAAACGCCGGGTTCAGGCCCAAGGTCCAGCGGTTGCCAGCGCCAGTGCCCAAACGGTGGCGTATTCCTCCGCTACCGCGCTGTCCAGCCCTGCCAATGGCAAGAAGCACTTGAAGCTAATGGAAGACGCACTGGCTCAGGATCTGGAGCGCATCAGTGCGATCGACAGCCGCGAGTTGCGTCAGCAGCTCAAGCGTGACGAGCTGCTGCCCAAGTACCTGGACTATGTGCAGCGCTACCGCGATTCCGGATTGAATTTCCCGAACTCGGTGGTGATGCAGGTTCTGGTCTGGCTGTTCGATACCGCCCAGTTCGAAGCGGGCCTGGAGCTGGCTGATTTCGCCATGACCCAAGGTCAGGAAATGCCGGAGCGCTTCAAGCGCAACGTGCAGACCTTCGTGGCTGATGAGGTGATCGACTGGGCTGAGGCTGAGTACAAGGCCAAGCGCAGCCCCGAACCTTACCTCTCCGACTTGCTGCCTTTGGTGGACGGCGAATGGAAGCTCTTTGAGCGCATTCCTGCTCGCTATCACAAGCAGCTGGGGATTCTGGCCCTGGATCAGCGCGACTTTGCGAAAGCCATCACCCACTTCGAACGAGCGGAAGCACTGTACGAAGGCATCGGTGTGGGCACGCGTCTGGAAGGGGCTCGCAAGGCACTGGCAAAAGAACTGGCTGAGAAAGCCCCCGAGTAACCGACTACCCCCCCAGCGGGAAACTGTCGAAGTGAGTCAGCCATTTATGGCCGTCGACTCACTGCAAACAGTTTCCCGCCCTATTCGAGCGGCCAGCGATGAGCTTTTCAGGTAACCCCACCAAGTTTGTGGAACGGCAGATAGAGAACGACGGCTTTTGGCCGGACTTTTCGCTGGCTCAGTTCCAGGAGGCGTATCGCCTTCCAGGGGAATACCTGGTCGAGACGCTGGCCGATGGTTTGACCACGGCGATGATCGAGGTCAACAGGGATCTGGCCAAACTCAAAGCCAAATGGCAGGCCGCAGGTGTCTCCAGCGTTGAATCTGCTGACCCTATGGTGCTGCCGGAGCGCACATTTCAAGCAGCGACGTACAAGCGCGCCGTGTACTGCCGCGCCAAAGCCTTCCTGTTGACCCAGTTCGCCACGGTGACCCGCCGCGAAAGTGCGGAAAACATCGGCAAGGAACTGCCAGAGCGTGGCGAAACCTTCCTTGAGTTCAGTCAGCAGGCCGTCCGGTCGCTGCAGGGCCGTGGCCGCATCACGGCGGTGCTGCTGTGATCAAACTCCGCGCCTTGACTACCTACCTGCTCACGCGCCGCCTGGTGCTGCCGGAACAGCTCGACAGCTGGACCGACCAGGTGAACCTGGAGCTGATCTGGAAACCTGACGTCGACGGCATGCGCATGGGTGACATGCGTTACAGCGCAACGATCGCGCTCGAGCGTTTCGCCGATCACCCCGGGCGCCTGATGGCGTTGGTTGGCAGTTGGCTCGAGGGCAATGACCAGGGCCGCGACCGCGACGAGCTGCCAATGCCCAAGTTCGATATCACGATGCTCGACAACGACCTGGCCGACGTGGACATCACCCTGGAGTTCAACGAGCCGCAGTACCTGGCTGAGGATCCCACCGGCGAGATCGTGGCCTTCGGCAAGACCTGGGCGTTTGTGCCGTTCGATCTTTGGATTGCCGAGCACGGCGAGGTGGGCAGCCATGGGGCGTAGCACCTTCGAGCTCGATGCCCGCGGTTACCTGGGCATACGTGAGCAGCTGGCGTTGCTCAGCCTTCCGCCGCAACTGCGCCGGCGGCTGCTCAACAACGTCACCAAGCGCGTGCGGACAATGAGTCGCAAGCGGGCCCGTGATCAGCAGAACCTGGACGGCTCGCCTTTCGAGGCGCGCAAGGGGCCGGCCAAGGGCAAGAAGAAGATGGAAGCCGGTCTGGCCAAGCTGATGATCGTCACCCGCGTGAGCGCTGACGAAGCCGAGCTGGGCTGGCGTAACGCCCTGACCAGCTGGGTCGCTTCGCAACAACACAACGGTGTCTCCGAACGTCGCACTGCCGCCCAGATGCGCAAGTGGAACACCGTTCCTGTGGTCCTGGCCGCGACTGAGAAGCAGGCCAAACGTCTGCGTCGTCTCGGCTTCAAGGTCCGTCAACAAGGCAAAAAGAGTCTCACGCGCCCATCAGTGGCGTGGATTCAAGAGCATGTGAACTACGCCAAGGCCGGTCTGCTGATCCGCATCCTGAGCGATGAAAAAGCCGAGAGCACCGGCGCCCAGAGCTGGGAAATCACCCTGCCCAAGCGCCAGTTCATCGGCGTCAGCACCGAGCGCGACACCGGCTTGCTGCTGAACCAGGTGCTCCAACAAATCCTTAATTCTCCCCGCTAGCGAGGCACTGCATGGCACTCGGCAAAGTCAGCGTAAACAATCTCAATCTGGGCCAGGGTGCCGTGACTGAGATCGAACGCTATTTCCTTTTCATCGGCCCCGGCGCAAAGAGCATCGGCCAGCTGATCCCTTTGAACACCGACAGCGACCTCGACAGCGCACTGGGTATTCCCGCCAGTGACCTGAAAACCCAAGTCACTGCAGCGCGTCTGAACGGCGGCGATCGCTGGTCCTGCCTTGCCGCTCCGATCGCTGCAGATGGCGATTGGTCCGAAGCGCTCGAAATGGCCCAGCAGCAAGGCTTTTCGGTCGAGGCGGTGGTCATCACCAAACCGGTGACGACTGGCCAACAGCTGTCGGCCATGCATGACGCAGCCATCGAGCTGAACAACGTCTACGGCCGCCGGGCTTTCGTGATGGCGGCGAGTGCCGGCATCACCGTGCTGCAGGCCTGGAATCAATACCTGCTCGAGCAGCGGGCTATCACCACCGGCCTAGCAGCGCCTCGCGTTCTGGTCGTGCCTCAGTTGCACGGTAATGACCAGGGCGTATTGGCCGGCCGTCTGGCGAACGCCGCTGTGAGCATTGCCGACAGCCCCATGCGCGTGGCTTCTGGCGCCTTGTTAGGCCTGGGCCCCATTCCCGTCGACATTGACGGTGTGCCGCTGCCGTCCGCGATCCGTGCCGAGCTGGATATGGCGCGATTCTCGGTTTCACAGACCTATCCGGATTACCCGGGCGTGTACTGGGGTGACGGCAACATGCTCGATGCCCCAGCCAGCGACTTCCAGATGGTGGAGTACTTGCGCCTGGCTGACAAAGCAGCCCGCCAGGTGCGGCCGCTGCTGATTCGTCGTGTTGGCGATCGCCGGCTCAACAACACCCCCAACAGCATGGCTGCCGCGATCAGTGCATTCATGAAGCCGCTGCGTCAGATGGCCAAGTCCGTTTCGTTCGCTGGCCAGGTGTTCCCTGGTGAGATCGAGGCGCCCAAGGATGGCGACATCGTCCTGGAGTGGTTCAGCAAAACCAAGGTCGAGCTCTACATCAAGATCCGGCCGCTCAACTGCCCGAAAGACCTGACGGCCAACATTGCCCTCGACCTTTCCAACGACGATTCGGAGTAAGCCCCTATGTCACGTATTGGCGGCAAGAACTTCGACGTGAACCTGGGCGATCTGCTGGTTCACGTCCAAAACTGCACCCTCGACATCACGGACAACACCGCCGTGGCACAGAGCAAGGGCGTACCCAACGGGCACGTCGATGGCGACGTCTCGGCCAGCGGCGAGTTTGAGTTCGACACCAGCAACTTCAACTTGCTGATCGAAGCCGCACGCACCGCCGGCAGCTTTCGCAAGCTCGAGCCTTTCGACATCGTGTTCTTCGCCAAGGCCGGCGATGAGGAGCTGCGTGTTGAGGCCTTCGCCTGCAAATTGAAGGTTTCCAGCCTGCTTGGGATCGATCAGAAGGGCGGTGAAACGTCCAAGCACAAGGTGCCGTTTGACGTCACCAGCCCCGACTTCGTCCGTATCAACGGCGTGCCGTACCTGGACGCCAGCGAAATTGAGGGGCTGCGCTGATGGTGGATTGGTTCGATCGGGCTCAGGCGCTCGAGCAGCGCGAGCGTGAATTCGTCATCGCCGCTCAACTCGCTCGCCCGCGACCAACCGGACCGAGCCTAACCCACTGCAAGGAGTGTGACGGTGAGATCCCAGTAGCGCGCCAAGCCCTAGGTGGAATCATCCGCTGCACGCCCTGTGAATCCCTTTTCGAACAAGGACCACGCCGATGACTAGCACTACCTGGCCGAACTTCGCGGCGGCTGAACTGCGCTGCAAATGTGGCAAGTGCAACAGCACCGGCGCCGAGATGGACCCGGGATTCATGGCCGAGCTGGTGATCCTGCGTCAGCGATTCGGCCGCCCGATGGCGTTGAGCAGCGCCTATCGCTGCCCCAAGCACCCGGTGGAAGTGAACAAGCCCGCATCAGGTGAGCACTGCACCGGCTTGGCCGTTGACGTGCGCTGCCGTGGCGAGGAGGCCGTGGAGATTCTGCGCCTGGCCCTGAATCTGAAATTCACCCGGTTCGGGATCAGTCAACGGGGCAACGCTCGCTTTCTGCACCTGGGCATGGCGCCAGTCGGCGGCCGATTCCCCAGCCCTGCGATCTGGAGCTACTGAATGGCTTTTAGAAGCTCCCTGGTCGTCAAGGCCGTGAAGGGCACCAAGCAATGGCAGTTGATCAGACCGCTGTTCTACCTGACGGCCAGCAACAAGTTGGTGACGGTGCCGAAGTGCTACTGCACCGACTTGGCCAGTGTGCCCCGGCCGGTCTGGTGGCTGATCCCGCGTGACGATGAGTTCGCCCGACGACCGTCCGTGGTGCATGACTACATCTACACCCACGGCACCGTGGCCTTTACCAAGGCCGAGGCTGACCAGGTCTTTTATGAAGCCCTCCTCGAGGAGGGCATGCCCAAGCCTCTGGCCTGGCTGATGTATGCGGCCGTGCGTATCGGCGGCCGTGGCAACTGGAGGCGCTAATGGAGCTTTCAGCGATGTCCGTGAGCGTACTGCTGATGCTGACCGAGCTGGTTCTGACCGGCGTGGTCGGCTTCCAGGTGTACCTCTTCAAGCAGGTCAGCGCCGCACGCCGCGAACACCTCGAGTTCCGCATCGAGGTCGCCGAGCGCTACGTGCGCGCCGAACACATTGATAAGGCCATGGAAAAGCTGGAAGACCGGCTGGAACAGCGCCTGCAGCACCTTTTTAACCAACCACCACAACGGAAAAGAACATGAGCCAGAAACGCGATATCACCCTGGAAATCGGCGACAAAGAATTCACGTTCACCCTGGCCCCCCAGGACGTGACCAAGTACTTCAACGCCATGACCGCGAACAACAAGGTGTCGCCGTCGCACAACCTCCTGGTCAACACCGTGTTGCCTGCTCAGCGTGACGATCTACGCAAGCTGCTGGAAAACCCGGTGATGACCATGCAGGTCGCCGGTGCGCTGCTCGAGGATTACGCGCCGGACGTTGAAATCATCGTAAAAAAGCACTCGAGCACGCTGAGCGCCTGAGTGATGACGGACTAGGCCAACTGATGGCCTTGGCCGGTCGCTGGCTACCTGGTGCAGAGCCCACACCCGAGGTGATGGGCACGGCCAAGTGGCTGGAGGACGAACACTGGAAACGCATGGAAATCGCCGTGGCTAACGGCATCGCACATGCTCTGAACGGATAAACACACATGGCTGACCGCGCTGCCCGCCTGGCCTTCATCTTGAGTCTGACCGACAAGGTCACCGCGCCCCTGGGGAAGGTGAAAATGGGTTTTTCCGACCTTGCCGAACAGAGCGAGAAAAACATCAAGACGATGGGCCTGGGCCTGGGCGGCATGATCGGCGCCGGCGTAGCCATTACCGAATCTTTGGCGCCTGCCCTCGAGATGAACCGCGCCCTGGGCGAGGTCAAATCGCTGGGCGTGGCCGAGGATGCGTTGAACGCGCTGAATCGCAAGTCCCTGGAGTTCTCCGTAGCCTACGGTGAAAACGCCCGGGATTTTGTTGCGTCCGCGTACGCCATTGATGGCGCAATCAAAGGACTGACCGGCGACCAGTTGGCCACGTTCACCAACACCAGCAACTTGCTGGCCAAGGCGACCAAGTCCGACGCAGACACGATGACCGCCTACGTGGGCACCATGTACAACCTGTTCAAGGACCAGGCTGATGCCATGGGCAAAGGCGAGTGGGTTGAAAAACTCGGCGGCCAGACCGCGTTGGCGGTGCAGCTGTTCCGCACTGACGGCGCCCAGTTGAAGGATGCCTTCAAGGAAGTCGGCTCGATCGCGAACATGGCAGGTGTCGACCTGGCCGAACAGTTCGCCGTGATCGGCTCTCTCAGCAGCACCATGGAAGGCGGCGACGCCGGCGGGATCTACAAAGCGTTTTTCGAGAACATCGGCGGCGCGTCGGAAAAGCTGGGCCTGAAGTTCGTTGACCAGAACGGCAAGTTGCTGCCGATGCTGGACATCCTCGGCAAGTTGGAAGGCAAGTTTGGCGATCTGAACAGCGCATCTACGGGCGCCAAGCTGATCGAAGCGTTCGGCGGGGAGGGCGCCCGCGTAATTACCGCGCTGACTAAGGACACCGAACGCCTGCGCAACGGGATGGATCAGTTGGGCAAAGTCCGGGGGCTGGAGAATGCGGAGAATATGGCCAAGGCCATGGTCGACCCGTGGCAGCAGTTCGCTGCTGCAGTCGAAGCGCTGCGCATTACCTTCGGCCAAGTGCTGATCCCGATCCTGGCACCGCTGATGGACAAACTGGTGGCGATCGGGGGCACGCTGAGCCGCTGGACGCAGTTGTTTCCGAACATCGCCCGCGTGATCGGCATCACGGTGCTGACCATCTTCGGGATCATCGCCGCTATGTCGTTACTGACCCTCGTGATCGGCATAAGCAAAATGACCTGGCTGGGGTTGGTGACGGTCTGGAAGGTGGTGCAACTGGTGAACTTGCGCACCCTTGCGGTCTTCGTGTTGCAGAAACTCGCCATGCTGGCCTATATCTCCGTAATCACGCTGCTGAGCGCTGGCCTGGCACTCGTTCGCGGCGCCATGCTGATGTGGCAGGGCGCGATCTGGCTGGTCAACGCGGCATTGCTGGCCAATCCGGTAGTGCTAATTGTGGTGGGCGTGCTCGCGTTGGTCGCGGCCGTTATTGCCGCCGTGTACTACTGGGACGAATGGACCTCTGCGCTGCTCAATAGTGACGCGTTCAAGTGGGTCAGTGACCAGCTCACCGCGCTGTCGGATTGGTTTAGCTCCATGGGCGGCTGGTCCACTATGGCTAAAGACGCGTGGGACGGCATCGTCAGGATCTTTCATGAGGCCACCAACGGCCTGATCCTACTGGGCAGCTGGATGGGCTTGGTGACGGGCGGAATGCTGACCTGGCAAGCCGCCATCTGGCTGGTGAACGGTGCGCTACTGGCCAACCCGATCACCTGGATCATCATCGGGATTGTGGCTTTGGTCGCCGCGGTGGTGGCTGCCGTCTATTACTGGGACGAATGGACCTCTGCGCTGCTCAACAGTGACGCGTTCAGGTGGGTCAGTGACCAACTCACTGCGCTGTCGGACTGGTTCAACTCCATGGGCGGCTGGTCCGCGATGGCTAAAAGCGCGTGGGATGGCATCGTCAGGATCTTTCATGCGGCCATCAACGGCCTGATCGAAATGATGAACAAGATCCCCGGCGTGAACATCGAAACCCGTTTCGGTGACCTGCCGCAGATCCCTGGTACCGAGGCCGCCATTAATGCGGCGGACACCGCCAGCGCAGCGCAGAAAGCCCAGCAGACCATCAATTCGGCAATCCCCAGCCTTTCGCCTTCCCGGCCTTCGGCAGTGCCCCCGGGTGGGTTGCTGACCAGCATCCAGAACACCAGTAGCCAGAACAAGGGCACGCACGTTGAAAACGTGAACATCCATACCGCCAAGCCAATGAGTCCTCTGGAGCTGGAAAACATGATGTCCATGGCGGTGGGCGGATGAGCCTCTATATCGATCTGATGATCACCAATAACGACCTGACCCTGGACCCGTCGAACCAGCCTCTGTTGGTGGAGGATCGGGCCAGCATCGCCCAGGACATCGGTCACATGATCCGCGAAAGCGGGCTGCTGGTGACGCTGGTGGCCGAGCGCGATCGCTACCGTCAAGCCGACTGCATCCAACAACTGGAACTGTTGGTGGAGGCTGACGTGCGCCTGGTACCGGGCACCGCCCGGATCTTCGAAGAGGGCAAGGGAAAGTACCTGGTCACGGCCAAAACCGTTGAATTCGGATCTGTCGAGGTAGTGCTGTGAGTGACGTAGATTTCAAGCAGGCGTTGAGTGACGCCGGCATTCCGACCACCGAGGCAAAGCTGCGCGCTGCCTGGGAACTTGAAGTAATCGCCCAGGGCAGCAAGCTCAGCAACACCAACGCCTGGTCACCGTTCTGGCGGGTGATCACCGCGTTGGTGACCAAGCCGGTTTTATGGCTGATCGAGTTTGTCGCCGGCACTGTCCTGCCGAACTTCTTTGTGAAGACCGCCACCGGTGCCTGGCTGGACATGCTGGCCTGGGCGGTCGACGTCACCCGCAAGCCTGCGACCAAGGCCGAGGGCTA
The DNA here is from genome assembly GCF_902497895.1 of Pseudomonas fluorescens. Taxonomy (GTDB): domain Bacteria; phylum Pseudomonadota; class Gammaproteobacteria; order Pseudomonadales; family Pseudomonadaceae; genus Aquipseudomonas; species Aquipseudomonas fluorescens_BP. The sequence continues at coordinate 22,129 of NZ_CABVHQ010000016.1, forward strand.
TTTGCTGTTCACCAGGAGCGCACTGGCCGGCCTGCTGGAAGTACCGGCCGGTACCCGCGTGCAGTCGATTGCGATCAACGGCAACGTCTACGAGCTGGTGACGGTGGCGGCGGCCAGCTTTGTCGATGGGGAATCCCAGATCAGGGTGTTGGCCCGGGCAAAGCAGGCGGGCAGCGGATTCAATCTGGCACCTGGTTATTTTTCCATTCTGCCGGAGCCCGTGCCCGGGGTGGTCCAGGTCGTGAACGCTGACAGCTGGTTGACCCAGCCAGGCGCCGATACCGAACCCGACGACGAGCTGCGTTTGCGTGTGCGTAACCAGTTCTCAGCGGTCAACCAGTGGCACACCGACTCGGTATATCGCGCCATGATCGCCGCATTCCCTGGTGTCCAGCCCGATGGCGTCTACTTCGAACACAACGCGCCCCGGGGCCCCGGCAGTGCCAACGCCTTCATTTTGTTCGAAGCCAATTCGCCGGCGGACACCTTCCTGGCTGAAATCAACAGCTACATCCGTGACCAGGGCAACCATGGCCACGGGGATGACCTGTTGGTGCTGGAAATGCCCGCGACGTTTCATGCCATCAGCTTGACGGTCTGGCCCAAGGCCGAAGTCGGTGCTGAGCGCCATCCGGCGTTGAAGGCCGATATCGAGCTGTACATCCGTGCCGCGTTCCGCGAGAGCACGGACAGTGACTACCAGCCGACGCTGACATACCCACAGTCTCGTTTTTCCTTCAGCCGCTTGGGCGAGGAGCTGCACCAGCAGTTCCCGGGGATCGATTCGCTGCACTTCAACAACGCGGACATCATTTCCGAGCTGACCATCCCGCGCCTGTCCGGGGTTGAGGTGGGGCTGAATGCTTAAGCTCAGTCTGCCTTTTTGGCTCGATGGGCCGGAGCTGGCCAAGCTCAAAGCGGCCGCGCAAGCCTGGTGGGGCAAGGTCGAAAACTGGCTGCACTGGCCGTTGCTGCAGATGGATGCCGAGACCTGCCACCTGAACGTGCTCGATCTACTGGCCTGGCAGCGCGACATCCAGCGCTTCCACGGCGAGCCCGAAAGGCTGTACCGCCTGCGGGTGAAATACGCCTTCATCAATGCTGTGGACGCCGGCAGCACTGCCGGCATGGCCCGCATTTTTGAACGCCTGGGCGTGGGCTATGTGGAGATCCAGGAGCGGCTGCCGGATCTCGATTGGGACGTGATCCTGCTGCACCTGTCCGACACGCAGCTCAGCGAAAACCCGGTGTTGCTGCGCGTCTTGATGCAGCAATACGGCCGCACCTGCCGGCGGTATGACTTCGTCACGATCACCCCCGTGAAACTGAACATCGGTGTGGCCGACTTCAACGACGACCAACAGACCCTGATTGCCACGCTGGACGACAGCGCAAGCCGCCTAGTCGTGATCAACGAGCTGGCACTGCTCACCCTTTTGACCGACCCATTTAGGAGCACCCATGGGAGCTAGCATTACCCTCGCCGGCGAGAGTCTTATTGCCCAGAAGCAAGGCGCTCAGGAGAAGCTTGAGGTTGCTCGCTTCATTCTGGCCCTCGTACCTGGTCTCGATCCGAATACCCCGATCGACCGCGCAGCTGGAATGCCGCCGGCGAATCAGATCGTCTACTCCAAAGCATACGACCGTAAGGGCTACGTGAATCCTAATCAGGTGATCTACAGCCTGATGATCAACTCCGGCGTGGGGGATTGGGATTTCAACTGGATCGGTTTGGAAGCCGCCGGCGGTGTGCTGCTGGCAGTTGCAACCGTGCCGGTGCAGCAAAAGCGCAAGAACATTCCGCCCCTGCAGATCGGCAATAACGTCACCCGCAACTTCCTGGTGGAGTTCACCGGCGCCCAGGCATTGACCGGGATTACGGTCGATGCCAGCACCTGGCAGCACGACTTCACGGTGCGCTTGAACGGCATCGATCAGCGCGAACGCATGAGCAATCGGGACGTGTTCGGCCGTGTCTGCTTTCTGGCCGACAGCCTGCAGATGGAACGCAGCTTTGGGCTTTACCAGGTCAAAGCGGGCATTGCCTACGTTGAGGGGATCCGCATCGAGCTGGCTGAACCTGTCCAGGTGCAATTGCCGGCGTTGCCGGCCAAAGCCTGGCTCGACGTTGCATTGGACCGAGCTTCCAGTGATGCCGTCGCCACCTGGAAAGTGGTATTCGGCGCGGCGAAGGCTGACTACACCGACAGCAACGGGACCGTCCATTACGTGGTGGAGCTGGCCAGCGTGGCCACGTCGGGGGACATCACCGATTTACGTGTGAGCGAAGCGATCACCGGCGCCCTGGTGAACCAATTTGCATTGCGCAATGGGGACTACGAGAACCTGCGCGCTCGAGCCACCACCAAGGAAGACGTCGGCCTGGGCCAACTGCCCAATGCGAAAAGCGACGATCCAGCGAGCGACAGCAGCGAGGTTCTGGCAACGACTAAGGCACTGCATAAGGCAGTGCAGAACCTCAGGGAAGCGGTGGATGAGGAGCTGGAGACGAATTTTGCTTTGAAAATTGGGGACTACGAGAGCCTACGCGCCCGGTCCACCACCAAGGAAGACGTTGGTCTGGGCGAACTGCCTAACGCCAAAAGCGACGACCCGGGTACGGACAGCAGCCTAGTCCTGGCGACCACCAAGGCGCTCAACGCGCTGCGCAAGGTCATTGAGGACTCAGAGGTTGGCCGGATCGGCACGTTTGCGATGGCCACGCCGCCGGCCGGATGGTTCCGGGCCAACGGTGCAGCGGTCTCGCGCACGGTTTACTCGGCGTTGTTCGCCAAGATCGGCACCACCTACGGCGCCGGCGACGGCGTGAGCACCTTCAATCTGCCCGACCCACGCGGCAAGTTCATTCGTGTTCTGGATGACGGTCGCGGCATCGATGTCGGGCGGGTCCTGGGCAGCCTGCAAGCGGACGAAATCCGCAGTCACAACCACAGCGGCAGTGCGGCCAACGGCGGCGCCCATGTCCACACGGCCACCGCCACCGCCACCGCCAGTTCTGATGATCAGGGCGAGCACACCCACACCGTAAGCGGTAGCACCACGAACTCCCCGAACAGCGGGTTTGCCGGCGAGATCGGCAACACGACTGACGGATCGAGCTTCACCACCAACGCTGCCGGCGCCCATGCCCACAACATCTCCGTCGCAGTAGGGGTGACCGTCGCAGCCGCTCCTGATCACAGCCACGCCATCACCGTTGGTTACACCGGCGGCGCCGAAACGCGCCCGCAAAACATCGCTTTCCTTGCCTGCATTAAGTACTGAGACCCGCCATGGATACCAAAATCGTCTATCAAACCGATCATCTGGGCATATTCACCGGAGAAACCGTGGCTGATCCTTCGCCACTGGAACCGGGTGTGTGGTTGATCCCAGGCGGGTGTGTGGAAATCGCGCCACCGGCGGTACCGAAAAATAAGGCCGCGTTTTGGAATGGTCGCCGCTGGCAGCTGGTTGACTCCTATCAGGGGCTGACGGCCTACAACATCGAGACACGCGCTGCGCTGGTGATCGAGCGTGCGGGCTCGCTGCCGACTGGTTACACGTTGGAAGTGCCAGGCCCAGGCCAGATCTGGGGCAATGGCCACTGGGTCGATGACATCCCGGCCGTGATCGAGCTGCGCTACAGCGCCCAGCTTTCGGCGGTAAACATGGCCTGTCTGCAGGAGATCACTGGCGGATTTTGGTCGGTAGCGTTGGGCGATCGCTTTTTTTACGAAACCCAGCTCGAGGACCAGCTGAACCTCACCGGAATGATTCTGCGAGGCCTCGACGGCGTCTTCGCCTGCCACGACGAATCCGGGGTGAAAGCCTTCCTGGATCACTCCAGCGATCAGCTTCGACAGATTGGCGACGAATTCAGCGACTTCAAGCTGCAGCGCCTGCGTAAGGCCAACGACCTCAAGCAAGCCCTGGCAGCGGCGCGATTGGCGTCGGACTTGAACGCGCTCAACGCAGTGGCATGGGAGTCCGCGCCGGTATGACTTGGGCACCCATCACCATGCGCTGGCCGGAGCAGTCCACCCAGTGGCTCGGCGACCTCGATGTCGCCAAGGCGTTGGCCAGCAGCGAGCTGGCCAGCACCGGGCAACGCCTGGAAGGTCTGGCTGGCCTGGCCACTACCTCACCAGGTCCGGTCGGTGCTGCCGCCCAAGCCGCTGTAGCCGCTGGCCGTGCAGCACTTACCGACGCCCTGGGCGAAGTGCCGGCGTGCCTGGTGGTGACGCCGTTCCAAAGTGGTGTGGGGCAGGGCCGCGGCTATCAGCGTTACCTGTCCGCGCCCAACTTGCTGCAGCAGCTGGGGGAGAAGCTGGTGGATACCGGCGATGACCGTCGTCCAGCGGGCTCGCAATACGCACTGGTGGTGATGTTCCTGGGTACCCGCTACGACAAGTTCGCCGCGACCTTGTCCCGATTCAACGCCGTGCTGCCAATGCCGGACCTGCAGCGGGCTGAGCGCCGTGCGAAAAACCTGTTCGCGCTGGACGCCGAAAAGTGGGAATTGCCCACCGCCGGCACGCTGCCGCGCTGGGGGGCATTGCCCCTGGAGCGCTGCACGGTGACCAAGGCCGCGACTCAGGCCCTGAACAGTCAGCTGTCGGCATTGGAGAGCTACGCGGACAGTTCGCCTATGGCAGATCTGGGTCGGATGGCTGCGCGCAAAGCCAGCCAGGCGCAGGGACAGGCCCAGAAACTGGCGGTCCTCAAGTCGCAATTCGTTGGTGGTACTGCCGACGACACCATGCGCGCGCGTCTGATTGGTCCTGGTAATGCCGCCGAGTTGCGCCACCAGCTGCTCCAGGGCGAAGCACCCGGTCACGAATGGGGGCTGTCCGCTGGATTGCTCCTGGTCGGCTCCCTGAACGGGTTGGGTTTTGTTCGGGAACTGGTGGGCCTATGACCTTACTCCTCGATGGCGAACAGGTGCGCGGCAAGAACCTAAAGGTCACGGCCAACCTCCGCATCGAAAGCGATGACCTTTCCGGACAGACCAGCAACACCGATTCGGCCCACAAAGGGTTCAAGCCCAAGACACTGGCGGTCACCTTGCAGATCCCGTTCGTCGATGACACGCATTTGCGCAACCTTATGCGCCTGGCCGAAGCGACCGGCACCGGTGGCCAACTCAAGACCTACCGCGTCGTCAACGACACCGCGTCAGCGTTCGGCGTGCGTCAGGTGCAGTTCTCCGATGGCGTCAGCGCCCGGGAAGACGATTCGCTCAGGGCCTGGCTCGTTCAATTCACCCTGTCGGAAAAGCTCTCCAATCCCGAGCGGGTCGAGACGCGCCGAGCGGGCAAGGGTGTGACGCAGCAAGGCGCCCCTGGGCAGCCTGTGACTGCACCAGGTGCAGGTGCAGGTGAAGCCGGCGCGGCAGGTCAGGAGCTGACCGGCTTCGAAGCCACCCTGAAAAAGCTGGATAACTACCTGGGCGGTGGCTCATGAGCATGAAACTACACAAGGTGCTGACCATCGGCGGTGTGGTGTACCCCCTGGTCAGCGATGACGTTCGCCTCGAAATGCGAACCCCCGGCCGGGCGACGCTGACGATTAAGGCAGCGGCGCCGGTGAAGGGCTTGGTGACGCTAGATATTGGTTACAACGACAGCCCGCTGCAGCGCCACTTCATTGGCTATGTCGAGCGCTGTACTTCGTCCAACGCGATCGAGCAGGTGCTGTTATGTCGTGAGCTCGCCGCAATCCTGGCCAACCCTTTGCCGCTCAACCTGCGCCATGCGGATCTGAGCACGGTACTGGGTGAAATCAACCAGAAAACCGGGCTGAGCTTTCGAGTACCTGACAAGGCCTACGCCAAGGTAAAAGCCCCGTTCTTCTACAACCTGGCCGCTGGATACCAGGCCATGGACAGCTTGGCCCGGGTGTTTGGCATCGCCGACTTCATGTGGCAACAGCAGGGTGATGGCGAGCTGTTCGTCGGCAGTTGGGCCGACAGCTTTTTCGGTACCCGATCGCCGCTGCAGCTGCCGACCGAACTGTTCAACGACTACCAAGGCAACCAGAGCGCAATGATCGCGGCCCTTCCCGGGCTGCGACCAGGTGCATCCATCAACCAAGGCGAGCGGATCACCAACGTGACGCTCACCGGCAACCAAATGGCGATCCGATGGAAGACGCAATCCGCCGCAGCGTAGAGCGGCAATTTCCCGAACTCACCGGCGGCTACCACCTGCCGCGCTTTGCCCGCGTCGTGGGTGTGGCTGATGCCCCGGCCGGCGCCGGGATCTGCGACGACTTCCGGCCGCGCTTTGCGGTGGATATCGAACTGCTGGGCCCAGATGGCGAGCCAGATCCGGAGTTGCCGGTGCTGGCCGGCGTGCCGCTGCCCATGCCCATGGGCGGCGACGAGATGGGGTTTTTCGCCTTCCCGGAGGAAGGCACCCAGGTTGTTGTGTGCTTTGCCTACGGCCTGCCGAACAAGCCCTACATCCAGACGATCCTGCCGCATGGCTTGAGTCTACCCAAGGTGCCCAAGGGGGACCAGGTGTGGCAGCACAGCGAGACCACCCAGCAGCGGGTCGAGGCGGGCGGTAACTGGTTGCGCAAGACCGATGGCCGGATCCGCGACCAGTCGATCGAGCGGGAGGTTGAGAGCCTGACCAACTCCGAACGTCACCAGAGCAGCACGGTGGAGGTGGACGACCATTCGAGTGAGTCGGTCGGTGGCACCAAGACGATCGAGGCGCTCGGCGCGCTCAAGCTGCTGTCGGGCGGATCCGCAAGCTTGGCCGCAGTGGATGACCTGCACCTGGCCAGCGGCCGAGACCTCAACCAGGTCATAGGCCAGAAATTGAACCTGACAGTGGGTGGCGAGCTGCTCGAGCGAATCGAAGGCGTCCGCCGCAGCATCGCCACCCAGACCTGGCTGGGTTCCGAGTCGGTGAACGTGCTGCAGGTGCTGTGCGACCTGATCGACCTGGTCACCGAGATGAACGTCCAGATCGCCAGCCATATCCACGGGTCCGGCCCCGTCCCTACCACCGCCGCGAACTTCACCACCAACGCCGGTACCGGCCTACAGCTTACTGGGCAGCTCAAGCCCATCACCGGAGCGTAATTTGGAACTCAAGAATTTTGTTGCACAGGATGAACAAGGTAATGCGCTCCCAGGAGCTACCTGTTTCCTCTATGCACGCGGAACAGAGACCCTTGCCAGTGGCATAGTCAAAGCCAATGGCATCGTTCTGGCGAACCCATTCACAGCGGACGGTGATGGCCTGATTCAGCTTGCGGCGCCCAACGGCCTGTACGATCTGCGCGTTGTTTTGGGGATGCGCGACTATCGGTTGCCGGTGCAATTCAACGATGTGACTGAGTCGGTGGCCGCAGCTGAGGCCTCGGCAAATCGCGCTGAAACGGCACGGGATGTAGCAGAGATGTCGGCAGGGGTGTTCCCGACGATTGCTGCGGGCTTAGCAGCGACGGCGTTAAACCATTACTTCAGCGTGCCCTCGGCAGAGTCCAATGAATACCTGATCCTTTACCAAAACGTTGCTGGCGGCGAGATCGAGATCAAGCGTTTCCCATCGACTAAAGCTGTTTCAGATATTCGGAAGCTTATCGACGTCGTTGCGTTGAATAGTGATGGGGCTGCGCACTCGTTTGTCGACCAACTGGGGTTTGTGATTGCCAAGCTGATGAGCAACGGCGATTTCAATGCGCGAGGCCTGGGTACGTTTGGTCGCGGCGATGGTATGGAGATCAACGACAAGCAGGGATTCACCGTGGCTCGCATCGGAGCAGATGAATCGATGATTTCGGGTCTACGAATGAGGCCAAGTCTGAACCCGGGCGTAGAAATTCAAGACCAACATGGTTTTATTCTTGCCAGGTTCGACGCCACTTCTATCATGACTAAGGCGGCTGCTGCGAACGAAGAGTTGGCTGAGTCTCTAGAACTTGATCAACAGCAAAATACCGACGTCAAGCAAGTACTTTGCTACGGGCAATCCCTTGAACGAGGGGTTCAATCCCTACCGGCTATTTCCACCACCCAACCCTATTTCAATCTGATGATCGCCAGTGGCGTCAAAATCCGTTCAGGTGAGGCGGGTTACGATGCCAGCGGATTTGTTCCCCTGGTCGAATCGACCTCGGGCTCTGAGGGTGAATCCCCAGTAGCAGGGCTGTGTAACGGCGTTGTTCGCCGAGCTGTGGCCGATGGAGAGCATGCCACGGACTGGGTTTTCCTTGGCTCTGCACCAGGTCGGAGCGGTAAATCGGTCGAAAGTTTGTCTCCTGGTGGTGAAGGCGATTTTGAGCGCATGGTCCAAAACATAAAGGACTGTAATGCTCTTTGTAGTTCGCAAGGGAAAAGCCATTCGGTTTGGGCCTTCACCTGGGCCCAGGGCGAGACCAACTACATTGGCAACTGGACTCACTCCTCAAATCGATATATGCAATTGCAATTGGAGGTGTTCGATAAGTTGTCTCGAGAAGTCCAGTTGATTACCGGGCAGAAGTTTCGGCCCTACCTGTTCACCTATCAAGTGGGTGGCCATAGAAAGTACTCAGTGGATCACATGGACATCGCACTGGCCCAATGGCGTGCAAGTCGTCATCGACCAGATGTAGTAATGGCAACCCCGGTCTACATTTTTCCTGTGGCCTCCGACAAGCTACACCTGACCAACGAAGGCAGTTGGTTGATGGGGGAGTACCGCAGTCGAGCGATGTACCACACAATGATTCGCCGTGCAGGTAAATGGCGACCATTAGAGCCAATGGCAGTTGATTGGAAACCTGCATACATCGATATCAAGTTCCACGTTCCTTGCGGAGAACTTGTTTTGGATGACGCGCTTTGTGCAATCACCGCAAATAAAGGTTTTGATGTGAGGGAAGCATCAGTATTAGCTGATATTATTCAGAGCGTAACAGTGACTTCTTGGGATACTGTTAGGGTTAGTCTGACTCGACCAGCGGCAGCAGATTCGGTCTTAAGTTATGGGCGCGGCCGAAATGATGATCCTGTTGCTTCTGGCCCAGTCGAAGGGGCTCGAGGTAATCTACGTGATACACACGGTCTTTATGATACTGCTACTTCCCCACTAAACAACACATTCGCGCTGCACAACGCTTGCGTAATGTTCGAGTTCTCACGCCGTTACGGCTTCTAATTTTGTAGAGGAAATACCATGGCTGTTCAGATTGTCGCTTCAGATGTGAATGCTGAAGATTTTGCCGTTGAATATAGCCCACCCGTTCGCCGCGGGCTGATTGGTGTGAGCTTTATGAATACCAGTCTTTCCAAGCTGGCCCACAACTATGCTCCTGGAGGAGTTTCCGGAAGTGTGGTTGGAGCCCCGATTGTAACGAATATGGACGCGCTCACTAGCGGTAGTGCATATGTCCAGACGAATCTATCTGAGTCTGATTCGATGACGGTGATCTCGGTTGCCCGTTTTCCAGATACTGGTGCGGATGCAGCTACGCGAGGATGTGTCTATGGGAACTATTCTTCGCCCTCGGTTGCTGACCCGGCTAAAATTTCCAACGGTTTATCCCTGTGGCAAGACGCAGGCGTCAAGTGCAATGCTTGTTGGATAGATGCATCAGGCAATCCAATTAACATCATGAAAACTCTCGCTGTGGCAAATCCTGAGAAGTGGGCCATCTATGTGCATGTAGTGACTCCGACAACACTTGATCTTCGGGATGCAACGAACGGTACAAAATCAGCGGGTACCACTCCACTCTCCCGCCTGCGAGGATCGGCAAAGTTTAGAATTGGCCGAACAACATATGACAACTTCCTGGGTAAGACGAATATTGCGGCAATACAGTTCCACAATGTGGCACTGTCAGAAGCAGAAATTTCAGCAACGGTTGAAAACCTACGGACGTACGTCGCTCGGAAGGGAATAATTGCGTAGGCAGTCTTCGAAAATCCAGAGTGTTAGTTGTACTCGGGGCTCGAATTAAATAAAAACCGCTATTGCTGCGGTTTTTTTTCGCTAATCATTTCTTTGAATATTTCCTGAATCCTCTTCTCTTGCTCAAACGAGAAAATCTCAGGTGCTTCTTCTGCCATGTAATCAATTTCCTCTAGTTCTGAATCTGGTTGTGAGTTCTTCTCATTCATAATGCATTCCTTGATTGTTTTATGTTCTCTTCCGACTGGCAGGGAAGCATGATAACCCGGAGTCCTAAGGTGTGCATGCCCTCACTTTTTCGTGGCTTATAGAGAGCTACTCCAAGCGGCACCACCAAGACTGCGCGTAAGCGCAACCATCTATGTATTCAATCCCACTCAACACAAAACCAGTCGGAGCCATGCCCGCCAGCGTTGCATCCAGCAGCCGGGGCAGGGCTTCTGGTGCCAGAGGCATGCTCGGAGCCACACGCGCAACATTGGAGCTGCGCCCGAGTTCGGTGCTTACTTCCGCCGCCACCAGGACGTCACCCCTGATCGACTGAAAACGCCGCCGCTCCTGCTTGTCCAGGGCGACGCCGAACCGGCGCATTGGGGTGACCAGTACAAGCATAAAGTTGCTCCGATCAACCGTGGTTCAACGGGTTCTGCGACAGCGCTTCCACTGCGTATTCATAAGCCGCGTCGGCCTGCTCCAACAGGTCGCTCAAATCATGGCGATCGATCAGCTGCAGCCGGTGCAGCTCGTTGGCCTGCTCGAGCAGCGCGGCATGGTGCGCGTCGGGTTGCTCAAGCAGAGAGGCCTCGTCGTCCAGCAACGCTTGCCACTGCGCCAGAGCCTGCGCCTTGCGGTTGGCCTGTTCGTCGTTCTCGTTGTTCATAGCTCGCATCCTCTTTTTGGCTGCTGATAACTGTATACGCATACAGTATAGCGACAGAAAATCATGGCCCGGCGGCTTGACGACGAAATGCTGGCCGCGCCGCCCCGAACCCCAGCGACGGAAAAAACTGCCGCGACAACAAAAAAACTTATGAAAACGCACTTATCCCCCTCCCGCCGACGGGCTTTGCATCCGTTTTTTGTGCAATTCAGGATGTAGTGCAAACGAACCTGCAGCCTAGGCGGGCCGTGGGGCTCTGCAGGCGATCGGCCATTTCACAGAGTGCAAAGTTTTGAAAGGAAATGCAGCGTGGTTGCACAGTGGCAAGCGGGGCGGTCACGGAAGGGGCGGCGCTGGAGCCCCTGATTTCATTGAGTGAAAAACGCGAAAGCGCGGGGTTTGGGCTGTTTTCAGATTTTGAATGGGTCACAACAGTTGAGATTTTCGGCTCAACGATAGAGCGCTTCAAGCAGTTGCAAGCCATGGCAGCAGGGCTTCTCCGTGATTTCAGTCGTTTTCACAACCTAGCCAAACACTCTGCACTACGTGGCTCGCCCGTTGTATTGATGCCACAGGAGATGAAAATGAGGATGTGGAAGAGCATTTCACCGGCCGCAGTTGAGTGCGGCCAGTGGCTGTGCGGTACCAATCAGGTGAAAGGAAGCATCATCGTGATCGGGGAAATTTGCGGGCAGCGAAGAAATCCGGCCTTCTCGTAAAGCCCCACCAACCGATCGTTAAGCGGATGGACTACGAGTGCTGTTGATGCAACTTCTTCAGCGGCGGCAAGCGCACGAAGAACGGCATCCTGGATCAGATCTAGCGACAGTCCGGTACCCTGGAGCGTCTTACACACCCCCATGCGACCCAGGACCGTGATCGGGTGCTGTTGGGGCGAGTTGCGCTGCGCTTTCTTAGGTACGACATCTGCCCGCATTATCGTCCCGTTCGACAATGTGTAATAGCCGACGACGGTATTAGTGCCTTTGATGCAAGTGACAAGCACGGTGGCGGTCTTAGACGCCTGGGCTTTGATAGCCTTTTTCTTCAAGTACTCGTTGATCGACTCCTCACCACAATCGAAGGGATCCAGATTGTGGGTCTCATTCAGCTTTACCGGTGCACTCAGCTCCAGCGAGAGGGTCTGTTCAGCAGCTTCCGGACGCATGTGTTACTCCTTACGGGATTATTCTGTAAGGCTTGCTCGAAAGCGTCGAAGGCATCGTCAGCAAGGACGAACAGGCGTTGATCCAGAATGACTTCCTCTGCTTTTTTACAAGCAGCATCCAGGATGAAGCTGGTTCGATCACTCCCCGAAATAGCTGCGGCCACATCGATCAAGTCTCGTTTCTTAAAATCGACCCGCATGTTGAGCGGGACGGATTTGGTTTTTTCTGTTGCAGCGGACTCCGCACGCAATAGATAACTAGTCATGGTCTTTTCCTTGGTCTTCGTGGTGGTTGGTGGCTTACCTCCTTAGCTTCATGTCGTTGTCGCTCGGCTGATTTGAAGATTCATGGTGCTTACCTCTGGCGGTGGGAGTTCTTTTAGTGTTTTGCGTATTTTTGCTTTCTGGGTAGGGGGAGCTTTTCCCCGAAACAGATCATCCCACGGCGTGTATCAGTTGTCTACACGTAACGCAGATGACTGTACGTTTGGCGATAGTCGGCCATCCACGACGGGGTTGATTCCTTCGCCCGACAGGGTGCCTCATGAAAAACTCTTTTTAATTGAGATTCATTCTTAAGGATAGGGAGGACGTTTCAAAAAGAGCGATATCAGCGATACGGGGTCGGTAATGGGGCTGGAGGCCCCGGTTTTACTGGGATTCCGGTATTACAAGGGAAGGTAATACGAAGCGATATGAAAGGTAATATTTCCGCCAAACCCCCGGATTCATTGGGTTTTAAAGAATGGAAATATAGCTTTATAGAAAGGTAATAATATCGCCTTCCTATCGCTCAAATATCGCCTTTTCATAAAACGGCTGAACGCCTTGATCTACGCGGGCTGTAGCTGATTTTCGGAGGGGATATTACTAATATTACTTTTTTTTCGAACCCCCACGGATTTTAGGATTGGCACCTATGCGGGGGGTGGGGTCAGGCTTTGCGGCTGTTTGCGACTGATTTCATCAAACGTCCCCCAATACGGCCCCCAGTGGGATGCGGTAAAGGCTGAACACAGCTACAGGCCTTGAAAATAGTGGAGCGGGTGAAGGGAATCGAACCCTCGTTATCAGCTTGGGAAGCTGGAGTAATACCATTATACGACACCCGCTCAGAGCGGCTGACTTTGTACCAGATGTGGGCGGGGATTTGAAGTTTTTCTTTGAGGAATCTGTGTTTTGCGCGGTTTTTTTGCGGATGACGGCGTGCGGCCTTCAGTCGTCGACGGCGGCTGGGGTCAGCGCTGACGATTGGGGCGCAGGTGAAATGAGCGACCGGGTTGCGGTCTTTCGCGGGCAAGCCACGCTTCCACAGGTATTGCGTGATCCTTAGGGGCGCTGGCTGACCCGCGATGACGCTGTTTCAAATGGCCAAAGCATGGTGGTCCTTGACGTACTGATAACGCGGTCGGTTTTCATGTTGGGCCGGCTTCAAAAATCCCAGCAAGGCGTTGCGGCTGTCTCGGCAGGCGGATTTGTGTTCCATGTCGAGAAAGTGTCCGGTGGCCTGGAGGGTGCTGAAGGTGCTGTGCCGCAAGTGGTTGCCAAAGATTCGCGCGTCGGCGGCGGCGGTGTATTCGTCCCATTCACCGTTCATGAACAGCACCGGGATGTCGATTTTCTTCGCCGCGTTGATATAGCACAGGCGATCGCTGTTGAGCACGTTGCTGATGTGGAAGTGCATCTGCCCATACTCGTGCTCGGCCAGGGTGCTGACGTGGCGATAGTTGAAGCGCTTGAACAACGACGGCAGGTGTTTGCCGATGGTGCTGTTCACCAGGTTGCCGACCCGGTGGCCATCCCGGCTGCCGAGGTAGTCGACACCGCGTTCGAGGTAGTCGCGCATCGGTTCATTGATCACTGGGGAGAACGAACTGATCACGGCTTTTTCGATGCGCCGTGGCCGGTGCGCCAGGGCGACCAGGGTCGCGGCGCCACCCCAGGAGAACGACAGCACATGTTCGGCGGCGAAGTGGTCGATCAGCTCCAGGAGGATCTGCCCTTCGACTTCCTTGGTAAGCATTTTCTCATGCAGGTTGTGGGCTTTGGACTTGCCCGCGTAGGGCTGATCGTAAAGCACGACGTTGAACTGCGGGTGCAGGTTCTTCACGGTCTGGGCAAACGATGCAGTAGTGGCCATTGAGCCGTTGACCAGAATGATGGTCTTTTCTGCGGCGTCTGCGCGATAGAACTCCGTGTAAACCCGGTACTGACCCTGTATATCCAGCACAGCGATTTCTGGCCTCATGTCGTAAGACTCCTGGCAAGCGGGTATGCGCGCAATGAGATTGCACGAGCTTTATGACAGGTAGGCATACGCCTGGAATTTAGAGGCCCATGTCGATCCGTTACAGCCTGGTCGACGGGTATTGTTATTGGCGGGCAGTCTGTCGGTGGGTGGAGCCTTGGGAACTCTCTGCCGACAAAAAGTTTCTTGCAAGTATGTGGGTGACTCATCGGTCACAATTCGGCCGACGGCTTGATTCAAGCAGGGTGCAACTCATCCTGCAAGTGCCGTTGGTGAGTTGATCGGCAACTTTCTGCTGAATGGTAGTGACCTGGCAGCGGGTTTTAGATGTGCTGGATTTCTTCGGCCGTCAGCGGGCGGTATTCGCCGGGGGCGAGGGCGGCGTCGAGCACCAGCGGCCCCATGCGTTCGCGATGCAGGCGCAGGACCTTATTGTTGAAGTGGCCGAACATCCGTTTCACCTGATGATAGCGGCCCTCGACGATGCTCAGGCGCGCGGATTTTGCCCCCAGTACGAGCAGCTCGGCCGGCTGGGTGGTGAGGTCTTCGAATGCAAAGTACAGGCCTTGGGCGAAAGTTTGCGCGTATTCGGGACCGATCTGCTGTTCGGTTTCGACGTAGTAGATCTTTGCCAGTTTGGTCTGCGGCTGGGTCAGGCGCCGCGACCAGCTGCCGTCGTTGGTGATCAGCATCAGGCCGGTAGTATTGAAGTCCAGCCGCCCGGCGATGTGCAGGTCGTGCTTGTCGGGTTCATCCATCAGGTCGAGCACGGTCGGGTGTTGCGGATCGCGGGTGGCGCTGACGCAGCCCGGTGGCTTGTGCAGCATGAAGTAGCGCGGCGGCTTGCCGGCCTGCAGCACTTCATCGTCATACTCCACGCGGCTGAACTCGCGCACCTCGAAGTGCGGGTCGCTGACGACCTGGCCGTCGACCTTGATCCGCCGTTCCACCAGCAGCAAGCGCACTTGTTTGCGGTTGAAGCGGGGCAGGTTGCTGAGGAAACGGTCAACGCGCATGACTATCGGCAGATCGGAAAAGGGCCGTGCATCTTACGCGATTGACCAGGCGCCTGCTTGCAACTGCACCTCGACCTGGGCGCAGCCCGGGCATAGGCAGGACTTGTCGCGCAGTTCGGCGGGCAGCGCCTGGAGCACCGCCGGGTCGATGCTGACGGCGTAGCACCAGCAGGCCTGGTCGGCGGTTCGCGGATCGGCCAGGCTGCAGTCGTTGCGGGCGCCGCAGGCTGGGCAAAGGTCAGGTTTGTTCATAAATGAAGTGGGGCGTTTCCACGCAGGTTCGGTTACGGCCAGATTGTTTTGCACGGTACATTGCCTGGTCGGCACGCGATAGCAGGTTGTGCAGGGTGTCATCGGCTTGCAGGGTGGTGAGGCCGATGCTGACGGTGACCTGCAGCGATTGCCCCTCGTAGGTATAACGCTGTTGCTCGATCTGTCGACGGATCTTCTCGGCAATCATCAGGCCTTTGCTGCTGTCGGTGTCCTTGAGCAGCACGATGAATTCTTCTCCGCCCCAGCGGCAGACGATATCGGACTGGCGCAGGCAGCTTTCCAGGTCGCGGGCGAAACCGGTCAGCACCAGATCACCGGCAAGGTGGCCGTAGGTGTCGTTCAAGCGCTTGAAATGGTCCAGGTCCAGCAGCAACGCGGTCAGTGGTTTCGGTTCGCGCTGGGCTTCGTGCATGGCCTGGATCGCCAGCAGGTCGAAGCCGCGGCGGTTCGGCAGGTCGGTGAGGCTGTCGAGGGTGGCATAAGCTTCCAGTTTGCGCTGGTAGCGATTGACCACGCGGTTGAGCAGGGCCAGTACGGCCAGCGTGACGACCAGACAGATCAGCAGGTTGAGGTACAGCGACTGGCGAATCTCGCTCAGCGCACTGTCTTCGCGTTTGTCGACAAACAGGTACCAGTTCAGCTCGGGGATGAATCGCACGTTGAGAAAGTGTCCCTGGCCCTGGGCCGAATACTCATAGCTGCCGCTGTGGGGTTTGGGCAATTTGCTCAGCAGGTCTTTCATGCTGTCGAGTTCGCTGAGGGACTGGCCGACCCGCGCGCCTTGCGGTCCACTCTCGGCACCGGTGAGGACGATGCGCCCGACAGTGTCGACGAAGTACACGCTGCGCTGGTAACGCTGCTGGTACTTGTCAATCAGTTTGATCACCGCGTCGACGGTCAGGCCGACACCGGCGGTGCCGATGAACTGGTCCTTGTAGTCGTAGACTTTATAGTTGATGAAGAAGGTCAGGCTGTCGTGGTTGGCCAGGTCCGGATCGACGTTGATCTCATATGGCTCGGTCATGTCGCGCACGCGGAAGTACCAGATGTCACGGGGTTCGTCGGCGCTGACTTTCTTCAGCACACCCTTGGCGTGGTAGTAGGTCAGGCTGCTGTTGGAGACGAAGAATGCGGTGTAGGCGTTGTAGTGGGTCATGACCTCGTTGAGGTAACGGGTCATTTGCTCGGGGTCGCGTTCGCCGGCTACGACCCAATCGCGCATGAAGGTGTCGCGGGCCATCATCGAGGAAATCAGGATCGGTCGGACCAGGTCTTTCTGGATCTCCGAGTAGACCGTGTCGGAAGTCAGCGGTAGCTCGGTATTGACGATGCTGTCGCGAATCGATGCCCTCGAGGCGTAGTAGCTGAGCAAGGAGGTGGCGAGGAAGCCACAGCCCAGCAACGCGATCAGCGTGAGCACCAGCGAGCGTTGCGAATACAGGGCGGAGCGAAGCAGCATAGCGATTCCGTTGGCAGAGACCGGGTGCAGGCATTCTAATGGCACGGGCCGGAAATAACTGCTTCATTTGCAGGGGTATTCGGACGGATACCGGTCGGAATCTCTATTGACCGCAAGGCCGTCTTCACGCCCTGAGCCTCTCCGTCAACAAGGTTTGCGCAAAACCTTGTGGAAGCGGCGGTACGGCGATCCGACTTGCCCGTCTTTTTTGCCTAGTGATAGTGCGTTCTTGCACCGCAATGGAATACGGTCTGAAAAGGCGGTTTGTTATTTTCTGATGCTTTTATCAGATAAGGCCTACAGGCTTTCATGTTGTGAAATATCCACCACCAGATAACCTCAGTAAGTGCCCGTTTTAACGTTGTCTGTGAGGCAAGCAGTGAGGCGGACTTATTAAATAATTTTGAGGTGCTGTTTATGATGTTTAAAATTATCGCCGCTGTTTTACCTTTGGCTTTTTCTGCCAGTTCATGGGCAGTAAATTTCGAAAGTTGCCCGGGCCCACGCGATATCCAGGGGGTTAACGGCATTTACACGGCTCCGACCGCCAGCGGCAAAGGCGAATGGCTTGGCGTCATGAGTCGCGGGCCCGCGTCGGCCATCAGCTCGTTCGAGAGCGGTGTATTTTATCCCAGTGGCAACCAGAGCGGGAAAGTTGGAACTGTGGGCTATTGTGAATATAAAACCCAAGACGGTGTATCAATGAATATGCGTTATCGCCCGGGCGAAACTCCGGACGTCGCGGTTAAACTCAGGAATGCCAAGAACTGGAAAGAAATAACGACCGAGTTGGGTCTTGTATTGTATGAATGCACGAACAAGGCCCCAGGCGTTTGTGCTTTTTCTGAAGTGGAAGGATGACGAAAGAGAGTCACCAGCAGAGGAAGAGCGGCGAGTTCTTCCTCGCCGTGATTTTTTGATGAGAGGGAACTCTTGATGCTCAGATTTGTGTTTTATCCGTTGTTTTTCGCGCTGCCGGTAAGTGGTTGGGCGCTGGATATTGATCACTGTCCAACACCAGAAAGAATCAAAAATAAACAGGGCATATACACCGCTCCAACAGTAAGTCACCAAGGACAATGGATCGGTGCGCTGTCTTCGGATGCCCCTGCAGCCACAACGCGGTTCATCAGGGCGGTCTATTTTTCGAACCCGACCGAGGGTATGGAGAGGGGAATACTGCGTCGATGCATGTACCGCACAGCGTCCAATGAAATAGTCGACCTGAATTTCCGTGCCAACGAAGATCTTCAGCTCTCGGTGCGTCTGCTGGATCGAGAGAACTGGAAGAAAAGAAAGTCACCTACCGGGTTACACATGTACGTATGCACCAGCAAAGAAGAAGGTGGTTGTGTGTTTTCGGTTCTTGAGTGACGGGTGTCGCCACGGGTCAGAAGATTTGCATTCAGGCCGTCGGCGCTTCAAATCCGTGGACTGTATTGGCTGACGCCGACCAGCTTCCTGGTGCTCGAATCACGCGGTGCCTCCCTTTGAAGGACGCGCCGTTTCTTATGCCCGGGATTCGGCCATCGGAGAAGCTGTCTCGGGCCACTTGTATCAACGTATTGCGGAGGCGCACCAGATCCCGATTCTGCTGTCAGATGTTTCGACAGCCGGCTAATTGTTGACTGTCGCCGCCCAGCGTCGCTGGTGTGTGCTCATTCGCGGTCCAGGAGGCCGCCATGTATCGACGACTTCTTCTGATTGTTGTACTGGGTTTGTCTCTTTCGGCGTGTGCGCCCTACGATGGAGGATCGAGCTACTACCGTTCTGATGTCTATACCTCGCCGTCTCCGTATTACAATGGTGGCGGGTCTTACTACCAGGACCGGAGCCGCTATTATGCTCCGCCAGCGCGATACTACTCGGCGCCCCGGCATTACCAGCCTTCTCCCAGGTATTACCAGTCGTCTCCACGCCATTACCAGTCTTCACGGCACTATCAGTCTCCACGGCATTACCAGCAGGCTCCACGCTCGGTACACCGGTCTCATCCGAACCGAGGCTGGGATTCCCATCACCGCCAGAGCGACAACCGCCGTGGCGATCGCCACAATCGAGGTGAGCGCAACGGACGCGGCGATCATGGCGACAGAAGTAACAGGGGAAGCCATAACCGCTAAGCCTTCCAACGAAAAGCGGCGCATCACGCGCCGCTTTTTTATGCCCGCAAGTTTAATAGTCGGATAAAAGCTATTGCGCACAAGGTTTTTTCAATAGTAGGAAATCGCTAGAGAATGGTGGGCGGCTGTTACCAAAAACGAGAGGATTGTGTTGTATTTATTGATGAAATTGCACTGATATCATCGTGCGAGTCCGCATTATCTATCAAGAATATGTTCAACGGATAAGGCATGTGACCTGTAAAATATGACAGTAGACAAGCAGTCATTTTTCCGTGAATCTGCATGCGAGGATGGTGTGAAAGTAGTGGGTCGAACGAAAGTCGAGTGCATGTAATGAGTGTGGAGCAGCCGCCATGGATGAGATCAGTAATGTAGCGAATGCCAGTGTCGATAAAATGGGCGCTTTTGCCAACATGGTGGTCGAATACGGATATGCTTTTGGTCTCAAGATTATTTCCGCCGTCGTGTTCTGGATTGTGGGGCGGTGGATAATAAATTTAGTGGTCGAGTTTGTGCGCCAGTCCATGACGCGGCAGAAACTGGACCCTACGGTCCTGCGCTATGTCGGGTCTTTTGTGACCGTGACTTTGAATATTATTTTAGTCATTGCCATTCTGGGTTATTGCGGCATTGAAACCACCAGCTTTGCGGCGATACTGGCGGCAGTTGGCTTGGCTATCGGGATGGCGTGGTCGGGTTTGCTGGCGAATCTGGCGGCTGGCGGCTTCATTATTGTGCTGCGCCCGTTCAAGGTGGGAGACGAGATCAGTGCGGGCGGCGTCATTGGTACGGTAGCTGAGATCGGACTTTTCGCGACCACCATTATTACGGCAGATAATGTCGTGACGTTGGTCGGCAATAATAAAGTTTTTTCCGACAACATTCAGAATTTTTCCAGCAATTCTTTTCGTCGCGTTGAATTGAACGTTGCGCTGCCTATCGAGCAGGATGATCAACTTGTTATTGCTTTGCTCAGGCGACGGTTAAGTGCAGTGCCTGATGTGTTGGTTGAACCGGGTATTGATATCAGGGTCTCCGAGATTACCGCAGATATATTAATGTTGGTGGTACGCTCATATTGTCATAATGACCATTATTGGTCGGTTTATTTTGCCGCGAACGAAGTTATTCGGGATGTGCTGAAAAATAGGGCTGGCGGCGAGCCTCTGATTGAAGGAAAGTTGAGTGACGGGGTGGTTATTGCGGATGCTGCAACTAATAGGGACGGCCGCGAACTGAGGTCAGACAGGACGCCATAACCGCTAAGCCTACCCATGAAAAAGCGGCGCATCACGCGCCGCTTTTTCATGTTCAGTAGTCGGACAAATCTGCCAGCGGATGCCGGCCTTCCCACACCTTGTGGAAATGCGCCTCGATCACCGCATCCGGGATCGTATTGATATCCGGCCAATGCCAATGGGGCTTCTGATCCTTGTCGATCAGTCGGGCGCGCACCCCTTCGCTGAACTCCGGATGGCGGCAGCAATTCAGGCTCATGGTGTATTCCATCTGAAATACTTCGGCCAGGGACAAATGTCGGGCGCGGATAATTTGCTCCCAGACCAGATGCGCGGTCAGCGGGCAACCCCCGATCAGAGTCTTGGCCGCCCGGCTGAACAGCAGGTCGTTGTGATCGCGCAGCAGGCTGATGGCGCGCCAGGCGCAGCGCACATCACTGACATCCAGCAGCTCGTCGATCTGCGGGCGCCGCGGCAACCATTGCGGCTCGGGCAGCTGCCCGATGGCCTCCTGCTGCAGCGCCTTGAGCAGGCTGTTGAGTTGCATGGCGGTCTGTTCCTGCCAGTTCAATTGCAGCAGGCCTTCGATCAGTTCTTCCTGCTGTTCATCCAGCAGAAAACGGTCGGCCAGATCCAGATCGATCGCATCCCGACCATTCATATGGGCCCCGGTCAGACCGAGGAACAATCCGAGCTTGCCCGGCAGACGCGAAAGGAACCAACTGGCGCCAACATCCGGGTACAGGCCTATGCTGATTTCTGGCATGGCCAGGCGGCTGCTCGGCGTGACAATGCGGATACTGGCACCCTGCAACAAGCCCATGCCGCCGCCAAGCACGTAGCCATGCCCCCAGCAGATCAATGGTTTGGGATAGGTGTGCAGGCTGTAGTCGAGGCGGTATTCCGCCGCAAAAAAATGTCCGGCCAAGGGTGGGACTTCACCGGGATGAGCACGGCAGGCTTCAACCAGGCTGCGGACCTCGCCGCCTGCGCAAAACGCTTTGGCGCCATTGCCGCGTAACAGTACGCAAACGATCTCCGGGTCTTTTGCCCAGGCGTTCAGACGCTCGCTCAAGACATGGATCATCGGCAAGGAAAGGGCGTTCAGGGACTTTTCGGCATCCAGGCTGGCGATGCCGATTCGCGCGCCGTCGGTACCGGTCAGTTCTTCGAAGTGCAGATTCATCGTGACCTCGATTTGGAATTTAAGCGTTCAGTATGATCGCAATGTGGGAAAGTGCCGGTTCTGCGTCAGATCAATTGACAAGCGTGGCGGGCTTTCTTAGGGTGCGCCCATTGTTTTTTTGGACCTTGTAATGACTTCCGACGACCGTATCAAACTCGAACCGAGCTGGAAGGAGGCCTTGCGCGGCGAATTCGACCAGCCTTACATGGCAGAGTTGCGCACTTTTCTGCAACAGGAGCGCGCTGCGGGTAAGGAGATCTATCCGCCGGGACCGATGATTTTCAACGCGCTCAACTCCACGCCGCTGGACAAGGTCAAGGTGGTCATTCTCGGCCAGGATCCGTACCACGGCCCGGGTCAGGCCCACGGGTTGTGCTTCTCGGTGCAGCCGGGCGTGCCGGCGCCACCGTCGCTGGTGAACATCTATAAAGAGTTGAAACGCGACCTGAACATCGACATCCCCGCCCATGGTTGCCTGCAAAGCTGGGCCGACCAGGGCGTGCTGATGATCAACACCACCATGACGGTGGAGCGGGCCAATGCCAACGCCCACGCGGGCAAGGGCTGGCAGCACTTTACCAATCGGGTGATCGAGATCGTCAGCGAACGCCAGCCGCACCTGGTATTTCTGCTGTGGGGCGCCCACGCACAGAGCAAGCAGAAACTGATCGACGCGACCAAGCACCTGGTACTGACCTCGGTGCATCCGTCGCCGCTGTCCGCTTATCGCGGTTTCCTCGGCTGCGGGCACTTCAGCCGGGCCAACAAGTTTCTCGAGCAGAACGGCGAGACGCCGATCGAGTGGCGATTGCCGCCGGTTTGATGTAAGCGCAATACCCCTGTGGCAACACAAACCCTGTGGCGAGGGGGCTTGCCCCCGCTCGGCTGCGCAGCAGTCGTAAAATCGGTGAATGCGGTGTGCCTGATACAACGCCTTTGCAGGTTTTTGGGCCGCTGCGCGCCCCAGCGGGGGCAAGCCCCCTCGCCACAGGAGTTTGCCTCAGACTTTCTCCGGCGATCTGTCCCAGTACCGAAACAACGGCTCCGCCAGAAACAGCACAAACAACAACCGCATCACCTGCATCGCCGTCACCAGCGGCACCGACAGTTGCAGGGTTTCGGCGGTCAGGCTCATTTCGGCGATGCCGCCGGGCATCATGCCCAGGGTCAACGAGCGTAGATCCAGCTGAGTCAGGGCACTCAGGCCGAGTGCCGCGAGGGTAGCGATCAGCATGGTCAATACCGTGCCGATCAAGGTCCGGCCCATGAACGATGGTGCGCGGCGGAAAAATTCCCGATTGAAGTGACAACCCAGCCCGCTGCCGATCAGCCATTGGCCGATCTGGCTGCCACCATTGGGCAACCCGACATGCAAATCCCAGCCGACGCTCACCGCCGCACTCACCAGCAGCGGCCCGAATAGCCAGGGATTGGGTTGCCGAAGACGTTCCCAGAGCCAGGCAGCCAGGGCACCCGCAGGGAGTAGCATAGCCAGCCACCACCAGTCGACGGCTGCCGGATGCAAAGCCGGCGCACCGTCGCCCAGCAAGTACTTGAAGGCTGCTGGTACACAGAGCACTACCACCAGCACCCGCAAGCTCTGCCCCGCAGCAACCCGGCTGAGCACCGCGCCATTGCGTGCGCCGAGGTTGACCATCTCCCCCGATCCGCCGGGCATGCTGGAAAAGAACGCGGTGGCGCGATCCTCCCCGGTACGCCGCAGCAACCAGACCCCGACTACAGCGGACAGGCTGGTGACTAACGCACCGAAGAAGATCAGGCCGAAGTGGCTCATGACCTGTTCGATCACCACTGGGGTGAAGTGCAGGCCGATGCCGATGCCGACGATCCACTGGCCGCATTTACGCCCACCAGGGATTTCCGCCAGTTGCCAGGGCGTCAGGCAGCGCACCAGGATGATCGCCAGCAACGAGCCGACCATCCAGGGCAGCGGCCAGTCGATCTGGCTGGCGAGGTAACCACCCAGCAGACCGACCAGCGGAGTTCCCCACCAGTTTTTAAAGGAGATCTCAAGCATTGGCCAAGGCACGACGCTGCGCGGAACGCTTGCGCCAGATCCGCAGGATTGGCATCAGCAGCATGATTGCGGTCAGCACCCAGACGCCGAAAGTGATCGGACTCGACCAGAGGATCTCCAGCGCGCCATTGGAAATCGACAGCGCCCGACGCAGGTTCTGCTCCATCAGACCGCCGAGGATAAAGCCCAGCAGGACTGGCGACAGCGGGAAGTCGAGCTTGCGCAGGATGTAGCCGAAGATGCCGATGCCGATCATCAGGAACAGATCGAAAGTGGTGGCATGCACCGCGTAGACACCGATCCCGGTGATGATGGCGATCACCGGCACCAGTGCCCAGTTCGGCACGGCGAGGATGCGGGTGAAAATGCGGATCATCGGAATGTTGAGGATCACCAGCATGACGTTGGCGACGAACAACGAAGCGATCAGACCCCAGACAATGTCCGGTTGCTGTTGGAACAGCAGCGGGCCCGGGGTGATGTTGTACAGCGACAGCGCGCCGATCATCACAGCAGTGGTGCCGGAGCCTGGAACGCCGAGGGTCAGCATGGGCACCAATGCGCCGCAGGCAGCACCGCCGATGGCGGTTTCAGGTGCCGCGAGGCCACGCTTGTCGCCCTGGCCGAACTTGCCGCTGGCGCCGGCGATACGTTTCTCGGTCATGTAGGCCACGGCACTGGCCAGGGTCGCACCGGCACCCGGCAACACGCCCATGATGAAACCCAGCAAGCCGCAACGGATATTCACCGTGAATACCGACGCTGCTTCCTTGAAGTTGAACATCATCCGCCCGGTGGCTTTCACCGCTTCCTGGCCGCGATGGGTTTTTTCCAGCAGCAGAAGAATTTCGCTGATGGAGAACAGGCCCAGTACCAGCACCACGAACTGAATGCCGTCGGTGAGATGGATGTTGTCCCCGGTGAAACGGTACACACCGCTGTTGGCATCGATCCCTACGCTCGACAGAAACAGGCCGATCAGCGCCGCAATAAACGTCTTCAGCGGACGATCACCGGCCATGCCGCCAAGGCAGACAATGGCGAAAACCATCAGCACGAAGTATTCCGCCGGGCCGAAGGCGATCGCCCATTTCGCCAGTATCGGCGCGAACAACACCATGCCGCAGGTGGCAATAAAGGCGCCGATGAACGAGCTCCAGGCCGACAGCGACAGAGCAACGCCGGCAAGACCCTGGCGAGCCATTGGATAGCCGTCCAGAGTGGTCATCACGGTGGAGGCTTCGCCCGGGATGTTCAGCAGAATCGAGCTGATGCGGCCGCCGTATTCGCAGCCCAGATACACCGCCGCCAACAGAATCAGCGCCGACTCCGGCGGCAGACCGAGAGCGAAGGCAATCGGGATCAATAGTGCCACGCCGTTGATCGGACCCAAGCCCGGCAGCAGGCCTACCACGGTGCCGATCAAGGTGCCGCACAGCGCCGTTACCAGGTTGTAAGGTGTCAATGCAACGCCGAAGCCCTGGCCGAGATAATTCAGGGTATCCATATCAATTCTCCAGAACGTCGAGCAGGCCCAAAGGCAGTGGAACGTCCATTACCCGGTCGAACAGCAGATACAGACCGATACTCATCAGACTGATGATCACCACGCTGGGCAACCAGCGACCGCCATACAGACGCGCCATCGGAATGCCGATCAGGATGCTGGAAACAATGAACCCGAGGGGTTCGAAGGTTCCGGCGAACACCAGCAACAGCACCACACAGATGCCGATCTTGATCAGAGTTTCGCGGTCCAGTTGCGGATCGTCTTCGCTGTGCACAATGGGGGCCGGGCGAAAGATCATGTAAAGCAGACCCATCCCCATCAGGCCGAGCATCAGCAGGGGAAAGGCCCGGGGCCCGACCGGTTCGTAGGAAAAGGCGGCCTGGTACGGCCATGCCATCAGTGCCAGGCCAATACAGACCAATAGCAGCACCGAAGCGAAAATGCGTTGTAAGAGCATGGGGAACTCCTGGGTCACGCCCCTGATGAGCCGGGGCGCAACCGCTAGACAGAGGCGATCACTGGATCAGGCCGAACTCTTTGGCCAGTACTTTGTAGTCGGCGACCTGTTTCTTCACGTAGGTGTCCAGCTCCGGGCCGGTCATGGCGAAGGGGAACAGTTCGCGCTGATCGCGCAGCTTGGCGAAGTCTTCCGAGGCCAGCAGTTTGTCGAAGGCGGCTTTCCACCAGGCGTAGTCTTCGCCGCTGACCTTTGGCCCGAGGTAGAAACCGCGCACCACTGGCCAGACAATGTCGTAGCCCTGTTCCTTGGCGGTCGGAATGTCTTTCATTTCCGGCTCGTCCAGACGCTTGTCGGAGAACACCGCGAGCAGGCGCATGTCACCGCTCTGGATGTGCGGCATGGAGTCGGAGATGTCGGTACTGCCGACCTGGATGTGGCCGCCGAGCAGGGCGGTGGCGATTTCACCGCCGCCTTCGAGGGCGACATAACGCAGGTCGCGCGGGTTGATCCCGGCGGCCTTGGCGATCAGTGCCGTCTGCATCCAGTCCTGGCTGCCGACGGTGCCGCCGGAGCCGATCACCACTTTGCTCGGATCTTTCTTCAGCGCCTGGACCAGATCGTCGAGGTTCTTGTAGGGCGAATCGTTTTTCACGGCGATGGCGCCATAGCTGGTGCCGACCGCCGCCAGCCAGCGCACGGCGCTTTCATCGAAGCGGCCGAACTTGCCTTGGGCCAGGTTCAGCAACGAACCACTGGACCAGGCCACCAGGGTACCGGCATCGGCCGGACGCTGAGCGACCACCGCGTTGTAGGCCACCGCGCCGACTCCGCCGGGCATGTAGGTCACACGCATCGGTTTGCTCAGCAGTTTTTCGTTGACCAGCGCGCTTTGCGCCAGTTTGCAGGTCAGGTCGAAACCACCGCCCGGTGAGGCCGGGGCGATGCATTCCGGGCGTTTCGGCTCGGCGAGCAATTGGCCGGCAAACAGCATGCAGCTGGCGGCTAGAGCAACTTTACGCAGTGATAAATTCATTGTTGTCTCCACAGAAATTATTGTTTTGGGTGTAGGAGCTGCCGCAGGCTGCGATCTTTGGCCCTTGGCGGTTGAATCAATTACCAAAGGGCAACGCTATAGCTCCCCAGCAAACGCATTTCATCCGCGTCGCGGGGCGAGTAATTGGAACGGTAGGTGGCATTGCGCAGGCGCACGGACGGGTGCCATCGCGAAAGTCGCGGTTGAAATACATGTTGCGGGTTTCCAGCGTGGCGCTACTGTCTTCGAAGACGGCGGCGTGGCTGAACGGCGAAAAGCTCGCGAGGGCGGTGGCGCTGGCAAGGGCGGTCTGGCAACGGCTGAAAAAACGAACAGGCGGGCGAGCCTGTGGCTGCGTGGACAGCATGGTGAAGTACTCCGTTATTGTTCTTATTGGCGAAAACGCTTCGAGGCGTTTTTCGGTCACTACCCTTCAAGCAGTCACGGCAGTCGAAACTGTCCGTAGCGGGACTCTAACCGGCCAACCTTTCGCTAACCTTTCAACAGACTTTCAATGTTTCCAGGCTTCACAGCGGCGGATGCGGCTGTAAACTCCGCGCCAAAGAATGGAGTCGACCTATCCCTGAACGAGGTACAAATCCATGCGTGTTCTTCTCGTCGAAGACCATCTGCAGTTGGCCGAAAGTGTCGCCCAGGCGCTGAAAAGCACCGGCCTGACCGTCGATGTGCTGCACGATGGAGTGGCCGCCGACCTGGCCCTGAGCAGCGAGGAATACGCGGTGGTGATCCTCGACGTCGGCCTGCCGCGCATGGATGGTTTCGAGGTGCTGGCGCGATTGCGCGGGCGCGGGAAAAATCTGCCGGTATTGATGTTGACCGCCCGCAGCGATGTCAAGGATCGGGTTCATGGGCTCAACCTGGGTGCCGACGATTACCTGGCCAAACCCTTTGAACTCACCGAGCTGGAAGCGCGGGTCAAGGCCCTGCTGCGTCGCAGCGTGCTCGGCGGCGAGCGGCAGCAGCGTTGCGGGGGCCTGGTGTATGACCTGGATACCCGACGCTTCACCCTCGGCGATGACTTGCTCACGCTGACCTCTCGCGAACAGGCGGTGCTCGAAGCCTTGATCGCCAGGCCGGGGCGGGTGATGAGCAAAGAGCAGCTGGCTTCCCAGGTATTTGGCCTCGATGAAGAGGCCAGTCCCGACGCGATCGAAATCTACGTCCACCGTCTGCGCAAGAAACTCGATGGCCAGTCAGTGGCAATCGTCACCTTCAGGGGGCTTGGTTACCTGCTGGAAACCCGTGATGCATAAGCCCAGCAGTCTGCGTTGGCGGTTGCTGTGGAACCTCGCGCTGCTGCTGGTGGTGTTGATGCTGGCCAGTGGCCTGAGTGCTTACTGGAATGGCCGGGAAGCCGCCGACACCGCCTATGACCGGACCTTGCTGGCTTCGGCGCGGACCATCGCCGCAGGGCTGTCCCAGCGCGACGGCAGTCTCAGTGCCGATGTGCCCTATGTCGCCCTCGACACGTTCGCCTACGACAGCGCCGGGCGGATTTATTACCAGGTCAACGACATTAACCAGAAGCTGATTTCCGGCTACGAAAACCTGCCCGGGCCGCCACCCGGTACGCCGCGCACAGACGATTATCCGGCGCTGGCGCGCTTCTATAACGCCCAATACCAGGGGCAGAACGTGCGGGTGGTGAGCCTGCTCAAGGCCGTCAGCGAGCCGAATATGAACGGCATGGCAGAGATCCGCGTGGCGGAAACCGATGAGGCGCGGGTCAGTATGGCGCGCAGTCTGGCGGCCGATACCTTGCTGCGTCTGGGCATGCTAGCGATGGGCGCGCTGATGCTGGTGTGGTTTGCGGTCAGCGCGGCCTTGCGGCCGCTGGAGCGCTTGCGCACGGCGGTGGAAGAGCGCCAGCCGGATGACTTGCGGCCCTTGCCGCTGGTGGAGGTGCAACACGAGTTGTGGCCGCTGGTGCGCGCGCTCAACCACTTTACCGAGCGCTTGCGCGGGCAGTTCGAGCGTCAAGCGCAGTTCATTGCCGATGCCGCCCATGAATTACGCACACCACTGGCGGCGCTCAAGGCGCGGCTGGAGTTGGGGCTGCGCGCGAAGGAGCCCGAGATCTGGCGCACCACGCTGGAAAGCGCCGCTCAGGGCACCGACCGGCTGACTCACCTGGCCAACCAATTGCTCTCGCTGGCCCGTATCGAAAACGGCGCCCGGGCAATTGCCGAAGGTGGCGCGCAGTTGCTCGATCTCAGTCAGTTGGCCCGTGAGCTGGGCATGGCCATGGCGCCGCTGGCGCACGCGCGGGGCGTCGCCTTGGCGCTGGAGGCGGATGAGCCGGTGTGGTTGCGGGGCGAGCCGACTTTGCTCAATGAACTCTTGAGCAACCTGGTGGATAACGCATTGGCCCATACCCCGCCGGGCGGCAATGTGATCCTGCGGGTGACAGCCCCGGCGGTGCTCGAGGTCGAAGATGACGGGCCGGGCATTCCCCAGGGGGAGCGTGATCGGGTGTTCGAGCGGTTTTACCGAAGCAGTCAGCAGGGTGCGGGTTCAGGACTGGGCCTGGCGATTGTCGGTGAAATCTGCCGCGCCCATCTGGCGCAGATCAGCCTGCACGATGGCGCGCAGGCGGGGTTGAAGGTTCGGGTGAGTTTTGTTGCGAGGGAGGGCTGAGATCTTGCGAGTGGAACACAAAGCCTGTGGCGAGGGAGCTGGCCCCAATGCCAGTCAGTCAAGGAAGTTCAGCGTTGTCTCCCGTAGCAGCTGCCGAAGGCTGCGTTCGGCTGCGAAGCAGTCGTGAATCCTGCTTGCACGGTTTGTCTGGAACACCGCAGTGCCTGATTTTACGACCGCTTCGCGGCCGAATGCAGGCTCCGCCAGCTGCTACGGATAGCGTTGCGACTTAAGCCCCCTCGCCACTAAGGAGTTTCAGGTTCAGCGTTGTCTCCCGTAGC
Source organism: Pseudomonas fluorescens (assembly GCF_902497895.1). Classification (GTDB taxonomy): domain Bacteria; phylum Pseudomonadota; class Gammaproteobacteria; order Pseudomonadales; family Pseudomonadaceae; genus Aquipseudomonas; species Aquipseudomonas fluorescens_BP. The sequence goes on from NZ_CABVHQ010000016.1 coordinate 51,617, forward strand.
AGCTGCCGAAGGCTGCGTTCGGCTGCGAAGCAGTCGTGAATCCTGCTTGCACGGTTTGTCTGGAACACCGCAGTGCCTGATTTTACGACCGCTTCGCGGCCGAACGCAGGCTCCGCCAGCTGCTACGGATAGCGTTGCGACTTAAGCCCCCTCGCCACAATTGGCCCGTATCGCAATCGTGATCAATAAAACATCGACCGCGCCTGTTCCAGATTGCTGCACATCACTTTGTTATCGGGATCAATACCCGGCTTTTTGCATTTCTGTTCTCCAGGGTGCTACAAAAGGCCCCGCAATTAACGCTGGATCTCGCGATCACGGTCCAGTTGGTACGGCAAGTCGAGCAGTTGCAGGGCAGGGCCTTCGAGCGCGCCCAGATGGATGATGCCACCTTCAGCCGCTTCGGCCTGCAGCACGGCCAGCAATTCAATGCCTGGCCCGGCTTTGGCGGCAATCACCACTTCGCCGATGGAACTGCTGTGGGTCGGGGAAAACAACTGCGCGCCGGGTTCAGGCAGTTCGCTGGCGTCCAGTTGCAGTCGATACAGGCGACGCTTGAGTTTGCCCAGATACTGCATGCGCGCGACGATTTCCTGGCCGGTGTAGCAGCCTTTCTTGAAGCTCACGCCGCCGACGGCTTGCAGATTGAGCATTTGCGGAATGAACAGTTCGCGGGTAGTTGGCATGACCTGGCCAATGCCAGCGCGAACCTGCCCTAGCAACCACTGATTCAGATCGCCCTCGACCAATACCGCGGACAATTGATCGCGCAGGGTTTTGGCCTGATCCGCTGCCGCCCAGAGTTCGGCTCTGTCAGGGGACACGCGAATCGCGATCAGGCCATTGGCGCGTACTACCGCATCGGTTTTTGGCGGCAGATCAAGACCCAGCGCGGCCAGCGCGGCATCCGCCTGGCTGAGGCCGAAGCGAACCCAGGCGGCGCTTTCGTCCGTCAGTTTCGATTTGGAGAATACCGCGTACTTTTTCAGGTCCGCCAGTTGCGGCTCCAGCAGTTCGGTGGCCATCGCCAACAGGTAGCCATCACCTTGCGGCAGGATGCGAAAGCTCGATTGCATGCGACCTTTCTGAGTACAGCGCGCACCGAGGCTGGCCTGGGTATCGCTCAGGTAATTGAGGTTGCAGGTCAGTTGCCCCTGAAGGAACTTACTGGCGTCCGGGCCACGAACGGCGAGAACGCCCTCGTGAGACAAGGTGCAGAAAAAAGCAGAATCAGCCATGGGTCATCGCAGGTTAAAAAGTCTGGAGGACATCATAAGGGCGTGCCCTTGAAATGGGTAGTTTCCAAAGGATAGCGGATGGCCGACCAAAGCCGAGTGTTCGTCGCCGCCTCGGGCTGTATACTTGCGCTCTATTTGAGGAGCGCTCCATGGTCGAAGATGTTGAACTGAATCGCCTCTACTGGCACAGCCGCCGCGGCATGCTTGAGCTGGACGTCTTGCTGGTGCCATTCGTGAAAGAGGTCTATCCGCACCTGAATGCCAAAGACCGCGAATGCTACACCCGGCTGCTCGAGTGTGAAGATCAGGACATGTTCGGCTGGTTCATGGAACGCGCCGAATCGGAGGATCCCGAGTTGCAGCGCATGGTCCGAATGATTCTGGATCGTGTCCAGCCCAAGTAATCATTTCGAATGCCGCTGGCATGCCTCGCGGCAATTGCTGGCGGCTTATCTTCTGGCCCAACTGTTCGCGCTGGGTTCGCTGTTTCTGCTATCCATACCGATCTGGGCGAGCCTGCCCGGGGCTGCCCTGTGCCTGGCCCATGGCCTGTGGGCACTGCCGCGGCAGATTCTGTTGACTCATCCTTCGTCGTTCCGCGGATTGCGCCGGGATGCCGACGGCTGGCAACTGTGGAGTGCCGCCCATGGCTGGCAACCGGTGCAGTTGCGACCTGACAGCCTGGCGCTGCCGCTGATCGTCGTGTTGCGGTTTCGTCTGCGTGGTGAGCGGCGGGTGCGGGCGATCTGCGTGCCCCATGACTCGCAGGCGGCGGATCTGCACCGACGCCTGCGGGTTCGACTCAAATTCAGTCGACGTAGGTGGGCGGCACCAGAATAGTGTCGAGAGCGACCGGCAGCATATCCGGGTAATCTAGGGTGTAATGCAGGCCGCGGCTTTCCTTGCGCTCCATGGCTGAGCGGATCATCAGTTCGGCCACCTGGGCCAGGTTGCGCAGCTCGATCAAATCACGGCTGACTTTATAGTTGCTGTAGAACTCATCGATCTCATCCAGCAGCAGGCGCACACGATGCTCGGCCCGTTGCAGGCGCTTGTTGGTGCGCACGATACCGACGTAGTCCCACATGAAGCGCCGTAATTCATCCCAGTTGTGCGCAATGATCACGTCTTCATCGGAATCGGTAACCTGGCTGGCATCCCAGGCGGGCAGGGCGAGGGAGTCCGGAATATGCGGCAGCTGCTCAAGAATGTCTGCCGCCGCCGAGCGGGCGTAGACGAAACACTCGAGCAGCGAGTTGCTGGCCATGCGGTTGGCCCCGTGCAGGCCGGTGAAGCTTGTTTCGCCGATGGCGTACAGGCCCGGCACATCGGTACGCCCCTGTTGATCGACCATTACCCCGCCGCAGGTGTAGTGCGCCGCGGGGACGACCGGGATCGGCTGCTTGGTAATATCGATGGAGAATTCCAGGCAACGCTCATACACGGTCGGGAAGTGGCTCTTGATGAACGCTTCCGGCTTGTGGCTGATGTCCAGGTACACGCAATCGACGCCCAGGCGTTTCATTTCATGGTCGATGGCGCGGGCGACGATGTCCCGCGGCGCCAGTTCGGCTCGAGGATCGAAGCGCGGCATGAAGCGTTCACCGTTGGGCAGCTTCAGGTGTGCACCTTCGCCGCGCAGGGCTTCGGTGATCAGGAAGCTCTTGGCGAGCGGGTGGTACAGGCAGGTCGGGTGGAACTGGTTGAATTCCAGGTTCGCCACCCGGCAACCCGCGCGCCAGGCCATGGCTATGCCGTCACCGCAGGCGCCGTCGGGGTTGCTGGTGTAGAGATAGACTTTGGCTGCACCGCCGGAGGCGAGGATGGTGAAGCGCGCACCATAGGTGTCGACTTCGCCGCTGCTGCGGTTGAGCACGTAGGCGCCAATACAGCGCTCGCCGTCCAGGCCCAGGCGTTTTTCGGTAATCAGATCAACGGCGACCCGCTGTTCCAGGAGTTCGATATTCGGCCGTTGTTTTACCTGGTCCAGCAAGGTTTTGAAAATCGCCGCGCCGGTGGCATCGGCGGCATGAATGATGCGCCGGTGGCTGTGGCCGCCTTCACGAGTCAGGTGGAACTCGAATCCGCCGTCTTCGGTGCCGGATTGTTCATCGCGGGTGAAGGGCACGCCTTGGTCGATCAACCATTGGATGGCTTCACGGCTATGTTCGACGGTAAAGCGCACTGCGTCTTCATGGCATAGACCGCCACCGGCATTGAGCGTGTCTTCGACATGGGACTCAATGGTGTCGGTGTCATCCAGCACGGCGGCAACACCGCCCTGGGCCCGGAAGGTCGAGCCATTGGCGAGGTCGCCCTTGCTCAATACGGCAATGCGCAGATAACCGGGCAAGGTCAGCGCAAGGCTCAAGCCGGCAGCGCCGCTGCCAATCACCAATACATCGTGTTGAAACTGTTGGCTCATTTCAGGATTCCGCTCAATGCGATCCGGGTTGGGGTGGGCGCAAGACACCTGGATCGGCGAGTCAAGGCAGCCACACAGCCCACTAGTATATAGAGGGGTGGATCGGCACAATAGCCAGGCAGTCGTGGCATTGTGAGACTACTGTGGCTGAAGGTTGTTCTCAGCTTGAGCAGGCGCCGGTTGATTTACCAGTTAAATCGACGATCCGATGACTGTATCGAGGATTAACCAGGCTTTTCCTCGTCCTGGTTGCACAATGTCCGGATCGCAAGGCTATAAATATCGGGAACTTTTGCTGAACCGCCAGGCTCAATAGAAGGTTGCCCGATGGAAGGTGGCAACGTCGAAATCATGCAGGACCGGTATACCAGTCCTTGCAGCTGAATTCGACGACAAGATTATTCGCGCAGCCGGCTTTGAGTCCGCGCTGCGCTTTTCGTGCGTGCCAAATCAGAGCGTGCAGGAAACTTGCTTGGAGGGGGAGAACTTTTGCGAAAAACCCGAGTCTATGTTTGCAAGCTTGATCGATTGGGAATGCAAGCCTCCTGCGAGTTTAACGAGGAGTGTTCATGCTAACCCAGGAAGAGGATCAGCAACTTGTAGAGCGCGTTCAGCGTGGCGACAAGCGAGCTTTCGATCTGTTGGTGCTGAAATATCAGCACAAAATTCTCGGGTTGATCGTGCGTTTCGTGCACGACACCCATGAAGCTCAGGATGTCGCACAGGAAGCCTTTATCAAGGCTTATCGTGCACTTGGTAATTTTCGCGGCGACAGTGCGTTTTATACGTGGCTGTACCGCATCGCCATCAACACGGCGAAAAACTATCTGGTTTCACGCGGCCGTCGGCCGCCGGATAGCGATGTCAGTTCTGAAGATGCGGAGTTCTACGATGGCGATCATGGCCTCAAGGATCTCGAGTCGCCAGAGCGTGCATTGCTGCGGGATGAGATCGAAGGCACCGTCCATCGAACCATTCAGCAATTACCAGAAGATTTACGTACGGCCTTAACTTTACGTGAATTCGATGGTCTGAGTTACGAGGACATTGCGAGCGTCATGCAGTGTCCGGTGGGTACCGTGCGCTCCCGGATTTTCCGCGCTCGGGAAGCCATCGATAAAGCCCTGCAGCCGTTGTTGCAGGATTAACTGAGACAGCGGCGACAGCCAAGAGAGGAACCGCCATGAGTCGTGAAGCCCTGCAGGAATCGCTGTCCGCGGTGATGGATAACGAAGCGGACGAACTGGAATTGCGTCGGGTGTTGAATGCCTTCGGCGATGTTGAAACCCGTGATACCTGGGCTCGCTACCAAGTCGCTCGTGCGGTCATGCACAAAGATTTGTTGCTCCCTCGTCTGGATATCGCTGCGGCAGTTTCTGCTGCTCTGGCTGAAGAAGCCGTGCCGGCCAAGGCCACGCGTGGTCCATGGCGTAACCTCGGGCGTCTGGCGGTTGCCGCTTCGGTGACTGTTGCAGTGCTGGCGGGTGTGCGTCTGTACAACCAGGATGAGATCGCTGGGGTCGAACTGGCTCAGCAATCGGCTCAACCAGGCCTGGCTGTCCCACAAGTTAAAGGCCCTGCGGTGTTGGCAGGCTATAGTGAGAGTTCGGAAACCACTGGTCCTATGGCCAACGGTGTACTGCAAGCTCAGCCAGGCTGGCACAATCAGCGTTTGCCAGGCTACTTGCGCCAACATGCCCAACAAGCTGCACTCAAAGGCACTGAAAGCGCTCTGCCTTACGCCCGTGCGGCAAGCCTGGAAAATCGCTAATTAAGGAGGATCATGCGCGCCATACCTCTACTTACGCTTCTGCTCGGTGGCTGGTTCATTGTTCCAGCCCATGCCGACGAAGCCCAGGACTGGTTGACCCGCCTGGGTCAAGCTGAGCAACAGCAAAGCTTCCACGGTACTTTCGTCTACGAGCGTAACGGTAGCTTTTCTACCCATAACATCTGGCATCGCGTCCAGGATGGCCAGGTCCGCGAGCGTTTGCTTCAGCTCGACGGCTCGGCTCAGGAAGTCGTGCGCATTGATGGGCATACTCAATGCGTCAGCGGCACCCTGATAGCAGGGCTTGGGGATGCACCCGACTCCTCCGCTCGAACACTGGATCCTCAAAAGCTCAAGAATTGGTACGACCTTGCCGTTATCGGCAAGTCGCGTGTGGCCGGTCGATCGGCGGTCATTGTCTCAGTGACGCCTCGCGATCAGCATCGGTACGGGTTCGAACTGCACCTGGACCGTGAAACGGGTCTGCCTTTGAAGTCATTGCTGTTGAATGACAAAGGACGGTTGCTCGAACGCTTCCAGTTTACCCGTCTCGATACCACTGACGTGCCCCGTGACAGCGAGCTGCAGGCGAGTGCCGAGTGCAAGCCTGTGGCCCTGGACAGGGACAAGGCTTCGGTGGTGAAGGCTTCCCAGGCCTGGCATTCCGACTGGCTACCGCCAGGGTTTGAACTGACCAGCAGTTCTGCGCACAGGGATGCGGACACCAAGATCCTGGTCAATAGTCTGATGTATGACGATGGCCTGGCGCGGTTCTCGGTGTTTCTCGAGCCTTTGAACGGTGAGGTGGTCACCGACACTCGAACCCAGCTGGGCCCGACGGCTGCGGTTTCGCGGCGCCTGACCACCTCGCAAGGTGCCGTTATGGTGACCGTGGTCGGTGAAATTCCGATTGGCACTGCTGAACGGATCGCGCTTTCGATGCGCAACGATGCCACTGCGTCCAAGCAGTGAGCTGCTGAATCGATGCTCATCAAAACGCTTGTTGGTTGTGTAAGAGGTCGCCAATGCGCGCTTTACAATTGAACGCTCGATTGAGTTCTCGAAATGTTTGGTGAGCATTTCAATTTGCAAAAATACCGGATTTTTTTTATAGGTCAGAGCTCCTCGGCTCTGGCCTTGTTTGTTGTTCCCGGAACAAAACTACCGGCGTATATTTCCTCGGTGTTCTTGCTCCATATCGCTTAACCATGCTCGTCGTAACGGGAGCCGTATGTCGATTCCATGCTTGAAGTTTTATCTATCCATTGTCGCCACCGTGTTGTTGCTCGGTCAGACGGTCGCCGCCCAAGCGGCCGAGCTGCCGGACTTCACGCAACTGGTCGAGCAGGCCTCGCCCGCGGTAGTCAATATCAGTACCACGCAAAAACTGCCGGATCGCAAGGTCTCAGGCTCTCAAATGCCTGATCTGGAAGGCCTGCCGCCAATGTTGCGGGAGTTTTTCGAGCGCGGTATGCCCCAGCAGCCACGTTCGCCCCGTGGTGATCGTCAGCGCGAAGCTCAATCCCTGGGCTCGGGTTTCATTATCTCGAATGACGGCTACATCCTGACCAACAACCATGTGATCGCCGATGCCGATGAAATCATCGTGCGTCTTGCCGATCGCAGTGAATTGAAGGCCAAGCTGATCGGCACTGACCCACGTTCCGACGTGGCGCTGCTGAAAATCGAAGGCAAGGACCTGCCGGTTCTGAAGCTGGGTAAATCCCAGGATTTGAAAGCCGGGCAGTGGGTAGTGGCAATCGGCTCGCCGTTTGGTTTCGACCATACCGTGACCCAGGGCATCATCAGCGCCATCGGCCGTAGCCTGCCGAATGAAAACTATGTGCCGTTCATCCAGACCGACGTGCCGATCAACCCGGGCAACTCCGGCGGTCCGCTGTTCAACCTGGCCGGTGAAGTGGTCGGCATCAACTCGCAGATCTACACCCGTTCCGGCGGGTTCATGGGCGTATCGTTCGCCATCCCGATCGATGTGGCGATGGACGTTTCCAATCAGCTGAAGAGCGGTGGCAAAGTCAGCCGCGGCTGGCTGGGTGTGGTGATCCAGGAAGTGAGCAAAGACCTGGCCGAGTCCTTCGGTCTGGATAAACCGGCCGGTGCGCTGGTGGCGCAGATTCAGGATGACGGCCCGGCAGCCAAGGGCGGCCTGCAGGTAGGTGACGTGATCCTGAGCATGAATGATCAGCCGATCGTCATGTCTGCCGATTTGCCACACCTGGTGGGCGCGCTCAAGGCCGGCTCCAAGGCCAATCTTGAGGTCATCCGTGAAGGTCAGCGTAAAAACGTCATGCTGACCGTCGGCGCTATTCCGGAAGAAGGTAAGGAACTGGACTCCCTGCCTAAATCCGGCGTCGAGCGCAGCAGCAACCGTCTGGGTGTTGCGGTGGCTGAACTGACCGAAGAAGAGAAGAAGGCCAACGATCTCAAGGGTGGCGTGGTCATCAAGGAAATTCAGGACGGTCCTGCTTCCTTGATCGGCCTGCAGCCGGGCGATGTGATCACTCACCTGAACAATCAGGCGATCACCTCGACCAAGAACTTCACCGAGATCGCCAAGGCACTGCCGAAGAATCGTTCGGTATCGATGCGGGTTCTGCGTCAGGGCCGTGCCAGTTTCATCACCTTCAAACTGGCTGAATAACCGGGTAACCGTTTATCTGCGGCATTAAAAAGCCCGTCTCGAAAGAGGCGGGCTTTTTTGTGGGCTTTGACGCCAGTCAGTCAACTATCGGATGGCCCGAAAAGATCGCAGCCTGCGGCAGCTCCAGCGGGTTGGCGTACACCCGCGAAATGGCGGATGGACACGATCGGCGTAGGAGCTGCCGCAGGCTGCGATCTTGGCGATATCCCGTTCGCCGAAAGCCTTTGGCTTATGTCGAAGTACTGTGGATTTCTCTTGACTTCCAGGTACCAGGCAGGCCGCGCTCCCACAACAATCAGCGCATCATGTCTTTGACTATCTGCTCCTGTTCCATCAACTCCCGCTGCCGCGCGTCGATCCTTGAAGACAGCGGGAAGTTGGTGCCCGCCCGGCGCTTGGCGAAGTCGAGTTGCTGGAGGGCCTGACTATAGTCGCCAACCAGTGCGAAGTATTCGGCCCGGGCCTGATGCAGGCCGATGATGTTGCCGGACAGCCCTCGGGTTTCTGCCACCATGTACCAGACATCCGGATCGTCCGGGCGACTCTTGAGCAGGTTATCGAGCGCTTTCTCGGCATCGGCGGGGCGGTTCTGCTTGAGCAGCAGGTCGACGCGCACATCGTTCAGCGGGTAGTTGCCTGGGTATTGGGTCAGCATGCGATCCACCCGCGACTGGGCATCCGGCAGGCGGTTGTTGGTGATGTCCAGATCGACCTGCGCCAGGTTATAGGTGATGTCATTCGGTGACTTGGCCAGCAGCTGCTTGAGGTTCTCTCGAGCCTCATTCAACTGTCCGCCTTTGATCTGGGCGATCGCCAGGCCGTAGCGGGCCACGTCGTTCTGCGGATTTTCATCGAGCTGGGCGCGAAAGCGTTTGGCGCCCAGGCCGGGGGTTTCTTCATAGACCAGCTGGACTCGGGCGCGGATCAGCTGATAGCGCAGGGTATCTTCGGTGCCGCCCGCCGGGGCCTGTTCGGCGCGGTTGCGCGTGTCGGCGATCCGCGATTCGGTGACCGGGTGAGTCAGCAGGAATTCCGGTGGCTTGGCGTCGAAGCGGTACTGACGGGACAGTCGTTCGAACATGGTCGGCATGGAGCGCGGGTCGTAGCCGGCCTTTTCCAGGTTGAGAATGCCGATACGGTCGGCTTCCTGCTCGTTCTGGCGCGAGAAGCGCCGTTGTTCCTGAATCGCTGCGGCCTGGGTGCCGGCGATCGCGGCAATCCCGGCGTCCCCGGCACCCGCAGCGGCAATGACAATCCCGGCCAGCAGCGCGGCCATCATTGGCACTTGCATGCGTTGCTGAGCTTCTACGCCACGAGCAAAGTGGCGTTGCGACAAGTGAGCCAATTCGTGAGCCAGTACCGAGGCATATTCACCTTCGGTCTGTGCATTGAGGAACAGCCCGCCGTTGACCCCGACAATCCCGCCCGGCGCCGCAAAGGCGTTGAGTTGCGGGCTGTTGATCAGGATGAACTCCAGGCGCCGATCGTTGAGCTGGCTGGTCTCTACCAGCTTATAGACGCTGGTCTCGACGTAATCCTTGAGTTGCGGGTCATTGAGCGCAGACACCTGGCTGCGCAACAGTGCCAGCCAGGCACGGCCCAGTTGGTGTTCCTGTTGCGGCGAGACGATGGCAGAACTGGCGTCGCCGAGTGACGGCAGGTCGTCGGCGAAGCCCGGTGAGGCGAGCAGGCAAGCGAGCGTCAGCAGGGTAGGGCGCAAAAAAGTCATGCACAAAGCCTTAGTCGACAAAGAGCTTACTGTAGCCGGACACTTGGCCCGGGACCAGATATTCTAGGCAGCTCCCTAATACCCGCCCGGAGTGAATCGATGACCGAAGCTGTAGAGTACGACGCCGAACTGGACGCCAGTGGTTTGAACTGTCCGCTGCCATTGCTCAAGGCCAAGCTGGAGCTCAATCGCCTGCCCAGCGGTGCGGTGCTCAAGGTCATCGCCACGGACGCCGGTTCTCAACGGGATTTTCGCACCTTTGCCCGTTTGGCCGGTCATACGCTGCTTCGTGAGGAAGATGAAGCCGGTGTTTATCGCTACTGGTTACGTAAAGCCTGAGTTCTGCCTCGCCCATTTTTAAGGATTATTGATGTTCAAGGTGTTACGCGACTGGATTCAGCGCTATTTCTCCGATGAAGAGGCTGTGGTGCTGGCCGTTCTCCTGATCCTGGCCTTTACCGCGGTGTTGACCCTGGGTGGGATGCTGGCGCCGGTCCTGGCGGGTATGGTCCTGGCCTACCTGATGCAAGGCCTGGTGAGCACCCTGGAACGCCTGCGCTTGCCCGGCGGGGCTGCGGTTGGCCTGGTGTTCGCCTTGTTCATGGGCGTGCTGCTGGTGTTCATCGTAGTGGTGGTGCCGCTGCTCTGGCATCAGTTGATCACCTTGTTCAACGAATTGCCGGGCATGCTCGCCAAGTGGCAATCCTTGCTGTTGTTGCTGCCGGAGCGTTATCCGCATCTGGTGTCCGATGAGCAGGTATTGCGGGCCATCGAAGTGGCCCGCGGCGAAATCGGCAAGTTCGGCCAATGGGCGCTGACGTTCTCGCTGTCCAGCCTGCCGTTGCTGGTCAACATCATGATCTACCTGGTGCTGGTGCCGATCCTGGTGTTTTTCTTCCTCAAGGACCGGGAAATGATCGGACAATGGGTTCGTGGCTACCTGCCCCGCGAGCGCACATTGATTACCCGGGTTGCTCAGGAAATGAACCGCCAGATCGCCAACTACATTCGCGGCAAGGTGATCGAGATCTTCATTTGCGGTGGGGTGACCTACATTGCCTTTGTTGCCTTGGGCCTGAATTACTCGGCATTGCTCGCGCTGTTGGTCGGGGTTTCGGTGGTGGTGCCGTATGTCGGGGCGGTGGTGGTCACAGTGCCAGTGTTGCTGATTGCGCTGTTCCAGTGGGGCTGGAGCGATCAGTTCATCTATCTGATGGCGGTCTACGGAATCATCCAGACGCTGGACGGCAACGTGCTGGTGCCGTTGCTGTTCTCCGAAGCGGTCAATCTGCACCCGGTGGCGATCATCTGTGCGGTGCTGTTGTTTGGCGGGTTGTGGGGCTTCTGGGGGATCTTCTTCGCGATTCCGCTGGCAACCCTGTTCAAGGCCGTACTGGATGCCTGGCCGCGCAAGGAGCCGATTGTGGCGCCGTTGTTGTAGATTTGTCGGGATGTGAGGCCTTTGTGGGAGCGGGCTTGCCACAATGCCAGTCAGCCGAACGTAAATCTGTGGCGAGGGGGCTTGTCGGAACGCCGCACCGCCCCGCTCGGGTGCGCAGCAGCCGCAAAACCTGTGAATGCGGTCTGCCTGCCAAAATGTGATTGCAGGTTTTAGGGCCGCTGCGCGACCCAGCGGGGGCAAGCCCCCTCGCCACAAGTGCCCGTCAACTATCAGGCCTTGTTCAGGGCCTGAGCCGCAGCCAGCACCGCATCCACATGACCCGGTACTTTCACGCCGCGCCATTCCTGGCGCAGGACGCCATCCTTATCGATCAGGAAGGTGCTGCGGTCGACGCCCATGTACTCCTTGCCGTAGAGCTTCTTCAGCTTGATCACATCGAACAGCTGGCAGATGGCTTCATCCTTGTCGCTGATCAGCTCGAATGGAAACTCCTGTTTGCACTTGAAGTTCTCGTGGGACTTCAAGCTGTCGCGCGATAGGCCGAACACTTCGGTGTTGGCTGCCGTGAACCCGGCGTACTGATCGCGAAAGCCCTGGCCTTCGGTGGTGCAGCCAGGGGTGCTGTCCTTCGGATAGAAGTAGATCACCACTTGCTTGCCCTTGAGCCCGGCAAGGCTGATGGTTTGCCCGCTGGTGGCAGGCGCTTCGAAGTCGGCGACCGGTTGGTCGATGGCAACGGCCATGAAAGCTTCCTTACATTGGGTTCTGTGGGCGCCATGGTTCGATCAGCGCGTCGAGGTTCAGCGCGTCGGCGAAATCCAGGAACTGGTCACGCAGCCAACTGATCTGCACGCCGGCCGGCAAGGTCACGGTGAAGGTCGCATTGAGCATGGTGCCGCCGGTCTGCGGTGCCTGGTAGGTGTCGCAGGTGAGGTTTTCCAGCTCGACGTTGTGGTCGATGAAAAACTGGCACAGCTCGTTGACGATGTCCGAGCGATAGGCCGAACTGACATACGCCACATAAGGCAGCGCCTCGGGGCGATTTTCCAGCGCCGCGCTACGCACCACGTTGACCGTAAAGGCATGTTTCTTGGCCAGGGACGGCAAGCCTGCTTCCAGGCGCGCCAGCGCGTCCCAGGTGCCGGAAATCTGCAGGACCAGCGCACTGCATTCGCCGTGGCGAGTCAGGCGGGAGGTCACCACGGCACAGCGATTTTCATGGCTGGCGCGGCACAGGACGTTAGTCAGCTCCATGGGGTTGGCGCCGAGGGCACTGATGACAAGGAATTGTTCGCGGACTGTGGGGGTGGACATGCAGCATTCCTAAAACGATGAGCGGTCGATACTTTTACGGGCTCAAGTGCGGGGAGCAAGCGTCCAGATACGAATTCGGAAACCCTGACTCCATAGGTTGCGACGAGCTCCATTAAGGCAAGAGCGAAGGGTGGCAACGCAGGATCGGGGCTTCAGAGGCCGAAAAGGGAGGCTCAAACCTGGCGTATAAGCTTATCAGTACCGATCAAAGTCTGAAGGGTAGCGAAAACCATCGCTCAGGGGAATGGCGCGAGCGCAGTACTTCGCTTGTACAAGCATCTTGGCGCCAGTACCATTACCGCTCTCTTTTTCCGGCAGGAGCGGTGGCATGATTGCGGGCAGTATGGTGGCACTGGTCACACCCATGGATGCACAGGGTCGTCTCGATTGGGACAGCCTGAGCAAACTGGTGGACTTCCACCTGCAAGAGGGCACCAACGCCATCGTGGCGGTCGGCACCACAGGTGAGTCGGCCACCCTCGATGTGAACGAACACATCGAAGTGATTCGTCGCGTGGTAGCTCAAGTTGCAGGGCGTATTCCGGTAATCGCCGGTACCGGCGCCAATTCGACGCGCGAAGCGATCGAACTGACCACCAACGCGAAAAACGCTGGCGCCGACGCGTGCCTGCTGGTAACTCCGTACTACAACAAGCCGACCCAGGAAGGCCTGTATCTGCATTTTCGCGCGATCGCCGAAGCAGTCGACATTCCGCAGATCCTCTACAACGTGCCCGGCCGTACGGCGTGTGACATGCAGGCCGAGACCGTGATCCGTCTGTCGACCGTGCCGAATATCATCGGTATCAAGGAAGCCACGGGTGACCTGCAGCGCGCCAAGGACATCCTGGCCGGCGTCAGCAGCGACTTCCTGGTGTACTCCGGTGACGACGCGACTGCGGTCGAGCTGATGCTGCTCGGCGGCAAAGGCAATATCTCGGTGACCGCCAACGTCGCTCCGCGGGCCATGAGCGATCTGTGCGCCGCCGCGATGCGTGGCGATGCCGTGACCGCCCGGGCGATCCACGAAAAGTTGATGCCGCTCAATAAAACCCTGTTTATCGAATCCAACCCGATCCCCGTGAAATGGGCCCTGCATGAAATGGGCTTGATGCCGGACGGTATCCGTCTGCCGCTCACCTGGCTCAGTGCTGCCTGTCACGAACCGCTGCGGCAGGCCATGCGCCAGTCCGGCGTATTGGTTTAATTGAGGAAGTACTACGCATGAAGCGAATGGCCGGACTTTCCGCACTTGCCTTGATTATCTCCAGCACAAGTGGCTGTGGGTGGCTTTGGGGCCCGGAAGGTTACTTCCGCGACCGTGGCAGCGATTACCTGGAGGCGCAACAGACTGCGCCGATGCAATTGCCACCGGATGTCAGCACCTCCAAGCGCCTCGACCCACTGTTGCCGATCCCGCGTAACGTGGCCGACGACAGCGTCAAGGGCGAATACGAAGTGCCGCGTCCGCAGCCGCTGACGGCCAGCGCCGAGTCCAGCGCCTACAGCCTGCAGAAAACCGGCGAATCGCGCTGGGTCACCGCGCAGCGTCCGCCCGCTGAAGTCTGGCCAGTGGCCGTGCAGTTCTTCCAGGACAATGGTTTTCGCCTTGACGAACAACGCCCGCAGACCGGCGAGTTCACCACTACCTGGCAGCGCACCGATGAACTCTCCGCGTCGCTGGCCAAACGCCTGAGCAGCAATACAACGGCGTCCGACAGCGAATTCCGGGTTCGGGTCCGCATCGAGCCGGGTGTGCAGCGCAATACCAGTGAAGTCTATGTAGTCAGTGCCGAGCGTGCTGCCGGCAGTACCGCCAATACCGAGTTCACCAACCGCTCGGTCAACACCGGGCTGGACGCCGCGCTGGTCGATGAAATGCTCGCGAGCATGAGTCGTACCTCCGAGAAGGGCGGTTCGGTCTCCCTGTTGGCCGCACGTGATTTCGATACCCCTGAGCGCGTCAGCCTCACCGAGGACGGCAGCGGCAACGTGGTGCTCAACCTCGGCGAAGACCTCGACCGTGCCTGGTCGAGTGTCGGCCGCGCGCTGGAGCAGGGCGATTGGCGGGTTGAAGACATCAACCGCAGCCTGGGCCTGTACTACATCAACCTCGCTGAAAAAGCCGAGACCAGAGACAACGAGCCAGGTTTCTTCGGCAAGCTGTTTGGCAGCAAACCGGCCAAGGAAGAAGTCGAAGCCCGCGCCGAGCGTTATCAGGTTCGCCTGAGCAAGGTGGGCGACACCGTGCAAGTCACAGTCGAGAAAAACATCAACACCGTTGCACCGCCAGAAGTGGCGCGCAAAGTGTTGGGCGTGATTCAGGACAAACTGGGCTGATCAGATGCGTTTTGCCGTTCTCGGCAGTGGTAGCCAAGGGAATGGCACGCTGATAGCCAGTAATGACACGTACATTCTGGTGGATTGTGGTTTCTCCCTGCGTGAAACCGAGCGACGCCTGCTGCGCCTGGGTGTAAGCCCGACGCAGCTGAGCGCGATTCTGGTGACCCACGAACATGCCGATCACGTGCATGGCGTGGGTTTGCTGTCTCGGCGTTACAATCTACCGGTCTACCTCAGTCGCGGTACCTTGCGCGGGATGCGCAAACCGGTTGAACCCGCAGCTTTTCTGGCCGGCGGCGAGCAATTGCAGATCGGCGCATTGAGCATCGGGGTGATTGCCGTGGCCCACGATGCACAGGAGCCGACGCAGTACGTCTTCAGTGACGGTGAGCGGCGTTTCGGCCTGTTGACCGACCTGGGTTCGTATTGCAGCAAGGTGCTGGAAGGCTATCGGGATCTCGATGCGTTGATGATCGAGTCCAACCATTGCCGCGACATGCTTGCCCGCGGTCACTACCCGTACTTTCTCAAGCAGCGGGTGGGCGGGGAGCTGGGACATTTGAATAACCACCAGGCGGCATTCCTGGTGGCCGAGTTGGGCTGGAAAGACCTGCAACACCTGGTCCTGGCCCATCTGAGCAGCAAGAACAACCTGCCGCAGCTGGCCCGGCAATGTTTTGTCGATACCCTCGGGTGCGACCCGGACTGGCTGCAACTGGCCGATCAAGATTCAGGGCTCGACTGGCGACATATCGCCTAGCCCACCTACTTAGCAAGCGGAGCCCATCATGGAAAAACGTGAAGAACTCTACCGCGGCAAAGCCAAATCGGTTTACAAGACCGACGACGCTGACCGCTTGATCCTGCTGTTTCGCAACGACACCTCGGCGTTCGACGGCAAGCGCATCGAGCAGCTCGACCGCAAAGGCACGGTGAACAACAAGTTCAACGCCTTCATCATGCAGAAACTCGAAGAAGCCGGCGTGCCGACCCAATTCGACAAACTGCTGGGCGACAACGAATGCCTGGTGAAGAAACTCGACATGATCCCGGTCGAGTGCGTCGTGCGTAACTACGCCGCCGGCAGCCTGGTCAAGCGCCTGGGCGTCGAAGAAGGCCTCAAGCTCGAGCCTTACACCTTCGAACTGTTCCTCAAGGACGACGCCAAGGGCGACCCGTTCATCAACGAATCCCACGTCGTGGCGTTCGGTTGGGGCACGGCCGAGCAACTGGTGCGCATGAAAGAACTGTCGCTCAAGGTCAACGAAGTCTTGAGCAAACTGTTCGACGACGCCGGTCTGCTGCTGGTCGACTTCAAACTCGAATTCGGCGTATTCCACGGTGAAATCGTCCTCGGTGACGAATTCAGCCCGGACGGCTGCCGCCTGTGGGACAAGGAAACCCGCAAGAAAATGGACAAGGACCGCTTCCGCCAGGGCCTCGGTGATGTTATCGAAGCCTACGAAGAAGTCGCCAAACGTCTGGGCGTACCGCTTTAACCGACGCAAGCGACTGATAGCACGGAAAAATTTTGCTCGGGGGCTTCGCTTCCGGCAAAGGTGCTGTTATGATTCGCGCCGTTGGAGAGATGCCAGAGTGGCCGAATGGGACGGATTCGAAATCCGTTGTACCTTCACCGGTACCTAGGGTTCGAATCCCTATCTCTCCGCCATACATAGAAAAGCCCCGTAGCTGAAAAGCTACGGGGCTTTTTTGTTTCTGGCGTTTTGATCAGGGCATTTTCAGAGCAGGAGGCTGGGTGTACGGCTGCAAAACTGAGGTCTGAAACGCAGAAGCTGCTCCTGTAGATAAGAGCAGCTTCATTTTCCATGACTGATCTATGGATGCGGCAGACCCAGTTTCCTTTGAATCAGGTCGTACACTTCTTTGTGTGTGGAGTTGTGGAGAGTTTTATTTTTGCACGCTGAAGTCAGAAGCGTTTTAACTTCTTGCTTCGAGCGTGGATAAAGACCGGCGACATAGTCAGTTTCATGGTCTTCTGCGCAGTTGAAGTGTTTGTCATCTTTTGCTTTGTCTCTAGCCATGAATAATTTCCTTATCGGGTTAATGGGTGGTTTCGGGACGGTTTACATCGTTTTGGCCCCTGCCATCCACAGCTTAATAGCCTTCGACCGCCTTGCCAGAGGCAAGCAGAAAAAAGGAAAAGGCTGTACGAAGCGGGAAGTGGTCACCGGTGTTTTAAACGTAGAGAGTGAATCAATAGTCATCGTTTATGCGTCCTGTCGGTGCTTCAGATTCCATCGTGCAGCGAGCGTTGTTGCCTCCGTACATAGACGCCAGTCCCTACTCCTCCCTAAACTGTCATCCGTATCTGAGGCTGGGGCACTCGATGAACCGCAACGAACTGCGCAAGGCCGACATCAATCTGATGGTCGTGTTCGAAACGCTGATGCTCGAGCGCAATGTGACGCGGGTCGCGGAGAAGCTGTTTCTCGGACAGCCCACTATCAGCTCGGCGCTCAACCGCTTGCGCGCGATGTTCAACGATCCGCTGTTTATCCGGGTCGGGCATCGCATGGAGCCGACGGCAAGAGCCGAGGAGATCATTCGCCATCTCTCGCCGGCGCTGGACTCGCTGTCGGCCGCCTTGAGCCTGACCCATGATTTCAACCCCGCCAGCAGCACCATGACCTTTCGCATCGGCCTGTCGGATGATGTGGAGTTTGGCTTGCTGCCGCCGTTGTTGCGGGCGCTGCGCCAGGAAGCGCCGCAGGTGGTGTTCGTCGTCCAGCACGTCGATTACTGGCGGATCCCGGACTTGCTGGCATCCGGCGACATCACCGTCGGCATCAGCCAGACCCGCGGCCTGCCAGCCAACGCCAAACGCAAATTGCTCCGGTATATTCAGCCCAGCGTGTTGCGTGCTGACGCGTCTGACACCCCGTTGACCCTCGATGAATACTGCTCACGGCCCCATGTGCTGGTTTCCCACACCGCCAATGTCAGTGGTTTCGCTGATGAGTGGCTGGCTGAAATCGGCCGTAAGCGCCAGGTGGTGCTCTCGGTGCCGCAATACAGTTCCTTGCCGGCATTGCTCGCCGGCACCGACATGATCGCCAGCCTGCCGGATTACACCGCCGCGGCCATGGCGGCTTCCGGTCAGTTGTTCAATGAGCCGTTCCCGTTCAAGACGCCGACCCTGGATCTGTCGATGGTCTGGCTGAGCCACGTCGACAGCGACCCGGCCGAGCGCTGGTTACGCTCGCGACTGGAAGCGTTCATGGGTGAGCGAGAGGCGGCAAATTTCAAGCCACTCTGAGACCGGAGCCATGGGCGGCTTGTGCTATATCTACCAACTTACCTTCAAGCCAGGAGCACTGTCATGCCTCACCTGCATATGGAATACACCCCCAATCTGCCAGAACTGGATGCCGACAAGGCATTGTTGCGACTCAACCTTGCGTTGGTGGCTTCAGGGCAGTTTGCGGCGGAGTTCGATATCAAGAGTCGGGCAGTGCAGGTGGGGACATTTCGGATCGGTACCGGACTGGGCGAGCGGGCTTTCGTGCATGTGAAGCTGGCGCTGTTGAGCGGGCGCTCGGCCGAGACCAAGCGGCAATTGTCGCAGAGCCTGTTGGCGGTACTGCAGGACCTGTGTGAATGGCCGGCCAATGTCGAAGTGCAGTTGTGCGCGGAGATTCTGGATATTGACCGGGAGTCGTACACCAAGACGGCTATCGGGTTCTGATGCGTCTGTAGGAGCGAGCTCGCTCGCGATGGACTCAAAGGCGGCGCGTTTACTCAGAAAACACGCGTTATCGTTAACGTCCATCGCGAGCTCGCTCCTACAGAGACAGCGCAATACCTGTGGGAGCGGGCCTGCCCGCGATGGCGGCATCAGAACCTACGCCGATTTCCCCGCGGACAATGACTTTTTCAATCAGAACGGCTTGGTCGGCAAGTACTTGCCATCCAGGGTGATCACCGCCCGGGAACCGCCGTCCGGGTCTTCGACTTTCTTGATGTCGAGTTTGAAGTTGATGGCACTGATGATGCCGTCGCCGAACTGCTCATGGACCAGGGCTTTTAGCGTCGAACCATAGACCTGCAGCATCTCATAGAAGCGGTAGACGGTCGGATCGGTCGGGATGCCGCCCTGGATGCTGCCGCGCAATGGCACGCTTTGCAGCAGGCGGCTGGCGTCCTGGTCCAGGTCGAGTTTGTCACAGACTACATCGGCGGCTTCAGCCGGCAGAGGATGTTGCCCAAGCAGGGCGGCGGTGACGCAGGCCAGGCTCAGGCCGGTGCCGTCGGTCAGGTCCTGCCACGACAGGTTCTTGCGGGCCTTGGCGTCGATGATGGTGTCGGCCAGGGCCAGGCGTGGAGCTTGAGCGAATTGGGATTGCAGCATGGTGATTTCCTCTTGGGTGACGTACGAAAGTTGCTCCCGCACTGTGGGTCAGGCGGCGTGTGACAATTTGCTGGACTGGGCACAGGTCTGCGGATGGTCGCTGAGCGAGACGAAGCCCTGGCTGGTGCCGTCCAGCGCGATGATGCCGCCGCTCTCAATGTCGTAGACCCAGCCGTGCAGGTTCAGGCGACCCTGCTCCAGGGCCAGAGCGACTGACGGGTGAGTCTTGAGGTTGGCCAGTTGGGCGATGACGTTTTCCCGAACCAGTGAATCCAGGCGGTCCGCGGCCGATGCATGAGTCCGGGAGGCGTTGATCACCTTGGCCGACTCGGCATGGCGCAACCAGTTGGCTACCGCCGGCAAGTGATCGAGGCATTTGCAGGTGGAAATGGCGGTCATCGCGCCGCAATCGGAATGGCCGCAGATCACGATGTCGCTGACACCGAGCACGGCGACCGCATATTCCACCGTGGCTGACACGCCTCCCGGCTCCGGACCGTAGGCCGGCACTATGTTGCCGGCGTTGCGGATCACGAACATGTCGCCGGGTTCCTGCTGGGTCAGCAGTTCCGGGACTACACGGCTGTCGGAACAGGTGACGAACAAGGTGCCCGGGCTCTGGCGGGTAGCCAATTGCTTGAACAGTTCGCTGCGCTCCGGAAAAGCCTCACGCTGGAACTTGAGAAAGCCGTCGATGATGTCTTGCATGGTGATTCTCCTTGCGTCGCTGATGGGGCAAGGATGAAATTTTTCAGCTATAGCGTCCAAGACCGGTTTATTATTGTTGCCATTAGCCCTTCCTATAGTTGAGCGGCCATGCTGTTACGCCATATTCGCTACCTGCTGGCGGTTGCCGAACATCGCAACTTCACCAGAGCCGCCGAAGCTCTGCATGTGTCGCAGCCGACGCTGTCGCAGCAGATCAAGCAATTGGAGGACTCCCTTGGCGCGCCGTTGTTCGACCGCTCGGGACGTTGCGTGCGCCTGACCGATGCCGGTGAGGCCTATGTGCGTTATGCACGGCAAGCCTTGCAGGATCTGCAGGCGGCCAAGCGGGCGATGCATGACGTGCAGGATCTGAGTCGCGGTTCGTTGCGCCTGGCGATGACCCCGACCTTCACCACCTATCTGATCGGCCCGCTGCTGACCCGCTTCAACAGCCTTTACCCGGCGATCACCCTGAGCGTCGAGGAAATGACTCAGGACCGAATTGAAGCGGCGCTGGCTGAAGACCACCTGGATATCGGCATCGGTTTTTACGGTGAACATCTGCCCGATATCGAATCACAGGCGTTGTTCGCCGAAACCCTGAGCCTGGTGGTGAGTGATACCCATCCGGGGTTTGTCGGGCAACAGTCGTTGAGTGCTCACGAACTGGGCGAGCAGGCGTTGGTCTTGCTCAACAGCGATTTCGCCACCCGCCAGCACATCGACCGCTACTGCCGCGAACAAAACATCGCGCCACGCATCGCCATTGAAGCCAACTCCATCAGCGCGATCATCGAGATCGTGCGCCGCAGCTCGTTGGCGACCATCCTTCCGCAATCCATTGCCCGCGAGCAGACGGGCTTGCAGGCGCTGGAACTCGAACCGGCACTGCTGCAACGCACCGTCGCCTTGCTCAGTCGCAAGGGCGCTTACCGAAGTACCGCGTGCGGGGCGTTTGTCGAGTTGGTCGAACAGCGGGGGAATGTTTAGCCAACCCACAACCAAGCTTCGTCAAATCCGGATTTAACGGCTTATTCGCCCGTGTGACGCTGCTCGGCATCTGTTTACTGCGGTTTTCCTATGGTCGCCTGGCTGATCGGAATCACACACAAGGCTTCGCCCGGCCTCAGCGCTTCGGGCCTTTGTCGTCGATTTACACCCGCCAGCGCACCGAACCTGTCTGCACTCCCTTCCGAGCTGGCCTTCTGGGCGCTGTGGCACTGTCGCCATGCGCGCCCACCGGATACCTGCATTTCCCGTTAAGTCTTCATATGGTTTGCCCTGTGCGGTGGATCGAACCGGCGGCGCCTGCGCGCTTGCCTGACGCGGAAATACGAGAGTTCCCCATGAGTTTTGCCACGACCCCCTTTGCCTCCCTACAAGAAGCCCAGTCCTTTCTGGCGAACAACCCGGATATCGAGATGTTCGAGCTGTTTATCCTCGATAACAACGGCGTGCCACGGGGCAAGTTGTTGCATCGCGATGAATTGTTGGAGGTGTATGAAAGCGGCCGGCCGCTGCCAAGCACCATCCTCGGGTTGACCATCAATGGCGACGATGTGGAAAACTCCGGGCTGGTCTGGGAAGTGGGCGATATCGACTGTCGGGCGTATCCGCTCAGCGGCAGTTTGCAGCGCATGCCGTGGCGGCTGATCCCCACCGCAGCGGTGCAGGTCAGCATGCACCCGCAGGAGGGGATGCCGGCGACGGTAGCCGATCCGCGGCACTTGTTGACCAAGGTGATCGATGGGCTCAAGGCCGATGGCTACTATCCGGTCATGGCGGCGGAGCTGGAGTTTTATCTGCTGGATCGTGAGCGCGACAGTAACGGTCGGCCGCAACCGGCGCGGGATGTCGACGGCGGTCGACCGCGTTCTACCCAGGTCTATGGCTTGCGTGAACTGGAGCAGATCGAACCGTTTCTCGCCGATCTGTACAACGCCTGCAAACTCCAGGGCATTCCGGCGCGCACGGCGATTTCCGAGTACGCACCGGGGCAGGTGGAGATTACCCTTGAACACCGCAGCGATGCTTTGCAGGCAATGGATGAGGCGGTGCGCTACAAACGCCTGGTCAAAGGCGTGGCGCACAAGCACGGGATGACCGCCTGTTTCATGGCCAAGCCTTTCGATGACCTGGCGGGTACCGGCATGCACATGCATGTCAGCCTGGCGGACAAGGACGGTAATAATCTCTTCGCCAGCGAAGCGCCCGACGGTACGCCGCTGCTCAGGCAGGCGGTCGGCGGCATGCTCAGTACCTTGCTCGACTCGTTGCTGCTGTTTTGTCCCAACGCCAACTCCTACCGGCGTTTCCAGACCAACAGTTACGCGCCGCTGGCCGCGACCTGGGGCGTGGACAACCGTACGGTGAGTCTGCGAGTACCGGGTGGTCCGGCGTTCTCCCGGCATATCGAACACCGTATCTGCGGCGCCGATGCCAATCCGTATCTGGCGGCAGCGGCGATCCTGGCGGGGATTCATCGGGGTATTCGTGAACAGCGCGACCCTGGCGCGCCGGTCGAAGGCAATGGTTACGCTCAGGCTACCGAGCTGTTGCCGACGGACTGGCTGACCACCTTGCGCGCTCTGGAAGGCTCGTCCTGGGCTCGGGACGCCTTCGGGACCGAGTTTCTTGGGGTTTACCTGGCGGTAAAGTGTGCGGAATACCGGCAATTCATGGGCGAAGTGGGCGAACAGGACTGGCGCTGGTATTTACATCAAGCCTAAGAGCAGCTTCAAGCCGCAAGCCGCAAGCTCACAACCTGAAGCTTGTCGCTTGAAACTTGCCGCTGACAAAACTATTCGTTCGCTTATTTTTCACGAAAAATTGATGGTTGGCTGCTTAAAGTTTGTGCTGTCGTGGGAAGTGAGTGTTTTAGTTGCTTCCTGGCGGCACTACTTTCAAGGAAAAAGCAGACCGTCATGTGGACTATTAAAGCCGTGCGCCCCGAGTGGGTGACGTTGGTTGCCAGTGCCTTTTTATTGATCGGTTTCAACTTTGTGCTCTGGCAACACCTGTTCGAAATTACCTCGTCCGACGGCCAAGGCATGGCCATGGGCGTGGCGTTTGGCCTGATGATCTGGTGCGCGTTCAATATTGTGTTGAGCCTGCTGGCCTTTCCATACGTGCTCAAGCCGGTGCTGATACTGATGTTTCTAATCAGTGCCGGTGTGGCTTACTTTATGGGGCAATACGGTGTTGTGATTGATCGAGGCATGTTGCGTAACTTTGCCGAAACCAATGCCACCGAAGTGCGTGACTTACTCTCGGTCAAGTGGCTTGTCTACGTTTTCTTTCTTGGCGTGTTGCCGTCGTGGTTGTTGTGGAAGACCCCGATAAACTACCGTCGCTGGCACCGTGAAGTATTAAGTAAGGTTTTGCTGGGTGTTGTCTCGGCGGGCGTGCTGGGTGTTGTCGCGCTGGCCAACTACCAGGGGTTGTCTTCGTTGTTTCGTAATCACCACGAGTTGCGCTTGATGATAGTGCCGAGCAATTACATTGGCGCGTCCTTCGGCTATCTGCGTGAGCAGTTGGTGTCCGCTCGGCAGCCATTCGTCAAGATTGGCGAGGATGCGCAGAAGAACCCGAGCTGGCAGGCCCGTGCCCGCAAGTCGCTGACGGTGCTGGTGGTGGGCGAAAGTGCCCGTGCGTCAAATTTCGGCATTCTGGGTTATGACCGCGATACCACGCCGAAACTGAATAAAGAGGCCGGCCTGATCGCCTTTACCGACGTGCACTCCTGCGGCACGGAAACCGCGGTGTCGGTGCCGTGCATGTTCTCCAACATGGGCCGCAAGGACTACAACGCCAGCATGGCGAAGAATGAAGAAGGCCTGCTCGATGTGCTCAAGCATGCCGGGCTGGAAGTGATCTGGCGCGACAACCAGTCCGGCTGCAAAGGCACCTGCGACCGGGTCACGTTTGAGGATGTGAGCAATTTCAAGGATCCGGGGTTGTGTGCCAACAGCGAATGCCGCGATGAAATCCTCTTGCAAGGCTTGCAGCACTTTATCGATCACCTCGATAAAGACACCGTGCTGGTGCTGCACCAGATGGGCAGTCATGGTCCGGAATACTTCAAGCGTTATCCCAAGGAGTACGAGCACTTCACCCCGGTCTGCGAAAGCAACGCGCTGAACAGTTGCAGCCGCGAAAGCATCATCAACGGTTACGACAACACGCTGGTGTATACCGATCACGTGTTGGCGACCTTGATCGACTTGCTGCGCAGCAACCAGGACAAGGTCGATACCGCGATGCTCTACCTGTCGGATCACGGTGAATCGCTGGGTGAGTACAACCTGTTCCTGCATGGCACGCCTTATATGCTGGCACCGGAGCAGCAGAAACATGTGGCGATGCTCGCCTGGTTCTCGGACAGCTATCAGAAGTCCTTCTCGGTGGACACCCATTGCCTGCAGCTGAGTCGCGAAAAACCGCTGAGCCAGGACAATCTGTTCCATTCAATGCTTGGCCTGCTGGAGGTCAACAGCAGCGTTTACAACCCCGAACTGGATATGTTTGCCGGCTGCCGAGGCGCTGTGCTCGATGGAGTGCTGGCCACTCAGTGAGATCTTTACCGTCATTCGACCTTTTTTTCACGTGCCAGTGGTTAATCTGCCGCCAGTCGATCCCTTTACAAGAGTCCGAGTGTAATGTCATCGCAACTCCCATCCATCATTGAGCTTGAGTTCGCCAGGCGCTACGAGCGGGAGCACGCCAGAGTTTGTCTGGAAGCGCGCCCCGTCGGCCTGGCCCGGCGGCTCTCGCTTTGGCGTGCCGAGCAGTTGGTGCGTCAGGCGCTCAAGGTGGCGGGCGAACCCGGGCTGATTCTCGACCTGGCTTGCGGTGCCGGGCGCTTCTGGCCGGTGCTGGCCGAGCATGCAAACCGGGTCATCCTGGCGGCGGACAACTCTCAGGATATGCTCGACCACGCCCAGACCCATCATTCGCCCGGCCTGCTCGAACGGGTGAAAACCTTTCAGAGCTCTGCGTTCACCATTGGACTGTCGGTCAATGCCGTGGACTGCATTTTCTGCATGCAGTTATTTCAGCAGATCGTCAGCAGCGAGCATCGCCTGCTCCTGCTGCGTGAACTGCATCGCGTCAGCCGCGACACGGTGATTGTTTCGGTGCAAGTCGCTCGCAGCTTCAGGGTTCGTCGCCATCGATCCGAAGGCGCTGACCTGGAGGCATCGGCGGAGGCCGCAAAACCCCCGCTGGCCGGTAAAACCCAGATCGAAGGTGAGTTCAGGCAAGCGGGGTTCGAGATTCTCCATTCTCAAGACTTCATGCCCGGCTGCGGTCTGTCACGGGTCTACGTGCTGCGTAAAGGCAGTTAGCCCGTAAACGCCACTAGTCCGATCTGTCGGACTATTCTGATAGTCCGGCAGGTGTTTTCCATCACGCTCTTGTGCAGTGAATGCTCGGAAATCGCCGGGGTCGATATATACTGCGCGCCATTCTTCAAGGGAGAGCCGTGTGGCCATCGATATTCACTGGATTCGCGACAACGATAGCCTCGGTCAATTTTGCGCCGAGTGGCAGCAATTGCCATTCGTTGCCCTCGACACCGAATTCATGCGGGTCGACACTTTTTATCCGATCGCCGGGCTGCTGCAGATTGGCGATGGCGTGCGCGCTTACCTGATTGACCCATTGACGATCGATAACTGGCAACCCTTGGCCGCCTTGCTGGAAAATCCGGCAGTGATCAAGGTCCTGCATGCCTGCAGCGAAGATCTGGAAGTATTGCTGCGTCTGACCGGCAGCCTGCCAGCGGCATTGTTCGATACCCAATTGGCCGCCGCCTATCTGAACCTGGGCTTTTCCATGGGCTACTCGCGCCTGGTCCAGGAAGTGCTGGGGATCGATCTGCCCAAGGGCGAGACCCGTTCCGACTGGCTGCAACGCCCGCTGTCCGAGACCCAGATCAGCTACGCCGCCGAAGATGCGTTGCATCTGGCTGAGGTGTACATCCGCTTGCGTCCGAAACTGTCCGACGACAAGTACGCCTGGGTGCTGGAGGACGGTGCTGAATTGGTGGCCAACCTGCGTCGCGAATTCGACCCCTACGAGGTCTATCGCGAGGCCAAACTGGCCTGGAAACTGTCCCGTGCCCAGTTGGTTGTGTTGCGTGAACTCTGTGCCTGGCGTGAGCGCGAAGCCCGCGCCCGCGACCTGCCGCGTAACCGGATTGTCCGTGAACATTCGCTGTGGCCATTGGCCCGGACCCAGCCGGACAACCTCACGGCGCTGGCAAAAATCGAAGACATGCACCCGCGTACCGTACGTCAGGACGGCGAGTTCCTGCTTGAGTTGATCAAGCAAGCTGGCAGTGTATCCCCCGATCAATGGCCGCCAGCAGTGCCCGAGCCATTGCCGGTCGAAGCCGCGGCGTTGATCAAGCGTCTGCGGGCGCTGGGCCAGGCCGAAGCCGAACGCCTGGACATGGCGCCGGAACTGATGCTGCGCAAGAAAACCCTGGAAGCCCTGCTCAAAAGCGGCTTTCCCGAGGGTCCTTATCAATTGCCTGATTCGTTGCGTGGCTGGCGCCGCGAATTGATGGGCCAGATGCTGCTCGACAGCCTGGCCACCGCCGGAGAACAGCCTTGAAACGTATTTGCTCCATCTACCGAAGCCTGCGCAAGAACGAGATGTACCTTTACGTGCTGAAAAGCGATGCATTGGAGCGCGTCCCGGAAACCCTGCTGCTGGCCTTCGGCAAACCGCACCACGCCTTCGACCTGGTGCTGAGCCCGGAACGCAAGTTGTCCCGCGAGGACATCAACGTGGTGCTCGAGAATCTCGATAAACAGGGCTATCACCTGCAAATGCCGCCGGCCGAAGACGAGTACATCGAACACTTGCCCGAAGAACTGCTGCGGCGCAATGATCCGCTCTGACGGACCGGTCCGGGTGCTCTGTGCGGAGCACTCTTGCCCATGAAACTGAATAACCCGGCGCAGGGCGTTAATGGTGGGCAAACCCCGTCGACGACCCGCTGCACTGTTTTTGAAAGGTTTGAACCATGCGCGTTCTGATTGCTGAACACGACCACGCTCTTTACGCCCAACTGTTGCGCCAGGCCGCTCCTGATCTGGAAGTGCTCACCAGCGGTGACTCCGCCGAATTGGCGAGCCTGGCCGCGGATTGCCCGATCTGGCTCGGCCAGCCGGACCTGCTGGCGACCCTCCTGCGTCAGGGCCATGAGCCGCAGTGGTTGCAATCGACCTGGGCCGGGATCACCCCGTTGCTCGCCGAGGGTTTGCCACGGCATTATCGCCTGACCCGGGCGGTGGGGATTTTCGGTCAGGTCATGGCCGAGTACGTGCTGACCTACCTGCTCGGTCATGAGCGCGACGTGCTCGCGCGGCTGGTCAGCCAGGTCGAGCGCAAGTGGGACAATCGCCAGGGCCAGAGCCTGGCCGGGCGCAAGGTATTGATCGTCGGTAGCGGCGACATCGGCTGCAGCGTGGCGCAGTTCCTGCAGCCATTCGGTGTCGAGTTGTACGGCATTGCCAGCGAAGCGCGTGAGCAGGCGCCGTTTATCGAAGTCGCCGGGCTGGAAGATCTCGGGCGCTTGGTGGGGGAGGTCGATTATGTGATCAACCTGCTGCCCAATACGCCGAACACCCATGATCTGTACGACGCGGCGCTGTTCAAGCAATTCAAGCCGACCGGGTTGTTCATCAACGTCGGGCGCGGTGTGGCGGTGGTCGATGCGGATTTGGTCGAAGCCTTGAAGGAAGGGCATCTGGCCGGGGCGGTGATCGACGTCTGCCGCCAGGAGCCGTTGCCGCAGCGTCACCCGTTCTGGACCGCCTGGGGCTTGCTGCTGACCGGCCACAGTTCGGCGCCGACTTCACCGTCGATGATGGTGCAGTTGTTTGTCGAGAACCTGCGGGCGTATCAGGCCGATACGGCGTTGCGTGGGGAAGTGAGTTTCGAGCGGGGGTACTAAGCACACCGCGATCAATGTGGCGAGGGAGCTTGCTGTGGCGAAGGGGCTTGCCCCCGCTCGGCTGCGCAGCAGCCGTAAAACCAGCTGATGCGTTCTACCTGAATAACCGCGATCGCCGGTTTTAGGACCGCTCCGCGCTCCAGCGGGGGCAAGCCCCCTCGCCACAAGGGTTGCAGCGTAACGCTCGTGCGCTGCTTACAGACTGAAATCACCCTCGGCCACGGTCTCGCTCAACGAACGGCGCGGGCTTGGGACTTCGCGGGCCTGCAGGTACTCGGCCAGGGTGGCCTTGTCTCCCAGCTTGCCGATCGCCACCGCAGCGTGCAGCGCGTAGCCTTCAGGAATATTCAGCTCCTTGCGGGTCAGCTCCTGATCGAAGCCGGCCATGCCGTGGGTGTGCCAGCCGCTGAGGCTGGCTTGCAGCGCCAGATGGCCCCAGGCCGAGCCGGTGTCGAAGGTGTGCCACAACGCCGGGGTTTCTGCTTCGGCACCAGGAGCGGTGAAGGTGGTTTTCGAAATCACGATCACCAGCGCCGAGGCGTGTTGTGCCCAGCTGCGGTTGAATTCATTCAACAGGCCCAGATAGCGCTCCCAGTTCGGCGTGTCGCGACGGGCGTAGAGAAAACGCCACGGCTGCGAGTTGTAGGCCGAGGGTGCCCAGCGCGCGGCTTCGAAAAAGCTCAGCAGGGTTTCTTGCGGGATGCTTTCGCCGGTGAACGCGCGGGGCGACCAGCGCTCGGTGAACTGCGGGTGGATGGCATAGTCGGCGACGCGGGGATTAGCGCTCATGAAGAGATTCCTTGCTGGGTTTGAGTCGGGAAGTCGCATGATAACCGAGGGGCGCAGTTGGGCTGGGCAGTGAGGTCTTTTTGAGCCGTAGCCGTTCACCTGAATGCAACGCGGTTGAGCGTTAATGGCACTCGGGTAGGGGCTCTTTGCGACTGGCAAAGCTACTTCGCCGCGCAGGAACTGACAAGTCCTGTTGTACCGGCAGTCGCAAGCGCTTGGCCGCAGAGCCCGCGCGCACTAGACTGGCGGCCTTTTCACTGCCTGATACTGATACTTGAGCCATGGCCGCCAAAGTCGAACCTTTCTGGATACGCAAAACCCTCGAACAACTCGATCAAGAAGAGTGGGAGTCGTTGTGCGATGGCTGTGGCCTGTGCTGCCTGCAAAAGCTCGAGGACGAAGATGACAACAGCGTCTACTACACGCGCATTGCCTGCAAACTGCTGGACCTGAAAACCTGCCAGTGCAGCGATTACAGCAATCGTCGCGAGTCGGTGCCCGACTGCATCCAGCTCACACCGGGCAAGGCCGATCAGTTCAAATGGCTGCCGCCGACCTGCGGCTACCGTCTGGTCAGCGAGGGCAAGGATTTGCCGCTCTGGCACCATCTGGTCTGCGGTGATCGCGATGCGGTGCACCACGAACGCATCTCCCAATCCGGGCGCATGCTCGCCGAGGGCAGCGTGGCCGAAGAGGATTGGGAGGATCATCTGATCTTTCGTGCGGGTTAAAAGCCTGCGGGTCAAGCGCGCGCCGGTTTAGCGTTTCAAGGTTATTTCACGAGGGAGTGTGTATGGCTGTGGGGGCAAGGCTAGCGTTAGCCTGTTTGCTGCTGGCGCTGAGTTCGCCGCTGTGGGCGGCCAGGAAAGTCAATCTGGATTACCACGTGCGCCTGTTGCCCCAGAGCGATCAGGCCGAAGTGCGGCTGACCCTGGCCGACGGCGCGGCGGTACGCAGTCTTGACCTGGATCTGGGCAATCGCGGCGATTACAGCGATTTCAAGGCCGATGGCCAGTGGCAATCCTCTGCGCCCAAACTCCCCGAAGGCCAGCGTGGCATCTGGCGTCCTGCCAGTGGCAAGGCCAGCCTGACTTACCGCGTGCGCATCAGCCATGCCCGCAACAATGGCACTTTCGAAGCGCGCATGACCCCGAATTGGGCGTTGCTGCGCGGTGACGACCTGGTACCTGCCGCTCGCCTCGACCAGCAGGATGGCATCGAGCTGGTGTCGCGGCTGGAATTCGAGTTGCCGGCGGGCTGGAAAAGCGTCGAGACCGCCTGGCCACGTATCGGCAAGAACCGCTTTCGGGTCGACAACGTCTCGCGGCTGTTCGACCGACCGACTGGCTGGATACTCACCGGCACCCTGGGCAGTCGCCGCACTCGCCTGGGAGAAACCGAAGTCACGGTCGCCTCGCCGCAAGGGCAGGGCATGCGCCGCATGGACGTGCTGACGCTGCTGACCTTCGTTTGGCCGCAAGTGCAGGCGGCATTCCCGCGCCACCCGACCAAGTTGTTGATTGTCGGCGCGGGCGACCCGATGTGGCGCGGTAGCCTGGCCGGGCGGGACTCGATCTACCTGCACAGCCGCATACCGCTGGTCAGTGAAAACGGCACCAGCCCTCTGGTACGTGAATTGGCTCAGGTGTTTGGGCGGATCAACGACAGTCAGCGTAGCGACTGGATCAGTGAAGGATTTGCCGAGTATTACGTGATCGAGCTGGTACGCCGGGCTGGCGGCATGAGTGACGAGCGGTATCAGAGCCTGCAGCACCGATTGGCCAGGGACAGCCATAAAGTCAGCACCTTGCGCGGTGAGCAAATCAGCGGTCCGACGGTTGCCAGAGCGGTGCTGCTGCTGCAGGAGCTGGATAGCGAGATTCGCCTGAAAACCCGCAACAAACGTTCGCTGGACGATGTGTTACACGCCGTCATGCGCCTGGAAAGTGTCAGTACCCAGGAGTTCGTGCAGTTGAGCGACAGCATTCTTGGCGAATCGTCGACGGTGCTCGATAGCAAGTTGTTGCAGTGACCTGAAAAAAGATCAAAAGATCGCAGCCTGCGGCAGCTCCTACAGGGGTGCGCGGTCGGCGTAGGAGCTGCCGCAGGCTGCGATCTTTTTTCGGCTAACGCAGATTTTCCTGGTACACCAAAACCATCAAACCCCGACGTCAGGCGATTTCAGCGAATCATTACCGGTCACCGTCGCCGTGCGGGTCGCCGCCTCGGCATTGGCTTTCATCCGGCGCAAATCTTCCCCGGCCCGTTCGATTTTCGCGCGCACGTTGTCCATGTCCTGGCGGCTTTTTTCCAGCAAGTCTTTCGCCGAGCTGTGGCCAGTGATGCCGCGGGCCAGGGCCACGCCGCCAATCGCTACCTGGATCAGACCGAAAACGCCGCCACGGCGCAGGCCTTTGCCCATCATCAGCACGCCACCAGCCAGCGAACCAAGGCGTTCCCAGCCCTGGACGTTCTGCGTCGGCCGGGTCTGGAATGGGGTGGACTCGATGCGCTCTACGATTTTGCTGTCGCTCATGATCTGTCTCCAGAGGGTGATGGATATAAAGCTGACTGCCGAAGCGGGCGGCTTGTTCCGTCGGTTTTCTATTTTTACAAACTAGAATTTCGGCCCGGAGCGGGTGTTATTGCCCTTGGCCATGCGGTCGTAAAGCACCACGTTGACCGTCGCGGCAAGGTTCATGCAGCCGGTGGTCGGGATGTAGACCACGTCTTCGCACCAGTCGCGGATGTCTTTATCCAGCGAGCCGTCTTCCGGGCCGAAGATATACAGCGCGCGATCCGGGTGAGTGTACTCCGGCAGCGAACGAGCGCCTTCGACCAGTTCGACAGCGACCGGGATGCAGCCCAGCGGAAGGATTTTTTTCAGGTCTTCGATGCCGATCAACGGAATGTCCTGGTGGACTTTCTTGGTGTCGGTGACGAAGTCGCGGGCGCGTTCATAACGCTTGCCGGTGTAGAACACCGACGCCACGCCGTAACAGCCAGCGGCGCGCATCACCGAACCGACGTTCTCCGGTGATTTGGGGTTATACAAACCAATGCAGCTGTACCGTTTGTTGGCCACGAGCGGGGTGCCTTCGGGAAAAACCGTGATTATACGGGTTTGTCGGGGGACGGGGGCATCAAGGGGGAGATAGCCGGTGAGGGCCGAAAAGATCGCAGCCTGCGGCAGCTCCTACACGGAGTTCACATTAATCTGTAGGAGCTGCCGCAGGCTGCGATCTTTTGCTTTTAGTCTTCTTTCTTCATCAACCCCGCCAGCGCGGCGAACGGGTTGTGGGTGGCCTTGGCGATTTTCGGCGAGCTGGTGGAGCTTTCGCTGAAATACTGCTGGTCGGTGTAGCGCGAGTGTTCGTTGTCGTGGCAGTACAGGCACAGCAGCTCCCAGTTGGAGCCGTCCTGCGGGTTGTTGTCATGGTTGTGATCGCGGTGGTGCACGGTCAGCTCGCTCAGGCGTTTGCCGGAGAATTCACGGGCGCAGCGCCCGCAGACGTGCGGGTACATCTTCAGGGCCTTGTCGCGGTAACCCATCTCGCGGTCGCGCTGGGCGTCAGCAAGGATGCGGTCCAGTTTGGCGGTGTTGGACGGAGGTGTTGACGAACTCATGGGTTCACCTTTGTTAAAGACTAATGACGGTTATGCAGCAAGTTTAGCTCAGGCCTTG
Source organism: Pseudomonas fluorescens (assembly GCF_902497895.1). Lineage (GTDB taxonomy): Bacteria > Pseudomonadota > Gammaproteobacteria > Pseudomonadales > Pseudomonadaceae > Aquipseudomonas > Aquipseudomonas fluorescens_BP. The sequence continues at coordinate 84,021 of NZ_CABVHQ010000016.1, forward strand.
AGCTTCTCGGCAATCCAGATGGTGTGCCGGGTGCCTTTGTTGCCGTGGGCAAAGACTTGCACTTCCTCGGCCTTGAAGCCGGCCTTGCGCAGCTTGTCGGAAAACTGCCGGTCGGCACTGGCCGACCACACGGCGAGCACGCCTTTGGGGCGCAGGGCCTTGGCGCAGGCACTGAGGCCGCCCGAGGAGTAAAGCCAGCTGTTGGCCTTATGGGTCAGACCTTCGGGGCCGTTGTCGACGTCGAGCATGATCGCGTCGAAACCCTGTGGTTCGGCTTGCAGTACCTTGGCCACATCTTCCATGCGGATCACGGTGCGCGGGTCGAGCAGCGGCCGCCCGGATTTTTCTCCCAACGGCCCGCGATTCCACTCCACGACGCCCGGTACCAGTTCCGCGACCACCACCTCGGCGGTCTTGCCCAGATGCTTCAGCGCCGCGGCCAGGGTGAAGCCCATGCCCAGGCCGCCGATCAACACCCGCGAGCCTGGACGACCGGCTACCTTGCGGCAAGGGATCTCGGCCAGCGCGTCTTCTGAACCGTGCATGCGGGTGTTCATCAGTTGCCCGCCGTCACCACCCTGGATCTTGATGACGAAATCCTCACCGTATTCGAACAGGCACAAGGCACCGCCGTTTTCGGGGATCGGGGTGGTGTCGAGCAGAACGAAACGTTTCATGGGACTCTCATTAGTGAGGGGAAACTGGCATTGAGAAAGGCAAACTTGCGCGGTTGGGAGTAGCCTGAGGTGCGATGACAAGGGCAACGGAGCCATTGATGAAGCGCACCATTCTAACGGTCATTGCGTTGGCCGCGCTCTCGATAAGTGCAGTGCCGGCGCAACAGCTGCAATCTGTGCCAATTACGCCGGCACCGATGCCGGGTTCGCCGGGCACCGCGACGCCCACGCCGTATCCACAGATCACCCCTCCGAGCATTCCCAAGGCCGGCGGCGGCGACGGTTCACCTTTGCTGCCACCGATCCCGATGCCCAGGCCGCCCAAGGACCAGACATTGCCCGGTCTGGAGCAAAACCAGCCGAAAGCCAAGACACCCGGCGGTTAGATCTGTCGCAACAGCAGTTGCCCGGCGCCCGCAATGAAGCTCGGGCCGAGTGCCTCAGGCGATGCCCAGAGCCTTGAAGACAAAGGCGTATTCGAGCGCTACGTCACGCAATCCCTGATAACGACCGCTCATGCCGCCGTGGCCAGCGCCGAGCTCGGTCTTGAGCAGCAGCAGATGATCGTCGGTCTTGGTCGCTCGCAGCTTCGCCACCCATTTCGCTGCTTCCCAATACTGCACGCGGCTGTCGTTGTAGCCGGCGATCACCAGGGTCGCCGGGTAGGCCTGGGCCCGGACGTTTTCGTAGGGCGCGTAGGCCTTGATCCGCGCATGGACTTGCGGTTCTTCAGGGTTGCCCCATTCGTCGTATTCGGTGACGGTCAGCGGCAGGTCCGGGTCGAGCATGGTGTTCAATACGTCGACAAACGGCACTTCGGCGATTGCCGCCTGGAACAGCTCGGGACGCTGGTTAAGCACCGCGCCAATCAGCAGTCCACCGGCGCTGCCGCCGCTGATCGCCAGTTGCGATGGGGTGGTGAAACCATTGGCAATCAGGTGTTCGGCGCAGGCAATGAAGTCGCCGAAGGTGTTCTGTTTGTGTTCCTGCTTGCCGGCGCGATACCAGGCTTCGCCCAGCTCACCGCCGCCACGCACGTGGGCGATGGCGAAGGCGACGCCGCGATCGAGCAGGCTCAGGCGAGCATGGGAAAACCATGGGTCGAGACTTTCGCCATAGGCGCCGTAGCCGTAAAGGTAGAGCGGCGTCGGTTTGCCGAGGGATTCGCGTTTGACCACCAGGCTGATCGGCACCTGGGTACCGTCGACAGCGGTGGCCCATAGGCGCTGGCTGACATAAGCCTCGGGATCGAACGGGCCGAGCACCGGGGTTTCCTTGAGGACTTTCTGCTCGCCGGTGGCCAGCTCAAGCTGACGGATTTGCGCCGGGCGATTCAGCGCTTCGTAGCGCAGACGGATTTTATCGCTGACAAACTCCAGGCTGTTCTGCACGTGCAGGCTGTAGGCCGCATCGGGCAGTTGCACGCGGTAGGCAGGCAGACCCTCGGGGCGGACTTCAATGATCGGCAAGCCACCTTCACGCAGACTCAGGGTCAGCGCCGCAGCGTTCAGGCTCATGCCGTCGAGCATCACACTGTCGCTGTGGGGAACCAGGTTCTGCCAGTCGGTCTCGGTCGGTACGACGCCATTGTCGGCAGCCTGGTACAGGGCGAAGTTAATGCCGTCGCGGTTGCTGCGAAACAGCCAGGTCCATTGGCCGTCGAGCTTGCCGTGGTCGGCGTCATACTCATGCTCTTCGACCCGCGGCGCCAGGCAAGTAAAGGGTTGCTGCGGCTGCGAGGCGTCGAGGACCCAGACTTCACTGGTGGTCTTGCTGCCCAGGGACAGTATCAGTTGACGCTCGGAGCTTGAGCGGTAGCAGTGCAGGAAGAAACGTCCGTCAGACTCATGGAACACTTCTTCGGCTGCGGTACCGTCCAGGCGATAGCGCAACAGTTTATGCGGGCGATGGGTGTCATCCAGCTCGCCGAAGAATAGCGTCAGGCTGTCATTGGCCCAGGTCATGCTGCCGTCGCAGTTTTCGAACGACAGCTCGCTGACTCTGCCGTCGGACAGTTCCTTGACGAACAGGGTGTAGGTTTCTTCGCCATTGGTGTCCAGGCTGTAGGCCAGGCGCTGGTGGTCCGGGCTGATGCTGAACGCACCAAGGGAGAAGTAGCCGCCGTTGGCCAATTCGTTCGGGTCGAGCAGTAGCTGCTCCTGGCTTTCATCGACCTGTTGGCTGTCATCGGCCGGACGCGGGCAGCGGTAATGCCGGGCGTATTCATCACCGGCCGTGGTGCGGGTGTAATACAGATACGGGCCCCAGGGCGAGGGCAGCGACAGGTCGGTCTCGCGAATCCGTGCTTTGATTTCTTCGAACAGGGTTTCGCGCAGTTCGGCCTGATCGGCCAGTTGCGCCTCCTGATAGCGGTTTTCTGCCTTGAGGTAGTCGAGCACAGGCTTACTGTCGCGGTCCTGCAGCCAGGCATAAGGGTCGGCACCATCGGCCTTGTGGGCGATGGGAGCTGCGAGAACGTTGGCGGATAGGGGCATGAATGGCTCTCGGAGGTTGTACAAAAGAAGGGTTCGCGGACAGCGGTGCAGCCTGACATGCGAAAAGCCGTTATCATAAGCGCCTCTTTGCCTGCCTTGCCATGGACACCATGACCGAGAACGACTATCTGTTCGCTTGGGGGCTGTACGCCTTCGCCGCTTTGGGCTGCCTGTTGGTGTGGCTGCGCATGACCCGCTGGATGTGGCGCTGGTTGCGTGAGCCATTGCGCCTGTTGATGGCGGTGCTGCTGTTCACTCCGACCATTATCGACCCGGTGAAGGAAAAATTCGCCCCGGCACTGGCCATTACGGCTCTGGACCTGCTGTTCAAGGTCGGCAACAACGCCTGGCGCGCGGTCTCCGATCTGTTCATGTACGGCATGATCGCGTTCGGTATCTACCTCATATTCGTCCTGATTCGCTGGCTGATGGAGCGTGGCTCCAACGCCCGCAAGGAGCAGGTCGCTGCGGCGAAGGCTGCGGCAGCCGTGCCGGAGCCCGAGGAAGAGCAACCTTTCGGTGGTGCCGGTGATGACCGTTATGGTCGCCCACCGGTCCCCGGTAACCCCCAGCGTTTGCGAGTCGAACCGCGTTTGTAACCTGTCCCGGCATTGAAGCGAGAGTCCGAGCATGTGTGAGTTATTGGGCATGAGCGCCAATGTACCGACTGATATTGTGTTCAGCTTTACCGGGCTGATGCAGCGCGGTGGCCGCACCGGTCCACACCGTGACGGTTGGGGCATCGCATTCTACGAAGGCCGCGGCTTGCGTCTGTTTCAGGACCCGGCGGCCAGTTGCGACTCCGAAGTGGCGCAACTGGTGCAGCGTTATCCGATTAAAAGCGAAGTGGTGATTGGCCATATCCGTCAGGCCAATGTCGGCAAGGTCTGCCTGTCCAACACCCATCCATTCGTGCGTGAGTTGTGGGGGCGTAACTGGTGTTTCGCCCATAACGGCCAGTTGGCCGATTTCCGGCCGGTCGCCAGTTTCTATCGGCCGATTGGCGATACCGACAGCGAAGCGGCGTTCTGCGATTTGCTCAACCGGGTGCGCCAGGCCTTTCCCGAACCGGTGGACGTCGAGCAATTGCTCCCGGACCTGGTGGCAGCCTGCGCCGAATACCGCAGCAAGGGCGTGTTCAACTGCCTGCTCAGCGATGGCGACTGGCTGTTTTGCTATTGCTCGACCAAGCTTGCGCAGATCACCCGCCGTGCACCCTTCGGCCCGGCGCGCTTGAAGGATGTCGATGTGATCGTCGACTTCCAGGCAGAAACCACGCCCAATGACGTGGTGACGGTGATTGCCACCGAACCCTTGACCGAAAACGAGACCTGGACCCGCTACGAACCGGGCCAATGGAGCCTGTGGCGACGCGGCGAATGCGTCAGCCAGGGCCAGACCGAATAAGGACATCCCCTATGTTGCTCAGTTATCTGCGACTGGTGTTGTTTGCCATTGGCCTGTTGGTTGGTGTGCAAGTGCCGGGTTTCATCAGCGACTATGCCAAGCGCGTTGAAGCTCACTTGATCGAAGCACAGACCGGTCTCCAGGGTTTTCAGGGCACCGCCCAACAGTTCTTCAAGGGCGACCTGCAGGCGTTGGTAGCCCATTACCGCGCCAGTGAAGACCCGGTCTTTCGCAGCGATGCCGACAGCCTGGGCACCTTGCTCGGCCGCCAGGAGGCGCTCGACAAGCAGTTCCAGGCCATGCAAGGTCCGTGGTACATCCGTGTGCTGCAGGTGGCCCTGGCCGCCGATCCGGAGATTCGCAAGGAAACCTGGAACGGCTACAGCTATCAGATCCTGCTGACTCCCGAAGCGATGGGCTGGGGCCTGGGCGGTGCGCTGCTGCTGTCGTTCGGTCTGGAGTGCCTGTTTCGCCTGATCGACTGGGTGGTGCTCGGCGGCAAACGCCTGCGCCAGAGCCGGCCGATTGAAGAGCGGGATTTGAAGGGGTTGTAAAAAACCCCAAGCCAGACACGATCACTGTGGCGAGGGAGCTTGTTGTGGCGAGGGGGCTTGCCCCCGTTCGGCTGCGAAGCAGTCGTAAAACCTGCAATCGCGTTCTTTCAGACATATTGAGTCAACCTGATTGCGACCGCTTCGCGCTCGAACGGGGGCAAGCCCCCTCGCCACAACAAGCCTCTCGCCACAGAAGGCCGGAGCGCCAGATCAGACTTTGGCCGCTGGCTTGCTCAACACGATATACCCCTCACCAACCTTCTGCGCATAGCTGCGCAGGACCTCCTGACACAACACCACTATCTCCTCGACCAGTTCCACCCCGACCCGCCATGACACCACTACCTGCAAATTCGGCGGTCGTTGGTCGATCGCCAGTAAGGTCAGCTCGCCCCGCGCCAGTTCTTCGCTGACCAGCACCGGCGGCAGCGCGGCGATGCCGAAGCCATCACGCAGCAGGCGGGTGATCGCCGACACCGAGTTCACGCAGTTGAGTCGCGGGGCGGTCACGCCGTTGGCCTGCATCAGGCTGACTACGTCCTGATGGGGGTGGGAGTTTTTCGAGTAGGTAATGATCCGCTCGCGGCCAAGATCGGCGACGCTCGAGTACTCGCGGTTGTAGATCGAATTGGTGGCGGCGATCCAGCCGATGGGATGACTCGCCAGCTCCAGGCTGCGGATGGTTTCCTGACGCAGCAGATCGGTTTGCAACGCGATGTCGAGAAAGCCTTTTTGCAGCTGATCGCAGAGGTTGAGTGAAGTATCGGCGACTAACTCGATTTCCACCAGGGGATAGGTGTCCATCATTTCCGCCACCAATGGGCTGAGCCAGGTATGGATCACCGTGTCCATCACGCCGATGCGAATCCGCCCGACTTTGCTCGAGCCGGTAGAGATCGACTGCTTGAGCGCCTGCATGGTGTCCATCATCTGTTCGGCGTAGTCGAGCACCTTCAAGCCTTCCGGCGTCAGCCGCACTCCGCGTGAATCCCGCAGAAACAGCTTCACCCCCAGCTCGCCTTCGAGCACGGCAATGCGGCTGGATATCGAGGCCTGGGTGGTGAAGAGTTTTTCCGCGGTCAGGCGAAAACTCTTGAGCCGGGCAACCCAGACGAAGGTTTCGAGAAACTTGAGATTCATGGGATCAACTTTTTCTTATGCCTTGGGGTGGTTTTTATTAGTTGGACGCAGGAGGGCATGGGTGCCAAAAATCAGTCCTCCTCACGATATGCGTCGTCGGGGCTCAGAACAATACCAATAAAATTAACGTGGAGATTTTGCCATGAATGCGCCCGACACCCTCGACGTCGCCAAGCCCGCAGGCCGGCCCGGTCCCTTCGACTGGTACCGCAATATCAATAAGCAGGAACGCCGGACATTCTGGAGCTGCAAGATCGGCTATGGCCTGGACGGCATGGACACGCAGATGCTCAGCTTTGTCGTGCCGACCCTGATTGCCATGTGGGGCATCACCACCGGTGAGGCCGGGCTGATTCACACCAGCACCTTGATCTCTTCGGCCATCGGCGGCTGGGTCGCCGGGATTCTCTCCGATCGCATCGGTCGCGTACGCACCTTGCAGCTGACGGTTTTGTGGTTCGCCTTCTTCACCTTTCTCTGCGGTTTCGCTCAGAACTACGAGCAACTGCTGATCTCCCGCACCTTGATGGGCTTCGGCTTTGGTGGTGAATGGACGGCCGGCGCGGTGCTGATGGGCGAAGTCATCCGCGCCAAGGATCGCGGCAAGGCCGTGGGCATGGTGCAATCGGGCTGGGCACTGGGTTGGGGTTTGACGGCAATTCTCTACGCCATACTGTTCTCCCTGCTGCCGCCAGAAGACGCCTGGCGTGCGCTGTTCCTGTTGGGCATCGTACCGGCGATCTTCGTGATTTTCGTCCGTCGCCTGGTCAAGGATCCGGAAATCTATCGTGAAGCCAAGGCCAAGCAGGAACCGAGCAAGCCGGCGAAGTTCTACGAGATCTTTGCTCCAGGCATGCTCAGCACCACCTTGCGCGCCTCGTTGCTGACCACCGGTGCCCTGGGCGGCTACTACGCCATCACCTCGTGGCTGCCGACCTTCCTCAAGAACGAGCGCGGATTGAGTGTGCTGGGTACCGGCGGTTATCTGGCCATGGTGATTGTCGGCTCCTACGTCGGCTATGTGATCAGCGCCTATCTGACCGATATTCTGGGTCGCAAAAAGAACTTCATCCTGTTCGCGGTCGGCTCCTTCATCATCGTCGTGCTCTATACCCAGCTGCAGGTCAGCAACGGCGTGATGCTCTGGCTGGGCTTTCCACTGGGGTTCTTCGCCTCGGGGATTTTCAGTGGCATGGGCGCCTTCCTGACCGAGCTGTTCCCGACCCGGATTCGTGGTTCGGGCCAGGGCTTCTGCTACAACATCGGCCGGGCGCTGGCGGCGTTCTTTCCGCTGCTGATCGGTCTGCTCAGCCAGAAAATCCCATTGGGCATGGGGATCGGGGTTTTCGCGGCGGTCTCTTACGGCGTGGTGATTCTCGCGGCCCTGAGCCTGCCGGAAACCCAGGGCAAACAACTCGATGCGCAGTAGCTTGTAATCCAAGGGACGCTGACGAACGGTCCAGCACAAGAATATTCAAAGGCCTACAGGAGTGTTCACCATGAACCGCCTGCTATTGAACTGCGACATCGGCGAAAGCTTTGGCAACTGGACCATGGGTCTGGACGCCGAGGTAATGCCCTTCATTGATTGCGCCAACATCGCTTGTGGTTTCCATGCCGGCGACCCGAGCATCATGCGCAAGACGGTCAGCCTGGCACTGGCCAACGGCGTACAGATCGGCGCCCATCCGGCCTATCCGGACCTGGTGGGTTTCGGCCGGCGCTCCATGGCTTGTACCCCGCAGGAAATTCAGGACCTGTTGCACTATCAGATCGGCGCTCTGGATGGCATTTGCCGGGCTCAGGGCAGCCGCGTGAGTTACGTCAAACCCCACGGCGCGATGTACAACGACATGATGGCCAACCCTGAGCAGTTGCGGGCGGTGATCCAGGCCGTGGCCGCGTATGACCGGCAATTGCCATTGATGCTGATGGCGACTCGCGACAACAGTGTGGCTCAAGCCCTGGGTGATGAGTATGGCGTATCGCTGTGGTTCGAGGCCTTCGCCGATCGCGCTTACGACAGTGCCGGGCGGCTGGTGTCGCGGCAGTCGCCGGGGGCGGTGCACCACGATCCCGAGAAAATCATTGAACAGGCGCTGATCATTGCCCGTGGCGACAACCTGGTCGCCAGCGACGGTAGCGCCTTGCATCTGCAGGCCAACACGCTGTGTGTACATGGCGACAATGCCAGTTCGGTGGCTGCCGTGCGGTGTATCCGCGAAGCCTTGAACCAGCAGACTCAATCATGAAGCCGCGGATTGAAGTAGTGGCTGTCGATTGCTTGATGGTGCGTCTGTTTGAGGTCATTACCGAAGACAATATGCCGTGGATGCTCGCCGCCACTGAGCGGTTGCGCGCCGGGTTCGGCAGGCATCTGATCGATCTGGTGCCGTCTTATACGACCTTGATGGTGCATTACGATCTGAGCGCGCTGACGCCGTCACAGGCCCGTGAACTGATCGCCGAAGCCTTGACCGATCTGGCGGCGAACCCCCAGGCCCGCGGCCAGTGCCATGTGTTGCCGGTCTGGTATGACCTGAGCGTCGGGCCTGAGCTGAATTTGCTGTCTCAGCGCAGCGGGCTGACGGTCGATCAGGTGATTCGTCGCCACAGCGAGCGCGAGTATCAAGTCTTCGCTTTGGGTTTTGCGCCGGGTTTTGCCTTTATGGGCCTGGTGGAAGAGGCGCTGGCCGCACCGCGCTTGAGTACGCCGCGCAAGCGTGTGGCGGCGGGCAGCGTCGGCATCGCCGAGCGGCAGACCGCTGCTTATCCGGTGGTGTCTCCGGGTGGCTGGAACCTGATAGGTCGCACTCCAAGCAAGTTGTTCGACCGCGAACGTGACGGCTACAGCCTGATGCAACCGGGCGATACGGTGCGCTTCGAAGCCATCAATCATGCAGAATTCATCCGCCTGGGCGGTGATGACACGCCGCAGGAGAACCTGGCATGAGCCGTTTATTGATCGAAGCCAGCACGCCGTTGTGCCTGCTGCAGGACGCCGGGCGTTTCGGCGTGCGGCATCTGGGAGTGACTCAGGGTGGGGCGCTGGACTGGGTGTCGATGTCCTGGGCCAACTGGCTGCTGGGCAATTCGCTGGACGCGGCAGTGGTCGAAATCACCCTCGGCGGTTTTACTCTGGTGGCGCAAGACGATTGCTGCCTGGCGTTGGCCGGGGCGGATCTTGGCGCGCAACTCGACGGTCAGCCTCTGGCACCTTGGCGCGCTTTCAGCCTGAAGCAGGGCCAGCGCCTGCAGTTCACCCAGCCGCTGCTCGGTGCACGGGCTTATCTCGCCGCGCCGGGTGGGTTCGCCGCAAACAAAGTGCTGGGCAGTTGTGCCACGGTGGTGCGTGAAGAATTGGGAGGGCTTGACGGTTTTGGCCGGGCGTTGGCCAAAGGTGCCGAGCTGAGTTACTTGCGACCGGCAGTTGAGTTGCGCGAATTGCCTCGCGAACAAATCCCGGATTTCAAATTGAAGCTGCCACTGGAGGTGGTGCTGGGAGCGCAGATTGGCGAGTTCAGTGGGCAAAGCCTGTTCGATGCTTTCAACAGCGTCTGGACGGTCGACAGCCGCGCCGATCGCATGGGCATTCGTTTGCAGGGGCCGGCGTTGCAGTACCAGGGCCAGCCGATGATTTCCGAAGGCATCCCGCTGGGGGCGATTCAAGTGCCGCCGGATGGGCAGCCGATCGTGCTGCTTAATGACCGACAGACGATTGGTGGCTATCCGCGGTTGGGAGCGTTGACGCCGTTGGCGTTGGCGCGGCTGGCGCAGTGTCTGCCGGGTATGCAAGTGCGGCTGACGCCTGTGGTGCAGGAGACGGCGCATCAGCAGCAGGTTGAATATTTGCGCAGATTTGCGTGAAGCCGGAAAAGATCGCAGCCTGCGGCAGCTCCTACAAAGGTTGCATACACCCGCGAATTGTCGGGTGTATGCAAAACCCGTAGGAGCTGCCGCAGGCTGCGATCTTTTGACCATCACCCCATCATTTCGACAAGAACCGCATCCCTTCTTCCAACCCACGCAAGGTCAGCGGGAACATCTGATCTTCAACCAGCTCCCGCACGATGTTGGTCGAGGCGGTGTAGCCCCAGGTGTCTTTCGGGTACGGGTTGATCCAGATGAGCTTCTTGTACTTCTCCCGGAAACGCTGCATCCACACATAACCGGCTTCTTCGTTCCAGTGCTCGACGCTGCCGCCGGGCTGGGTGATTTCGTAGGGCGCCATGGCGGCGTCGCCGATGAAGATCACTTTGTAGTCGGCGCCGTATTTGTGCAGCAGGTCGTGGGTCGAGGTCCGCTCCGAGCTGCGACGCATGTTGTTCTTCCACACCGATTCATAAATGAAGTTGTGGAAGTAGAAATACTCCAGGTGCTTGAACTCGGTCTTGCAGGCCGAAAACAATTCCTCGCAGATCTTCACATGGGCGTCCATCGAGCCGCCGATATCGAACAGCAGCAACAGCTTGATGGTATTGCGTCGCTCCGGGCGCATCTGAATATTCAGCAGCCCGGCGTCACGTGCGGTGTGGTCGATGGTGCCGTCGATATCCAGCTCCTCCGCCGCGCCCTGGCGCGCGAATTTGCGCAGACGACGCAGGGCTATCTTGATGTTGCGCGTACCGAGTTCGACCGAATCGTCGAGGTTTTTGTACTCGCGCTGATCCCAGACCTTGACCGCCTTGCCCTGACGTTTGCCGGCATCGCCGACCCGAATGCCTTCCGGGTTGAAACCGCCGGAACCGAACGGGCTGGTGCCACCCGTGCCGATCCACTTGTTGCCGCCGGCGTGGCGTTCCTTTTGTTCCTCGAGGCGTTTCTTGAACTCCTCGATCAATTTGTCCAGGCCTCCGAGGGACTGGATCTGCGCACGTTCTTCATCGCTCAGGCTGCGTTCGAATTCCTTGCGCAGCCAGTCTTCGGGAATCAACGCCTGAAGGTGATCGTCGAGCTTCTCCAGGCCATTGAAATAGGCGCCGAACGCCCGGTCGAACTTGTCGAAATGCCGTTCGTCCTTCACCAGAATCGCCCGGGCGAGGTAATAGAACTCGTCCATGTCGGCGAAGATCACCCGCTGTTTCAGCGCATTGATCAGATCGAGCAGCTCGCGTACCGAGACCGGGACCTTGGCTGCGCGCATTTCATTGAACAGGTTGAGCAGCATGGCTGTCGCCCTTGAGATCGTAAAAAAGGAGTATCAGCGAGTGCCGCGACGGCTCATGAACGCCAGGCGCTCAAGCAATTGCACGTCCTGTTCGTTCTTCACCAGTGCGCCGGCCAGGGGCGGAATGGCTTTGGTCGGATCGCGTTCGCGCAGCACCGCCTCGCCAATGTTGTCGGCCATCAGCAGTTTCAGCCAGTCCACCAGTTCGGAGGTCGAAGGTTTTTTCTTCAGGCCCGGTACTTTGCGCACGTCGAAGAACACGTCCAGCGCCTCGCTGACCAGATCCTTCTTGATATCCGGGTAATGCACGTCGACGATCCTCTGCATGGTGACGCGGTCAGGGAAGGCGATGTAGTGGAAGAAGCAGCGGCGCAGGAAAGCGTCCGGCAGTTCTTTTTCGTTGTTGGAAGTAATGATGATGATCGGGCGCTTCTTGGCCTTGATCGTTTCGTCGATCTCGTAAACGTAGAACTCCATCTTGTCGAGTTCTTGCAGCAGGTCGTTGGGGAACTCGATGTCGGCCTTGTCGATTTCGTCGATCAGCAGAATCACCCGCTCTTCGGATTCGAAGGCTTCCCAGAGTTTGCCCTTTTTCAGGTAGTTGCGAACGTCATGGACCTTGTCCACACCCAGTTGCGAGTCGCGCAGACGGCTGACCGCGTCGTACTCGTAGAGACCCTGATGAGCCTTGGTGGTGGATTTGATGTGCCAAGTGATCAGCCGCGCGCCGAAGGACTCGGCCATTTGCTCGGCGAGCATGGTCTTGCCGGTACCCGGCTCGCCCTTCACCAGCAATGGCCGCTCCAGCGTGATGGCGGCATTGACCGCAAGCTTCAGGTCATCGGTAGCGACGTATGCGCTGGTGCCTTCGAACTTCATCTGCAATTCCTCGAACGGTAACGCCGACCTGAGCAAAGCAGGGCGGGCGAATTAAAACTTATAGCTGACTATAACGCGGCGCCCGGTCGACTGTGAACGCAGACGGCCCATTCAGTCTCTGAATGGGCCGTCACATGTTGACTCGGTCAGGGCCAAGCGCCATTTTTGCGTGGTTCCGGCATTGGATAGGGTCTCGCAATAACGCCCGCCGCTAACGCATACCTATGTCTGATGTTCTGACACTCAAGCCTCTAAAATGACTGGAAAAAACTAGTCAGTCGACGGTTTTGACTGTTCATAGCGGGCGTTGAACGCCTGGACGAAGCCGTTGCGCAGGATCTGCAAAAACGCCTGGAATGCGCTGATATCGCGCTGGTGAACGCTGCCGCTGAGCTCGACGCGGGTTGCGAACTGGTTTTTTCTCTGGTTCTTGAGCACTGTCTCAGTGGTGCCAACCAAGGCTTCCCATACGGAACGAAACAGGCCTTTTTTCTCGTTTTCGACGTCCTGCTGCCAATTGAACACATCGACGTCTCTGAGCAACGGTTTGATATAACCTGTGAGTTGGCCTTTGTTGGCCCGCGCCTCGATCACAACGTCGCCATGACCGGCATTGAAGTCGAACTTGCCATAGGCCGAGGCGAAGTCATTCATGCGCTTGAGCTCGATGTGCCTGGCGCGCAGACGGAATTCGAACTCTTCGAAATTGCTCAGCGGGTCGAAAGTGGCGGTGGTTTCCAGCGGTGCGTGCCCAAGCAGCAGGGCTTTACCTTCGAAGCGGGCGTCGCGTTTGCCTTTGACGTCGACCACGTTGGTCAGGTTGTAGACGCTGGCGTTGACCTGGGTGGCGTCCATGTTGACCGGTGGTTTCGAGTTGAAGTTGCGGAACGTGATTCGTCCATCGTTGATCCGCACTTCGTTCAGTGTGATGGGTAGCAGCTTGCTCAATTGTGCCCGCCAGTCGGTGCCCTGGCCGGTCTGGGAGGCCTGCTTGTTGGCACCGCCGTCGACGAAGTTCAGCTCCGGTCTGACGAACAGCACCTCGGCCACCACTGCATGGTCGTACCAGAGTGAATGCCAACTCACCGAAAGGTCGATCAGCGGCGCATTGACGAAAGGCACCGGCACCTTGCCGTCGACCTTGACGATCTTCAGGCCATTGATCCGGTAGGCGCCGCGCCACAGTGCCAGGTCGACATCGATAACCTGGCCGCGGTAGTCACCCATGTCCGCCAGTTTGTCGTTGAGGTAGTCGCGAACCAGCAAGGGCAGGGCGATGTGCAGCGCTACCAGCAGCACGACTATGCCAGCCAGGGTCCAGAGGGGCCAACTGTAGCGACGTTTCATAATGTTAAGTCTCCGCCGTATAAAGCCTGTGACTGCTGTAACAAGTAGTCGTTCGTCGCAACTGGACGCCCATGGGGCCCGAGGCATACCCTTGAATGCTTCTTCAACGCTGTATAAGGACCCAGCCATGAGCCGCATTTACGCAGACAACGCCCATTCCATCGGCAATACGCCACTGGTACAGATCAACCGCATCGCACCCCGTGGCGTGACCATCCTGGCCAAGATCGAAGGGCGCAATCCCGGGTATTCGGTGAAATGCCGGATCGGCGCGAACATGATCTGGGACGCCGAAAGCAGCGGTAAGCTCAAACCTGGCATGACCATCGTCGAGCCGACCTCGGGCAATACCGGCATCGGCCTGGCCTTCGTCGCGGCGGCCCGTGGCTACCGGTTGGTGTTGACCATGCCGGCGTCCATGAGCATCGAGCGGCGTAAAGTTCTCAAGGCACTGGGTGCCGAGCTGGTGCTGACCGAACCGGCCAAAGGCATGAAAGGCGCGATCGAAAAGGCCGCCGAGATTCTCGCCAGCGATCCGGCCCAGTACTTCATGCCGCAGCAATTTGATAACCCGGCCAACCCGGCGATCCATGAAAAGACCACCGGCCCGGAAATCTGGAATGACACCGATGGCGCGGTGGACGTGCTGGTCGCGGGCGTGGGCACCGGGGGAACCCTTACCGGGGTGTCACGTTATATCAAGCTGACTCAGGGCAAGCCGATTCTGTCGGTGGCGGTGGAGCCCATCGTCTCGCCGGTGATCACTCAGGCACTGGCCGGGGAAGAGATCAAGCCAAGTCCGCACAAAATCCAGGGCATCGGTGCCGGTTTTGTACCGAAAAACCTCGATCTGTCGATGGTCGACCGGGTCGAGCTGGTCAGCGACGAAGAGTCCAAGGCCATGGCCCTGCGCTTGATGCAGGAAGAGGGGATTTTGAGCGGCATTTCCTGTGGCGCCGCCATGGCGGTCGCGGTACGTCTGGCCGAAACCCCGGAAATGCAGGGCAAGACCATCGTGGTAATTCTGCCGGACTCGGGAGAGCGTTACTTGTCTAGCATGTTGTTCAGTGATCTGTTCACCGAGCAGGAGATTCAACAATAACGACGGCAACCCATTCCCCCCCCGTAGGAGCTGCCGCAGGCTGCGATCTTTTGATCTTTTGATCTTTTGATCTTTTGATCTTCGACTGGCTCGAAAAGATCGCAGGCTACGCCAGCTCCTACACCGACCGAGCACACCTGCAAAGGGTATTTGCTGATCGGTATCAGCTCTCCTTCAGCTACCCTATGTTATTCAGTGCTTCATTACGTATTCCTCAACATTGAATGTTGATTCAAACGGGTTTTTCCCGAAGCCGGTAGTGTTTATCATGGCAGGCTGCAGTGTCGGGTAAATGACAGGGTGCAGCGTTACTGATTTTCAAGGAGAGGGTCATGAGTTATTCCTTCGCTGCCAAGGTGTCGGTGTTGCTGCTGTTTTTGGGCAGCACGCTGTATGTCCATTTGCGTGGCAAGGCGCGTTTGCCGGTGTTGCGTCAGTTCGTCAACCATTCGGCACTGTTCGCTCCTTACAACGCCTTGATGTACCTGTTCTCTGGCGTGCCGTCCCAACCCTATCTGGATCGCAGCAAGTTCCCGGAGCTGGATGTGCTCAAGGACAACTGGGAAGTCATCCGCGACGAAGCCATGCGCCTGTTCGACGAGGGCTACATCCGCGCCGCCGAGAAAAACAACGACGCCGGTTTCGGTTCGTTCTTCAAGAAGGGCTGGAAGCGTTTCTACCTCAAGTGGTACGACAAACCGCTGCCATCGGCCGAGGCGCTGTGTCCGAGAACTGTGGCGCTGCTCAATACTGTCCCCAACGTAAAAGGTGCGATGTTCGCCTTGCTGCCAGGCGGCAGTCACCTCAACCCGCACCGCGATCCATTCGCCGGCTCCCTGCGTTATCACCTGGGGTTGTCGACACCCAATTCCGACAATTGCCGGATTTTCGTCGACGGTCAGGAATATGCCTGGCGCGATGGCGAGGACGTGATGTTCGACGAAACCTACGTGCACTGGGTCAAGAACGAGACGGACCAGACCCGGGTCATCCTGTTCTGTGATATCGAGCGCCCATTGAGCAACCGCTTTATGACAGGCATCAACCGCTGGATCAGTGGCCTGCTGGGACGCGCCACTGCACCACAGAACCTCGATGACGAACGGGTCGGCGGGATCAATCAGCTCTATGCCTGGAGCAAGCGCTCAAGCGACAGCTTCAGCGGCGTGATCAAACAGTGGAAACGCCGCAATCCGAAGCTCTATAGAATTTTGCGGCCAGTGCTGGCAGTTGTCGTGTTGACGTTGCTGGGGTATTGGTTGTTTGGCTGATACCGTTCCTCAATACGAATAACCGCTCTTGGTGAGCGCTGCCGATTGTTGGTCAGGCTTAGGAACCACCCCTCACCCCAACCCTCTCCCCAAGGGGCATAGGTATCTACATATCTCGCTGGTCGAACACCCTACCTGTGGCGAGGGGGCTTGCCCCCGCTGGGTCGCGAAGCGGCCCTAAAACCGGCTATCGCGGTTTTCCAGGTAGAACGCATCCGC